>CANFWV010000003.1 GCA_947450695.1 Comamonadaceae bacterium
ACGCGCAGCGGCACCTTGTATTTGCCGGCAAATTCGACCGAGCGAATCTGCAGAACCTTGGAGCCCATGGAGGCCATCTCCAGCATTTCTTCAAAGCTCACCGTGGCGAGGCGGCGGGCTTCGGGGACCACGCGCGGGTCGGTGGTGTAAACACCATCGACATCGGTGTAAATCAGGCATTCCTTCGCCTTCAAGGCGGCCGCAATGGCTACCGCCGAAGTGTCTGAACCGCCACGGCCGAGCGTCGTGACGTTGCCGCCGTCGTCGACGCCTTGGAACCCAGTGATGATCACAACCTTGCCAGCGTCCAAATCAGCACGCACGCGCTTGTCGTCAATCGACTCGATGCGAGCCTTGGTGAAGGCGCTGTTGGTCTTGATGGTGACTTGCCAGCCGGCGTAGCTCACAGCGGGCATGCCCTCGGCCTGCAAGGCAATGGCCAGTAAGGCGCTTGAAGCTTGCTCGCCAGTGGCGGCCAGCGCGTCGAGCTCGCGAGCGTAAGCGTCGTCTTGCTTAGTGGGTGAGAGCTCTTTGGCCAAGCCGAGCAGGCGATTGGTTTCGCCGCTCATGGCGCTTGGCACCACCACAATCTGGTGGCCGGCGCGGGCCCATTTGGCCACGCGTTTGGCGACGTTTCGAATGCGCTCGGTCGAGCCCATTGATGTGCCGCCGTATTTATGAACGATCAAAGCCATTGCAAAAAGTCAGTCAAAAAAAGTGGCGAAGGAATTAAAAGAGATGTGCCGGAAGCCCGGCAAAGCGGATGATTATATCGGGCTCAACCACTGCAAACGGCTAACGTCACGTCGCACATGGCCGTTGGCCACCTTCAAATGAATATGGTGACCCCGGGTGGTGCAGGCAGCCACTTGGTCCAGCAGTTGCGCCAGTTGTGCCGTACTGGGCCGGACTTGGTGGCACTGCAGAAGCCAGTGACGCAGCACGTTGGCCTGACGCGGTCGCGACAGCGCCTGCAGCGCTTTGATGGCGGGCGGACAGCCCACTAGCAGCAAGTCTTGCGCGGCGACTTCGTCTAACAAAACCTGAGATTGAGCCGCATGGCCAGCGCTGCGCGCAAAGGTTTGTCGAAACTGCGGGAAAACTTGAGCCAACGCCGGCAACAGACGGGCGCGAATGCGGTTGCGGGTGTAACGCTCGTCGCTGTTGCTGGGGTCGTCTACAAAGGCGTGGCCTGCTTGTGTCAGCCAGTCACGCAAACTGGCACCGGGCACGTCGAGCAAAGGACGAAAAAACTGCACCCCATGGCGCTCAAAAACAGCCGGCATCGCCGACAAACCAGCCAAGCCAGCGCCCCGACTCAAAGCCAGCAAGATGGTTTCAACTTGGTCGTCTGCGTGCTGGCCGAGCAGCACTTGGCTCACGCCAAACACGCGCGCTGCGTCGGCCAAACCCGTGTACCGCGCCTTGCGGGCGGCGTCTTCGGGGCTTTCGCCGGGCTGGTGCTTGGCGTTCACTTTGGCAACGTGCAGCGGCACATTCAGCTGCGCACACACAGCCCGGCAATTAGCCTCAAATTCATCGGCTGCGGTTTGTAGCCCGTGGTGAATATGAACCGCCCTGATCTGCCCCGGCCGGAGTGCAAATGCAGCATGCAAAAGCGCAGTGGAGTCGGCACCGCCGCTGTAAGCGATAGCCAGCGGAAGCGCTAAAACTGAATCCGTTGAACCGGCAAAGGCCGCCAGTGCCACTTGCGCCGGATTCTCCAATGCAGGCGTCGGCTTAACGGGCTTCGGCTTTGGTGTCGGTGAAACGGCCATAGCTTTGCAGACGATCGTAGCGACGGTCCAGCAGCTCTTTGACCTTTAGGTCGCTGACTTGGCGGAAGGCGTCGTTCAAAGCGCGTTTCAAAAAAGCCGCCATTTGTTTGTGGTCGCGGTGCGCGCCGCCAACAGGTTCGTTAACAATTTTGTCGATCACACCCATGGCTTTAAGCCGATGCGCCGTGATACCAAGGGCTTCGGCGGCGACTTCGGCTTTGTCCGAGGTTTTCCAGAGAATCGAGGCGCACCCTTCCGGGCTGATGACCGAGTAGATGGAATATTGCAACATGACCACTTGGTCGGCCACCGAAATGGCCAGTGCGCCACCGGAGCCACCCTCGCCAATGATGGTGGTGATGATGGGTACTTCCAGTTGCGCCATCTCAAAGATGTTGCGGCCGATAGCCTCAGACTGACCGCGTTCTTCGGCATCAATGCCTGGGTAAGCGCCAGGCGTGTCAACAAAAGTGAACACCGGCAATTTGAATTTTTCGGCGGTTTTCATCAAACGCAAAGCCTTGCGATAACCTTCCGGCTTGCTCATGCCGAAATTACGCAGACCGCGTTCTTTGGTGTCGCGGCCTTTTTGCTGACCGAGCACCATGCAGGCGTGGCCGTTGAAACGGGCAAGACCCCCGACGATGCTGAGGTCATCAGAAAAGTGACGGTCGCCATGCATTTCAACGAAGTCCGTGAAAATTTCGTTGATGTAGTCCAACGTATATGGACGCTCGGCATGGCGCGCGATCTTGGTGATCTGCCACGGCGTGAGGTCGCTGTAAATATCTTTGGTGAGCTGCTGGCTCTTCTTGGCAAGCTGGTCGATTTCGTCTGAAATATCGACCGCAGATTCAGTCTGCACATAGCGCAGTTCTTCGATTTTGCCTTCGAGATCCGCAATCGGTTGCTCGAAATCGAGGAAGGTTTTTTTACGCATGACCTTGCTCCTTTATGTCTAGGGGATCCATTAGCGGGCACAAGGCCGGCACATTCAATATCGTCAAATCAGTACGCGACCGGTAAGGGGTCGAGTGAGCGCCAAATATACCAAGTTGCCACAGTACAAAACGGCGCCCAAGCGCCAGCCACCTCACGGGCGTCGCTGCGGCTGACTGATTCGCCAGAAAAATAACTCTTGCTAATGCCGTTGATCAAGCCCACATCGTCGAGCGGCAACACGTTCGGCCGCATCAGGTGAAAAATCAGCAGCATCTCGGCGGTCCAGCGGCCAATGCCACGAATCGCGATCAACTCGGCAATGATGGCCTCGTCATCCATCGTCTCCCAATTTTTGACATGCACTGATCCCGCGTCAAAGTGCAGCGCCAAATCAACCAAATATTCAACCTTGCGAGCGCTCAGCCCCGCCGCTCGCATGTCGTCGATTTTAAGTTTTAGCACATTGGCGGGCGTCATTTTTTTTGGCAGCACTTCAAATCGATGCCAGACACTTTGAGCCGCTTTCACGGAGATCTGCTGGCCGACAATGCTGCGCGCCAAAGTGCCAAAAGCATCGCCGCGCGACTGCAGCCCAATCTCACCAAATTGAGGAATCAGCCGCTTCATCACACGGTCTTTTTTGACCAGATGTTTGCAGGCCTCGGCCCAGTAAGCCGGCACCGTCATGGCGGGCTCGTCAGTGTGAACGATTTGGACAGCCCCAGGGCCGGTCTTTGCCAAAATTTTCACGCTTTGACCTCCCAGGTGGTGCCGCTTGGCGAATCTTTGAGCAGGATACCGCGCGCAAGCAAGCTCTGTCGGATACGGTCAGCACCGGCAAAGTCTTTGGCCCGCTTGGCAGCAGCGCGTTCGGCGATCAAGCCTTGAATGGTCGCGTCGTCCAGCGCCGCACCGGCTTTCAGAAAAGCGGCGGGAGAGCCTTGCAACAAGCCAAGGCAAGCGCCCAAGGCTTTGAGCCGTCCCGACAGCTGCGCAGAGCCCGTACGGTTAACGTCCCCGGCCAAATCAAACAACACGGCTATCGCTTCTGGCGTACCGAAGTCTTCGTCCATGGCTGCTTTGAAACGCGCCGAATAGGGCTCAGCCCAATCAATCTCCACCGCTGCAGGGGCCACCAAATCCAAAGCGGTATAGAGCCGCTTGAGCGAGTTGCGCGCATCATCAAGATGCACGTCGCTGTAATTCAGAGCACTGCGGTAGTGGGCGCGGATGATAAAGAAGCGAACGGTCTCAGCGTCGTACTGCGCCAGCACGTCGCGGATGGTGAAAAAGTTGCCGAGGGATTTCGACATTTTTTCGTTGTCGACCCGGACAAAACCGTTGTGCACCCAGAAGCGCGCCAACGGCTTGCCGTTAGCGCCTTCGCTTTGGGCGATTTCGTTTTCGTGGTGAGGGAACTGCAAATCAGCACCACCACCATGTATGTCAAAGCTCTCGCCCAGCGTCTGGCAGCTCATGGCCGAGCACTCAATATGCCAACCGGGTCGACCTTTTCCATAAGGAAAACCCAAAGCGGTGGCGTCCCATTTGGCGTCTTCGGGTTCACTTTCTTTGGCAGACTTCCAGAGCACAAAGTCGAGTGGGTCTTGCTTGCCGTCGAGTACGGCAACACGCTCGCCCGCGCGCAGTTCGTCGAGTGACTTACCGGACAACTTGCCGTAGCTAGGAAATTTGCGGACTGCATAGTTGACGTCGCCGCTACTGGCTTGATAAGCCAAGCCTTTGGCTTCTAGGGTCGATATCATCGCCAGCATTTGAGGCACGTACTCGGTGGCGCGTGGTTCTAGCGTAGGCGACTCAATGCCAAGGGCGCCAATGTCTTGATGCATGGCAAGAATCATCTCGTCAGTCAGAGCGCGAATGCTGATGCCACGCTCGACGGCGCGCTTGATGATTTTGTCGTCAATGTCGGTGATGTTGCGCACATAAGTGACTTGGTAGCCACTGGCGCGCAGCCACCGCTGAACCACGTCAAACGCCATCATCATGCGGGCGTGACCGATATGACAAAGATCGTAAATAGTCATACCGCAAACGTACATACGCACGCGGCCAGGCACCAGCGGCAAAAATTCTTCCACGTCACGCGACAGCGTGTTGTAAATGCGAAGGCTCATGAATGGGAAAGAAAGCTGGGGGTGGGAAGCAGGGAGAGCAAAGTGGCGAGTGCAGACTATACCTGCCCGCTACAATCTTTTTTCAGTATAGGCGAGCCATCAGACACGCTGACAATGAGTTCTGACCGCTACCCAACACCAAACCATGCAAACTTCCGTAGACACCCTTCGAAAATTCGCCTTCATTATTTTGATGGGCAGTGCCTTGGTCGGCGCCTTTTTCCCCTTGACCGTTCGCGCCCAAGTCTACGCAACGCCCTTAGCACCGTACATCGATGACTACACCAAAGTCACCAAGCTGGTCAGCGCCAAACAACTGGCAGAAGCACTCGTCAAGGCTGAGTCGTATTTGGAGGGCAAGCCCAAGGATCCACAAATGCGCTTCATCAAGGGGGTAATCCTCAGCGACATGGGCAAGTCGGCCGACGCGATCAGCCTCTTTGTGACGCTCACCCAAGACTACCCGGAGCTGCCGGAACCGTACAATAATTTGGCCGTTTTATACGCGGCGAACAACCAATTTGAGCAGGCTCGCAGCGCCTTGGAAATGGCCATACGCACAAATCCGAGCTACGCCACCGCCCACGAAAACCTAGGTGATGTCTACATCAAACTGGCCAGCCAGTCCTACAGCAAAGCCTTACAGCTCGAGCCGAATAAGACCACGATTCAGCCCAAGCTGGCGCTGATTCGCACGATGTTTGGCCCTGACATCAAACCTTGACCTGTTGAAATCTCACATTCAAATCGCACTTTTTGAGTGATCACTTTTAAGATGAATTCACAAACTATTTTCCTTCACCGCCGCACATTCAAGACCGTGACATTGACCGTCCTCTTGGCTTTGAGTGGATCGCAGATCGCTTGGGCTGATGTAGCGCCGCGCGTGAAATTTGCCACCAGTGAAGGGGATTTTGTGGTCGAGGTTTATCCCGACAAAGCCCCCAAAACAGTTGAAAACTTTTTACAGTACGTCAAAGACAAGCATTACGACGGTACGATTTTTCACCGCGTCATCAACAACTTCATGGTGCAAGGCGGCGGTTTTGACGCCAAGTATGCCGAGAAGCCAAGCCGCCCTCCGGTGCGGCATGAAGGCCAGGAAGCACTTGCCAAAGGCGGCGACAAAAACACCATCGGCACCTTGGCCATGGCCCGCACAAGTGACCCGCATTCCGCCACCGCGCAGTTTTTCATCAACGTCAAAGACAACGACTTTTTGAATCCAACACTGATCCCGCCGGGAGATCCAGTGCCGCGCTTTGAATACCAAGGTCAAATTTACGAAAACACACCGCGCTCCAAGTTGCTGAACGCGCCCCAGCTCTTTGGGTACACCGTGTTTGGCAAGGTGGTCAGCGGCATGGACGTTGTCAACAAAATCAAGTCCGTGCCCACGGGCGCAGGCGGACCTTTCACCAGCGATGTCCCCAAGACACCAGTTCTTATAAAATCTGTAACTTTGATTAAATAAACTTCATCATGAGCAACCCAAAAGTCGAACTCCACATTGCCGATTACGGCGTAATCACCCTCGAACTCGAGCAAGACAAGGCCCCTAAGTCGGTCGCCAACTTTTTGTCTTACGTCAACAAAGGCCATTACGACAACACGGTGTTTCACCGCGTGATCCCTGGCTTCATGGCCCAAGGCGGCGGTTTCGAAGTCGGTATGAAACAAAAACCGACCGACGGTGAAATCGAAAACGAAGCAAACAACGGCCTGAAAAACAACCACTACACAGTCGCGATGGCACGGACCAGCGCGCCACACTCGGCCAGCTCGCAGTTTTTCATCAATGTCTCAAACAACGACTTTTTGAACCACACCGCACCGAGCGCTTCAGGTTGGGGCTATGCCGTGTTCGCCAAGGTGGTGTCGGGTAACGAGATCGTTGACAAAATAGCAGCCGTCAAAACCGGCCGCAAAGGCTTTCATGACGACGTGCCACAGACTGACGTGATCATCGAAAAAGCCGTGGCGGTGGCTTGATCAAAACCACCGACTTGCGGTGCGGTCGTCGCCTTGAGTACGACCGCTAAAACTTGATCGCAGAAACATGACTGTGCCCCAGATCGCTGAGCTGCAAGCTCCCGCTGCCTGGGGCACAGTCGATTTCATTTCAGACCTGCACCTGACCGCTGAGGAGCCCTCAACCTTCAAGGTTTGGCAGCGTTACCTAGAGTCAACACCCGCAGATGCCGTGTTCATCTTGGGCGACTTATTTGAAGTCTGGGTTGGCGATGATCTGGTGAATTTGAACTTCTCGCACGCAGAGAGTTTTGAAGCCCTCTGCGTTCAGGTGATGGCCGCAGCGGGTGGCCGACTGGCGCTTTTCTTCATGCATGGCAACCGCGACTTTCTGGTTGGTCGGCGCTTGATGGATCTGTGCCATGCGTCGCTACTCAATGACCCGACCGTCTTGTGCTTTGCGGATCAACGGTTTTTGCTCTCACATGGTGATGCGCTGTGCGTAGACGACACCGAGTACCTACAGTTTCGCCAGCAAGTGCGCAGCAACGCCTGGCAAGACATTTTTTTAGCCAAACCGCTGACTGAACGACAAAGCATCGCCCGCGGTCTACGGGCCCAAAGTGAGGCGCGCAAGCAGTCTGGCCAAACTTATGCAGACGTCGATAAAAACGCTGCCAAGCTGTGGCTGAAGGCAGCTGGAGCCAACACGCTGATCCATGGCCACACCCACCAGCCCAGCCAACACGAACTGGGCGGTAGCCAGCGCCGCGTCGTACTGAGCGATTGGGATACTGCCGCCTCACCACCTCGGGCTGAGGTTTTGCGGCTGACGCACGCCGGCCTGCAACGCTTGCAGTTGAGTGTCTAGTCCAAGCCAGACATAGTCTGTATGCTGACTTGGCTGCATAAACTCCTGCGACACATTGGATTGGCCAAGGAAAACCAGCCTGCCCTTCCTGACCCTCTGTGGTTGAGCACGCTGCGCGACTACCCGTTTCTCACGGCTGATTCAGACAACGATCCGGCGCAGTTGCGTGCAATGGTCAGCAAGTTTTTGGCAGACAAAGAATTCAGCGGCGCCAACGGCTTGCACATCAATGACGCAATTGCAGTGGCGATTGCGGCTCAAGCTTGCTTACCAGTGCTGCACCTTGGCCTAAATTGGTACGACGACTTCAAGGGCATTGTGGTGCATCCCGGCGCCATGCTGGCTAGCCGCGAAGTGGTGGATGACGCTGGTGTGGTGCACCACTATAAGGAAACCTTGACCGGTGAAACTATGCACCATGGACCAGTCACGCTCAGCTGGGCTGACGTCGTCGCCTCTGGCGACTCAGCTCAAACCGGCTACAACGTCGTGATCCATGAGTTTGTGCACAAGCTCGACATGCGCAGCGGCAAAGCAGATGGCTGCCCACCCCTGCCCTCGAGGGTCGTATGGGAAAACTGGCGCGTCACTATGCAGGCCAGCTACGCACGTTTTCAAACGCAGTTAACGATGGCCGAACGCTTCGGCGCCGAGCCCCCTTGGCTCGACGCTTACGCAGCGACCACCCCAGCTGAATTTTTCGCCGTGGCGTCCGAGGCTTACTTTGTTAACCGAAGGCGTTTTGCGCAAGAGTTCCCTGAACTGCTGCCGCTGTTCGCGCAGTTCTTCAACGCTTCAGCAGCGCCTTGAGCACGTTTTGCACGCGGCGTGTTTGCGCCGCATCGTAAGGACTGGCGAAGACTTTAGCCATGTCTTCAGCCCACGTTTCGTGCGGAGCAGGTGCATTGCGACGGGTTAACAACTGCAGCTGCAACATGCGGCGCGCGCTGATGTGCTCGGCGGGTGTGGGCAGTTCTGTCGCGATTTCCATCCGCAACAACGCTTCAGCCGAATCGCCGGCGGCAGGTGCAGTGAGTGCTTGAACCCAACGCGTGCGTACAGCGGCTGGTACCTGCTTGCCCAGATCTTGCCCTGTCGGCAACTGATCTGGATCGCGCTTTTCCCAGGCCGAAATCAAGTGCGTCAAGACCTCGCCATGAGCCTGCTCAGCGAGCTTTTTGAGGGCTGAATTAGCTGTTTCGAAAGCTTCACGCTGGGCACGGAAGGCGGCATCGCCCAAGCGCGGACCGCGCTCCTCAAACGCTGGACGCTCGCTGAAGCGGTCACCGCGATCACCTCGGCCGCCGCGCTCATCACGGAGTGGTTCGAACTTGTTTTCCATCCCGGTGCGTGGCCGCGCATCTTTGCCGCCGGCGCGGGGGTCTTTGCGATCACCAAACTTGCCACCGCGGCCAGCCGCTGCCGGCTCGGCCTTTCGATTGCCTGGACGGTCATCGCCGCGCATGGCCACCACGGGCTTAGGCGCAGCTTTGACAACGACCGGCGCTGGAGCGGGTTCAGCTTCAGCTTCGACTTCGGTTGAAGATTCTTCGGCAGCGGTCTCTTCAGCGGCTTCTGACTGAACGGCGGCATCTGCTTCGGCGACTTCGGTGCTTGCTTGCATTTCACCGGTAACAGGCGTTTCTTCAGCGGCGCTGGTCACGGGCTCTGCAGCATCAGCGGAGACAACGGCTTCGGCAGAAGCGGTAACAGCAACCGTGGGCGCTGCGACCACAGGAGCAACCACAGGCACTTGGCCACGCACCACGGCCTCAAGCGCTTTGGCGGCAGCGTGAATTTTTTGCGCGTCGCCACTGGCGGTGGCCTCAGCCACGGCTTTCGAAGCATCGACCACCATGCGATCAAACTCGCCCAAGGCACCCGCTGCTTTTTCACGCTCGGCAGTTTTACGCTGGAAGGCATCGTCAATCGGTTTGCGGAAAGCATCCCAGAGCTTTTGCTCTTGCTTGCGCTCGATGGGTACTTGTTGGGCCTCATGCTGCCAGCGCTGTTGCACCGCTTTGACAGCATCAATACGCAATTGCGGCTCGGCACCCAAGGCCTGCGCCTCTTCAATCATGGCGCGGCGTCGAGCCAAGCTGTCGTTGCGGGCGGCGGTCAGCGGCGCATCAGCCACGTCCATGGCCGCTTTCCAGACTGGCTGAATGTCAGCAAAGGTTTTTTCGCTCAGGTGGCCGGCTTCACGCCATTTGGTGACAAATCCGTTCAAGCTGCGGATGTGGTGCTTCCAGTCGGTGTTGGTCTTGTTGGCCTCAGCCCAAGCCAGTACTTCGTCAATCAGCACCCGACGTTGAGCCTTGGTGGTTTCAGTCTGTTCTTTGGTTTTTTCCAGCCAGGCTTCGACCACTTTGTGGGACTCGTTGCAAGCGTCGTCAAAACGCTTCCAAAGCGCATGATTGGGTGTGCCGCCTTGATCGCTGGTTTTCCACTGCTCACGCATGGCGCGCAAGGCTTCTTGCTGCTTGCGACCGCCCATCGGCTTTGCAACCAGCGCTTCGGCTTTTTCGACCAAGTCTTCGCGGATTTGGTCGGCGCGCCAACGCTGCCAGCCTTCCAGTTCACCCGCAGCGGTTAACGCGGCATGGGACGCAGCTTCGAGCGCGCTGTCTATGTGACGGATGTTTTCCTTCAGCGCGTTGCGCAAGTCTGCAGCAGCCTTGGGCGTGGACTTACCATGGCCTTCAGCCACTTCAGTCTCAAGCTTCGTCAGTGCTTCTTGCACAGCAGCGGCAGCCTTAGCCCGCAAATCAGCCAGCACGGCGGGGTCCAACTTGACCTTGGGCGCACGGGCCGGTTTGTCGCCCGTTGGCGTGGCCGCGGCCGAGCTGATGCCGCGCGCTGAGCGCAATTCGTCAGCCCACACAGGCACCGCTGGCAATGGCGCCGCCGGGTCTTCAGAAGCCGCCACGGCGATAGACAAAGCGCTCTGAAAAGCCTCCCACATAGCTAAAAACTGAGCGCGCGAGGCATCCAACAAAGGTGGAAATTTCGCATCAACGCTGGCCCAAATTGGGTCTTGGGTGATTTCGTTGGCTTGGTCTTGCCAATGAGCGACATCGGCACGCAGAGTCTCCCACACCGTCTGCGCGTCGCGCCACGGTTTAGTCGACAAGACTTCGGTGCGCTGGGCAATCAGCACAGCGGCTTCGCGCTGTACCTGCGTCCGGTGCTGCAAGTCTTCAATGGTCTTAACGCGATCGGCGAGTTGCACTTTCAGGCTGGCCAGCGGCTCGCGCGACAGCGGTGCACCGGCCTTGGCTGCGTCGCGCTGCCAAGCCAGGGCATCAGCCAAATTCAGTTTTGGCAGCGCCAACAGCGACTGGGCTTTGTCAGCCCATTCGGCGGCAACCGCTTCCTGGCCCTTGGTGCGTTTGAGGTCGTCGAGCTTTTCTTTCAAGAGCTTGGCAGCACCTTTGTCTCGGTTCGACAGTTCTTTGTAGACATCAGCCAGCTGGTCGGCGCTTGGGTTCGTGCCCAGCCATTCGCGAATACGGGCAGCACGCTCACCGGATGTCGGCGCCGAAAAAGCACCTCCTGTCATTGCATCCAATGTAGGTGAGTCAGCGCCCTTCGCCTGAGTTGATTTAGCAGCGGAAGAGTCGGCTTTGGAAGAGTTAGACATGGTAAATGCTTGATAAAAAGAAGTGGAGCGCGACGCTGACTGGCTTGTCGAATGTCATTTCAGCAGCGGGCGTCATGGATAGACCAAAGGGTAAAGAGCGGGCAAAAAAGACTCAAGCAGCCAACAAAATGAAGCACTTGAAGGCCAAAGTCTGCGCGCAGTGAAAAGCTTCAAAAATAAAGCGTAACCGCTATTTTCGCTGTTTTTTGGCAAGCCCCTTTAAAGCTCTTGCAGCTCATGACCGGAGAGTGCCTAAATCGGCATCCAAATTCCAGTGGAGAGATCCATTGAATGCAGCTTTAAACACCATTCTTCAAAACCAAATAGAATAACAAAGTAGTTAATTATGATTGACAGGTTATTTAACAACCCCCTAGAATCCGCCCAACTCTGCTTAAAACACAGGGTCAATTCAAAGCTGCCGCCTACAGCCCGCCCAACAAGACACTTCCTCAAGCAACAAAGCTTGGCTTGTTGGTGACCCAATCCTAGCAACTGGCCCCAAGCCGGAAGCGTCGAAAGGAGTTCCATGACAGTGCAATTTAAGTCAAGCCTGCAACAGTGCTTGCTCAATACACACAACAGTGCCCGCAATGTCGCTCGAGACATTGCCGAAGGTTTTTTTAACATCAGCCACAACAGCTTTGCGATGCTGGGTCTGGCCTTGGTCTTCGTGATGATCACCCTGACAGCTCGCCCCGACTTGCGTGAAGCTGGCGAGAGCCGCCTGATGGCGCTGCTGCTGGCACGGCAAGAAGCCACAATGGGTTTCACCGAGCTGGGCGCCGTCGACCGCGCGACCGCCGCCAACCCCAAGGACTTGCCCACTAAACAGGCGGCCGTGGCTTATTGGCTGAGCAAGAAGTATGGCGTCGCACCTGAGCCTCTGAGCGTTTTGGTTGCACACGCGTTCCAAATCGGCGATAAGTCCAAGTTGGACCCGACCCTGATTCTGGCGATCATGGCGATCGAGTCGGGCTTCAACCCATTTGCCCAAAGCCCGGTCGGCGCCCAAGGTCTCATGCAAGTGATGACGGGCATCCACCATGACAAATATGCGCTTTTCGGAGGCAAATTCGCCGCATTTGACCCAGTGACCAACCTGCGTGTCGGCGTCAAAGTACTTGAGGAATGCATCTCACGTGCCGGTTCGGTAGAAGGCGGCCTGAAGTTTTACGTTGGTGCAGCCAACATGGAAGACGATGGCGGCTATGTCGGCAAAGTCATGGCCGAGCACGCTCGACTGCAAGCCGTGGCCAGCGGCAAGCGCCAGCCCTTTGAAAACCAGACAGCCCCAGTTGGCATTCCAGTGACGTTCCCATTAGCCCCCATCCCGGCAACACCGCGCGGAGCGAATGGCTCGCAGAGCGTTGCCTTGCTTCGTAGCTGATAAGGAACCTTCAGCTACACTACCTCGTGCGCAACTGGCGATAGGCTGGGCATGCTGATATAGCTGCACTAGCTGACGTGGGACACCACTGGGAAGCGCACCGTTCTGAGGTCATTTAACCAAGAGCGTTCAGCCGTTCGCCTGGGCAGCCCTTGTACCTCTTCCTTTGTGGAATGTGAGGACAAGGAACACCGTCTCTAGGACTGCCATGTACCACCGCCATATTCTCGTTGAACAAACTGACCCTGAACTGTGGGCTGCCATCCAGGCTGAAAACGCCCGCCAAGAGCAGCACATTGAGCTGATCGCAAGTGAAAACTACGCTTCCCCGGCCGTCATGGCCGCGCAAGGCTCGCAGCTCACCAACAAATACGCCGAAGGCTACCCAGGCCGCCGCTACTACGGCGGTTGCGAACATGTGGACGTCGCCGAACAACTTGCGATTGATCGGATCAAACTGATTTTTGGCGCGGACGCAGCCAACGTGCAACCGCATTGCGGCGCTTCCGCCAACGAAGCCGTTTTCTTGGCTTTCCTCAAGCCTGGCGACACCATCATGGGCATGAGCTTGGCCGAAGGTGGTCACCTGACCCACGGCATGCCACTCAACATCAGCGGCAAGTGGTTCAACGTTGTCAGCTATGGTCTCAACGCCAAAGAAGAGATCGACTACGACGCCATGGAGCGCAAGGCACATGAGTCGAAGCCCAAGCTGATCATTGCGGGCGCCTCGGCCTATTCGCTGGGTATCGACTTTGCCCGCTTCGCCAAAGTCGCCAAAGATGTCGGCGCTATTTTCATGGTCGACATGGCACACTATGCTGGTTTGATCGCCGCTGGCGTCTACCCGAACCCGGTGCCTTACGCCGACGTTGTGACATCGACCACCCACAAGAGCCTGCGCGGCCCGCGTGGCGGCATCATCTTGATGAAGGCTGAGCACGAAAAAGCCATCAATAGCGCCATCTTCCCAGGTCTGCAAGGCGGACCGCTCATGCACGTCATCGCCGCCAAGGCCGTCGCGTTCAAAGAAGCCATGGCACCTGAGTTCAAGGTCTACCAGCAGCAAGTCATCACCAACGCCCGCATCGTCGCGGAAACGCTGATCGAACGCGGCTTGCGCATCGTCAGTGGTCGCACCGAAAGCCACGTCATGCTGGTCGATTTGCGGGCCAAAGGCATCACCGGCAAAGAAGCCGAGGCGGTGCTGGGCAACGCCCATATGACGATCAACAAGAACGCCATCCCGAACGATCCTGAAAAGCCCATGGTCACCAGCGGCGTGCGCATCGGTACCCCGGCCATGACCACGCGCGGCTTCAAAGACGAAGAGGCCCGCATGACGGCCAACCTGATCGCTGACGTGCTAGACAACCCGCGTGATGCGGCCAACATCGACGCGGTTCGTACCAAGGTCCACGCCTTGACCAGCCGTTTCCCGGTCTACGGCTAAGCCGCAGCCAGGACCGTGCGGTGAAGTGCCCGTTCTGTGGAAATTTAGACACCCAAGTCGTCGAGACACGGGTGTCCGAAGATGCCGATTTCATTCGTCGCCGCCGTCAGTGCGGTGCCTGTGAAAAACGCTTCACCACCTACGAGCGTCCGGATGTCAACTTCCCGGCCATCGTCAAAAAAGATGGCCGGCGCATTGAATACAAGCGCGGCAAAATCCTCGAATCCATGAACTTAGCGCTGCGAAAGCGTCCGGTGAGCACCGAGCAGGTGGACTCGGCGATTGAGCGGATTGAGGAGAAGCTCCTCAACCTGGGTCTTCGCGAAGTGCCGTCAACGCGCTTGGGCGAACTCGTCATGCGAGAGCTCAAGAAACTCGACAAAGTAGCCTATGTGCGCTTTGCCAGTGTGTACCGCAGTTTCGAGGACATTGACGATTTCAAAACGCTGGTTGACGAAGTCCAGCGCTGAACTTTGATTTTTTCAAACGATTTACCTGTGCTCACCGCCAACAGTCAGACACACTGAGATCGCTGCCGGTCAGTCCCTTCAATCCCGTCTGATTGAGGGTCAAAGCGCCACATTTATCGTTTGCCATCTCGCCCACGGGTTGCGCAATGAGTTCATATGAATTGACAGTCGCAGCTTTCAACTTAAGCTGATAAAGCGCAACTGATCCGACAGGAATTCCCTGCAAGCGCAGTGGTAAATTAGGCTTTTTGCTGAGGGCTTCAGCCGAGCCGTCGTAGCGTCCTTGTGCACTGTAATAGCGCTCCATGAAGTGCTGGGCCTCCAGCAAGGCGGCGATCGCTTCCGCCCGGTGTCCACGTTGCACGTGCTGCGTGTAGCTGGGCAATGCAATCGCCGACACGATGCCCATGATGACCAACACCACCAACAGCTCGATCAGACTGAATCCATGCGTAGACCGAGAGGCCGGGCAAAGGATAAAACGTAAAGTAGCAACTGGGGTGGAGAACATGGCGCGTCTTCCTCTCAATAAATAGGTGGATTGAGGATGCGGCGCCAAGTACGGTCAGCCACCAGTGACTCCTGAATGCTCAGCAAGGTTTGCAACCAGACCACTGACCCCGTCACCGAGAAACCGCGGGCGTCTGCCGTGTAGTCCGAACTAAAACCACGAGCCGTGATCACGTAGACGGCGCCATTGTCCAAGGTTTGCTTTTCAGCCACGCAGTCGGGCAGCTTGCCCGGCTTGAAAGCACTCTCAGAGGACACAACGAATGTCGCAGGCACAGTCGTCCGTGCGACTGATGAACCGGCCGACCATGTGCCCCGCTTGCGCCAGGCAGCCATGGCCGATCCAGAACTCACGAACAGCTTCGATTCTTTGAAGGCATTGATTCTCGAGGCGTCAGCCAGTGTCATCTGCGTCTCGCAGTAACGCAACCCAGCCTCGGCATATTGCAACGCTAACGCGTGCATTCGGAAGTTGTTGCTAACCCGCTCGTTCGAGCTCGCGTTGCGCAGCGTCGCAGCCGATGTCAGGGCAATCACCCCCAGCATGATCAGAACGATGATCAGGGAGGCGCCCTTTTGCAACGCTCTTTGTAAAGCACTTTGTGCGGCGGTTCGCCCGCGGCAGCTTGCAACGTTGCGCCTCAACTCGACGGGGGGAAGGTTGGTTTCGCTCAAAACGGCATCTTGTTGCGCAATGCCGTGGTGCCGAAATACGCCCGACGCAGATGACCGTCAGTAGACTCTTTAGGTGCCAGTTCACAATCGAGATAAAACCTGAACGCATCGTCTTCCGGCGTGATCACGGCCTCTGCGCTATTGATGAGCAAACACACACGCACACTCAGCACCCGATTGAAATCCTGCACCACTGACGCGGTCACGTAGCGAACCAACTTGCGTAGATCAGCGCTGTCGGCTTCGCCGTACCAGAACTGCAAGCGCTCGACGTTGTCCACCAGGGGGGCAGCGTTTCCCTTTGGACCGGTGCACTGCAAGGCACCGCTGTTAGCCCGATAGCGGTTGTAAGTGATGCCGGAAGCCCCCTCCTGAAAGCTGTTACCAAGGCAGTCCGAGGGCTTGCCCTCGGTGACCACTGAGTTGTACACGTCGGCTTCATAAGCGATTTCGATGGCTGGCGAATTGACGCTGCCGCCGCATTCGGCGGGCGTGTTGACAAGTGCGGTTTGGAAACCTCGATCACACCCAAACACTGGCCTTCCGTTGTATGTTTTGGCCAGCACCGACGTCTCTTCATCCCTGCTGACGGGGGCCGCATAACCGGCCATCAGCAAGTCACTAGACAAAATGCGCAACCCAATCTGCGCGTCTTCATCCATTTGCGCCAATGCAGACTGCAGCCGTCCCGTCTGCCCGGTGCTGAGGTAAGTGGCCAGCACGGCACCCACGACCACCATGCCAATGACCAACGCCACCAACATTTCAATCAAGGCCACACCGCCTTGGCTAGGTTTGCTGTGCCTCACAAGTTGACTCTGAAATAAAGACAGCGAATGCTCAGGTCGCTGACCGCCATGCCGTTTGGGCATTCGTTGGCGCGTGCAGGCGCTTCATCCCGGCTAGCAACCAGGGGGTCGCGCCAAGCGATCCACACATCGGCCGCGACGGCCGTGGTTTGACGCAGCACAAACACCGAGCCTTCAGGCAACAAACTGCGAGCCTGAAAACGCCACTGCGCCAGATCCAGATCGGCCAACTCGCGGGTGCTACAAACGCTCAAAGCCGTATGGCAGCGTGGCCCGGGTGCACTCAGGGTCGCCGACTGCCCGGCAAAACTGGTGACGTAGTCATAGTCGCCAGCCCAAAAGCCTTCGGCCACCGCCCCTTCAGCAGCAGCGCTACCTTTATTCGCCCGCATGCGCTCGCCTATGTCGCTGGCCAATTGCGTCGCCACAGCGCGGTACTGACTCATCTTGGTATAACGCAAAGCGGCTGCATTCAGGCTGGCCAGCGCGAGCAGCGCCACAGCCGACAACGCGATAGACACCAGTACCTCAATCAACATGAAGCCCTTTGCCTTGGGCTTGATCGCGGGCCTTATCAACTGCATGAAGTAGCTCCGGCAAGCCCCACACGCGCGCGGCCTTGCAAGGAAATACACAGCGACCGGATGCTGTCCGGCAACTCAGTACCTGCCGGGGTGAAGATAATCGTCTGCGCAGCAGATTTAGCGGAACCGGTGGCTTGGTAAGCGATGCTGTGGCCAGTCGACACATTGCTGGCGATAGACGCCAGTGCGGGCAATCCCGACTGAATCCGCAACAGAGCTTCTGCCGGACCATCAGGGTTGTCGCCGTCAACCTGTGCATTTCCATTGCTGTCAATGAACACGAGCCAGCCATCAGCCCAAGCCGCACCATCTCGTGTGCATGAATCGCCATTAGATGATTGGCACACCAACACGGGCCTGAGCCGTTTAAGCGCTTCCGAGCGGGCATAACGCAAATCGCCCAGCAAAGCCTCGGCGGCCATGAGGACTGAACGCTTGACCCACAAGCTGCGAAAACTGGGGACCGCCAGCGATGTGACCACAGCCATCATTGCCAACACCATCATGAGTTCCACCAGCGTCAAACCAATTGCACGTCTAAACATGCTGCAAATAGTAACAATAGTTAACGGAATAACCAATTAAAATTAAATATTTATAGCTACTTTTAGCAAGTACCACGAACGCTAAACTCAGGGACGTGATAAACCTCGCCCTTCAGCTTGCCAAGCAAGCGCAAAACCAAACCTCACCGAATCCAGCTGTCGGCTGCGTCTTAGTTTCCCCTGCTGGCGACGTGATCGGCCAAGGTCAAACCCAAGCGGTAGGCAGCGCCCACGCAGAAGTCATGGCTCTGCGCGATGCCACGAATCGGGGTCATGCCGTAACGGGCGCCACAGCCTACGTCACGCTGGAACCTTGCTCGCACCAAGGCCGAACCGGCCCCTGTTGCGATGCATTGATAGCCGCCGGCATTGCCAAAGTGGTGGCGTCCATCGCCGACCCGAATCCGCTGGTCTCGGGCCAAGGTTTTGAACGGCTCCGGGCGGCTGGCATCCGCGTCGAGGCCGGCCCCGGCGCTGAGTCCTCACGCGAATTGAACATCGGATTTTTCAGCCGCATGCTGCGTCAAACGCCTTGGGTGCGGATGAAAATGGCCGCATCATTAGACGGCACTACCGCGTTGACCAACGGGCATAGTCAGTGGATCACCTCCATCGAGGCCAGGACAGACGGCCACGCTTGGCGCGCTCGCGCATCGGCGGTGCTCACCGGCATAGGCACCTTGCTGCAAGACGACCCGAGCTTGGATGTGCGACTGGTCAAGACCCCCCGCCAACCGCATCGCATCATCATCGACAGCCACCTTCAAACGCCGCTTGATGCGCGGATTTTCAAACCTGATGGCCAAGTGTGGATTTATACCGCCAGCAGCGATGCAGCCAAAACTCAAGCACTGCAAAGCCGCGGCGCCAGCGTCATCAGCCTGCCTGGCGCTGGCGGCAAGGTCGACTTGGCAGCCGTGATGTGTGACCTTGGCCTGCGCCAAATCAATGAACTGCACGTAGAGGCTGGCTTCAAACTCAATGGTTCCCTGGTACGCGAGGGCTTGGTCGATGAATTTTTACTCTACCTCGCGCCCAAGTTGCTGGGCCCTGGCCAAGGCATGATGGCCTTGCCGGCGCTGGAATCCTTGACCGGCGCAGTACCACTGGAATTCATCTCAGCAGACCGCATCGGACCCGATCTGCGGCTGGTCGCCCGGGCTGAAGGGCGCGGCACTTTTTAGCTTTTGTCGGCCTTTCTCAACAGAATGATTTAGGGCCTTCGCGTCAAAGCTTCGCGATAGTGGCCATTTCCCTGCCAAAATACTGCATGTTTACCGGAATCATCACCGGCGTGGGGCGCATCGTCGCTATCCATAGCCTGGGCAGCTCTTTGGACCATGGCAAGCGACTCACCATCGAAACGCCATCGGCTTACCTGAACGACGTCGGTCTCGGCGACAGCATTGCGCTCAACGGCGCCTGCATGACGGCCACCACGCTAGACGCTGCCCACAACCAATTCACCATCGACATTTCAGCGGAATCGCTGAACAAGACTTGCGGCCTCGCAGAGCTCGGCCCCATCAATCTTGAAAAAGCCCTGCGCGCCAACGACCGGTTGGGTGGACACATCGTCTCGGGGCATGTCGACGGCATCGGCCGCGTCACACATTTCGCGCAGGTGGGTGAAAGCTGGGAGTTGCGGATTCAATCGCCCGCCGGCATTAGCAAATACCTCGCCTACAAAGGCTCGATCACGGTCAATGGGGTCAGCCTGACCGTCAACCGCGTGACCGACCTCGCCGGCCCTGGCGACCAGAGCGCGGGTTGCGAGATCAGCATCAACCTCATTCCCCACACCGTCGAGAACACGGCACTGGGACACCTTAAGCAGGACGCCCAGGTGAACCTGGAAATCGACCTGATCGCACGTTACGTGGAGCGCATGCTCCAAGACACCAGAAAGCCTTGAACATGACAGTTGCCATTTCTACAGTTGAAGACATCGTTGCCGACATGGCTGCCGGCAAGATCGTTATTTTGATTGACGAAGAAGACCGCGAAAACGAAGGAGACTTGGTGCTGGCTGCCGACCACGTCACGCCTGAAGCAATCAACTTCATGGCGCGCTTTGGTCGCGGCCTGATTTGCCTGACGCTGACCAAAGAACGCTGCGAGCGACTGCAACTGCCACCCATGGCTCTGCGCAATGGTGACAAAAAAGGCACCGCCTTCACCGTCTCGATTGAAGCCGCTGAAGGCGTGACCACCGGCATTTCGGCGGCTGACCGTTCGCGCACCGTCGAAGCTGCGGTGGCAAAAAAAGCCAAGGTCGATGACTTGGTGCAACCCGGCCACATCTTCCCGCTGCAAGCGGTTGACGGCGGTGTATTGATGCGCGCCGGTCACACCGAAGCCGGTTGCGACCTCGCCGGCATGGCCGGTTGCACGCCAGCATCCGTGATCTGCGAGATCATGAACGACGATGGCACCATGGCCAGGCTGCCCGACTTGCTTCTGTTTGCAGCTGAACACGGTCTCAAAATTGGCACCATCGCCGACCTGATCGAACACCGCAGCCGGCATGAATCCCTGATTGAAACCGTTGGCACCCGAACGCTGCAAACCGCCTTTGGCGAATTCACCGCCCACGCTTTCAAAGACAAGCCCAGCCAAGGCGTGCATCTGGCGCTGGTCAAAGGCAGTTGGAAATCCGAAGAAACCGTGGCCGCCCGCGTGCACGAGCCGCTGTCTGTCTTTGATGCACTGGAAGTCGGCCGGACTATGCATTCCTGGAGCCTAGATCAAAGCCTCCAACACATTGCCGACGAAGGCAAAGGCGTCGTGGTACTGCTCAATTGCGGTGAAAGCGGGGCGCAACTGCTGGCCCAGTTTGAAGGAACAGCCGAAGCCAGCCATGCCCCAACACGCGGCCGCATGGACTTGCGCTCCTACGGCATAGGCGCACAAATTCTGCGTGAATGCGGCGTCAGCAAAATGAAGCTGCTGGGCAACCCACGTCGCATGCCGAGCATGGCCGGTTACGGGCTTGAGATCGTCGGCTACATCAACAAGGACTGACGAACCGCGTCAAAACCTTTCGAAACCAACCATCACCGAAGGACAACCATCATGTTTGACGCAGACAAAGGCCAAGTCGGCCAGCTCAACGGACAACAACTGTCTATCGGCATCGTGCAGGCGCGATTCAACGAGAGCATCACCCATACGCTGGCAACGGCGTGCATTGCAGAGTTGCAGTTGCATGGCGTTGACCCCGCCAACATTCACCATGTCACCGTGCCCGGTGCGCTGGAAATACCGGTGGCCTTGCAAGCTATGGCGGAAACTGAAAACTATGACGCATTGATCGCCTTGGGGTGCATCATCCGCGGCGAGACCTACCACTTTGAGCTGGTCGCCAACGAAAGTGGCGCTGCCGTGACGCGCTTGGCGCTGGACTATCAAATTCCTATCGCCAATGCGATTTTGACCACTGAGAATGTGGCCCAAGCTGAAGCCCGGCAAGTCGAAAAAGGCCGCGACGCAGCTCGTGTCGCTATTGAAATGGCCAATCTGCTCGACGCAATTTCCTAAAAGTAAAACATGACTACCGCACCCAAACGCCCTCCACAGACTCGCACCGGTCTGACCGACACAGGCGTTAAAAAAGCCGCCGACAAATCAGCCCGAACCCGCGCCCGCGAGTTCGCCTTGCAAGCGCTCTACCAATTTCTGGTGGGTGGCAACGAAGCCGCCTCCATCGACGCCTTCACGCGTGATCTGGTTGGTTTTCACAAAGCCGACTCGATGCATTACGACGCCCTACTCCACGGCTGCATTGAAGGTGCTGTGGGCCTCGACGAATTGATCTTGCCCGTGCTCGACCGCAAGATGAACGAGATCTCCCCGGTGGAGCACGCCATTTTGTGGATTGGCGCCTACGAATTCAAGCAATGCCCAGACGTGCCTTGGCGTGTCGTGATCAACGAATGCATCGAACTGGCCAAAGCCTTTGGCGGCACCGACGGCCACAAGTGGGTCAATGGGGTGCTTAATCAACTCGCACCGATCCTGCGCCAAGCGGAAGTCGCCAGCGACAAAGCCCGTTAAGCAGCCCACGAAGTACCCAAGCGAGTCAAGCGCACCCATGCGAATTTCCCAGCGTGCCCAACGCATTGAGCCTTTCTATGTGATGGAGGTGGCCAAAGCAGCCTCCGAGTTGGCGCAGCAATTCGCCAACACCAGCCAGCCGATGATTTTTTTGAACATTGGCGAGCCGGACTTCAGCGCTCCGCCGTTGGTGCAAGAAGCCGCTACACGCGCCATCGCCCAAGGCCACACGCAGTACACGGCCGCTACAGGCCTGCCCGCGTTGCGCGAAAAAATTAGCGCCTGGTATGCCACGCGCTTTCAGGCAGATGTCGCACCCAGCCGGATCATCATCACCGCTGGCGCCTCGGCGGCACTGCACTTGGCCGGCCTCGCGCTGATTGAGGCCGGCGACGAAATTCTCATGCCGGACCCAAGCTACCCCTGCAACCAACATTTTGTTGGGGCGGCCGATGGCCGTTCCATACTGATCCCGACCACCGCCGCAGAACGCTTTCAACTCACGGCAGACAAGGTGGCAGAAGCGTGGGGGCCAGACACACGCGGCGTCATGCTCGCATCGCCGTCCAACCCGACCGGCACCTCGATCGCGCCTGGCGAGTTGCAGCGCTTGCACAGCTTGGTGCACAGCCGCGGCGGCATCACCCTGATAGACGAGATTTACTTAGGCCTCAGCTACGACGACCACTTTGGCCGCAGTGCACTGGCCATGCCCGGTGAGTTGGGCAAGAGCGTCATCAGCATCAACAGCTTCAGCAAGTACTTCAATATGACTGGTTGGCGGCTCGGCTGGCTGGTGGTGCCGGAAGCGCTGGTGCCGGTGATTGAACGCATGGCGCAAAACCTGTTCATCTGCCCCAGCACGGTGGCTCAACACGCCGCCCTCGCCTGCTTTGAGCCCGAGAGCTTGGCCGAATACGAGCGCCGACGCGCTGAATTCAAAGCCCGACGCGACTACTTCATCCCAGAGCTGAACCGACTCGGCTTGACAGTTCCGGTCATGCCCGACGGCGCTTTTTACGCTTATGCCGATTGCACACAAGCAGCACAGAAGTTGAATATTCGCTCCGGCCAGCCCGATGGCACCGGCGGCAGCTGGGACTTGGCGTTTGAGCTCATGCAGCGCGCGCACCTTGCAGTGGCGCCAGGCCGAGATTTTGGTAAGGCCGCGCCCGACAAGTTCATCCGTTTCTCGACCGCCAGCTCGATGGCGCATCTCAAAGAAGCCGTATCACGACTGGAGGCTGTACTTGGTTAATCCAACTAGCTTTCGGTGGCCGCTAAGGGTTTATTGGGAAGACACCGACGCCGGCGGCATCGTTTTTTATGCCAACTACCTGAAGTTTTTTGAACGCAGCCGGACCGAGTGGCTGCGGTCTCTCGGCATTGAACAACACATCTTGCGCGAGCAAACCGGCGGCATGTTCATCGTCAGCGAAACCAGCGTTCGTTACCTGCAACCCTCTCGCCTTGACGACGAACTGATTGTTACGGCTAAGCTGCAAGAAAGAGGCCGCGCTTCTTTGATAATCAGCCAACAGGTATTTCTGAAAAACAAGCCAACAGCCGAGTCGCCGACAACGCTGCTGTGCGAGGCTACCATTCGGATCGGCTGGGTCGATGCCAGCAGCCTCAAACCCTCACGCATCCCCACGCACATTTTGGACAGACTGGAGCTCCACTCATGAATCAAGACATGTCGATCGTCAGTTTAATTTTGCACGCCAGCTGGGTCGTGCAAGCCGTGGTGGTCTTGCTGCTGGGCATTTCAATTGCCAGTTGGTCCGCCATCTTTCGCAAGATCGTCTCCCTGCGACGCGTAGCGGCGCTGAACGATGAGTTTGACCGCGAGTTCTGGTCTGGCACCAGCTTGAACGAACTCTTCGCCTCCGCCGCCCAAAACGCGCACGGCTCTGGCCCTATGGAACGCATTTTTGCCAGTGGCATGCGCGAATACCAAAAGCTACGCGAGCGCCGCGTGGTCGACCCAGGCGCCCTGCTTGACGGAGCTCGCCGTGCCATGCGCGCCAGCTACCAGCGTGAGATGGACGGGATCGAGTCGAATTTATCCTTCCTTGCCACGGTCGGCTCGGTCTCGCCGTATGTCGGTTTGTTCGGCACGGTCTGGGGCATCATGCACGCCTTCACCGGTTTGGCCGCGCTGGAGCAAGTCACGTTGTCAACCGTCGCCCCCGGCATTGCCGAGGCACTGGTGGCCACGGCCATTGCCTTGTTCGCGGCCATCCCAGCCGTCGTCGCCTACAACCGCTTTGCCCACGACATTGACCGCATCGCCAACAAATTGGAAACTTTCATTGAAGAGTTCTCCAACATCTTGCAGCGTAATTTAGGCGCGCAATCGGCCTCGGGCCACTGAACGCTCACCGCGATAACGAGTCAACAAGCACATGCCAGCAGTCAACTCACGCGGCCGTGGACGCCGTACCATCAGCGAAATCAACATGGTGCCCTTCATCGACGTGATGTTGGTGCTGCTCATCATCTTCATGGTCACTGCGCCACTCATCACGCCCAGCATGATTGCACTGCCGCGCGTCGGCAAAGCACCGGGGCAACCACCCAAGCCCATCCAAGTGCAGATCGACAAAGACGAGAAAATTCAAATCAACGAATCGGGTGGCAAGCCCGTGAGCATTGTCATGACTGAAGTCGGCAGCACCGTGAAGCGGCTGCAGCCGGCTGTGCCACAAGGGGAACAAGCCACGCCCGTGGTGATCAGCGCCGACAAATCCATCAAATACGAAACGGTGGTCAAGGTCATGGACGCGCTGCAACGCGCCGGCGTCCAACGTGTGGGCCTGTCGGTTCAGACGGGTAATTGAGTTTGCTGCATAAAGTTGATCTGAGCTGAACCCCCATGCCCAGCACTGACGACCGCCTCGACCTCGTTCCCCGCGACGAACCGGGGGCGGTGCGCTCGTTTTCATTCGCACTGATCGTCCATCTGTTGCTGGCCGCTGCGCTGACTTGGGGCGTGAGTTGGAAGAGCAACGACCCAACAATTTCCTTTGAAGCCGAGTTGTGGTCTAACGTGCAACAAGAAGCTGCACCGGCGCTGGAAGCCCCGCCTCCAGCACCCCCTACGCCGCCAGCGCCCGAGCCAGTCCCCGCTCCTGTGCCGACGCCAGCCCCGCCCCCACCGGCCAAAGTCGAAGCGGCAGCAGACCCAGACATTGCTTTAGAGCGCAAGAAAAAGGAAGCAGAAGACAAAAAAACAGCGCTGGCATTGATTGAGAAAGCGGACAAAGCGGCGAAAGAAAAAGCCGACAAGGTCGAAAAAATTCTCAAAGATAAAGCTCTCGCACAGGCCAAAGCAAAAGCCGCCGCACAAGCCAAGCTTGAAGCGCAAAAACTGGAAGCACAGAAAGAGCAAGACGCCAAAAAGCAAGCTGCAGCCGATGCCAAATTCCGCAAAGACAACCTTGCGCGAATGAATGCTCTAGCAGGAGCCACTGGCACGCCAGATGCCAAGGGGTCGGCACTGCAGTCCAGCGGTCCGTCGGCCAGCTATGGTGGGAAAGTCCGTGCCAAGGTCAAGCCCAACGTGATTTTCACTGAAGACATCGTCGGCAACCCGGTCGCCGAAGTTGAAGTCCGTACCACCTTAGACGGCACCATCACCAGCCAACGACTCGTTAAATCGAGCGGGAACAAAGCGTGGGACGACGCCGTCATCACCGCCATCGTTCGCACCGTGACCCTGCCGCGGGATGTCGATGGACGTGTGCCCACGCCGCTGATTATTTCGTTCCGGCCGAAAGACTGATTTTCACTCTGGCTGCAAACCCGCGGTCGCCACTGCCCGGCGATTGATGTCGATGTCCCGCGCCAAGTAAGCGCGAAAGCCCTCTGGCGATGACGCCTGCGACACGGCACCGTTCTGCTCAAACGCCTTTTGTACTTCAGGACGTTGTAACGCCACCGCCATGGTCTTCGACAGGAGTTCGACAATAGAAGATGGCACCCCTTTGGGTGCCATCAAACCAATCCAACTGGCGAATTCAAATCCGGGCAAGCTGGCGCCCAGCGAAGGCACAGCGCCCAAGGGTTGGCTGGTCGGCGGCATGCTGTGACCCAACAATTTCAAACGACCAGCCGCCACCAAGGACATCGCCGCTGGCGCGGGTGTCAACACCCAATCCGTCTCCCCCGATACCACCGAGGCCACGCCTTGGGCACCGCCCTTGTAAGGCACGTGCAGCGACTTGAATCCTGCGGCACTTTGCAGCGCCATACCCGCCAAATGACTGACCGAGCCGACGCCTGCCGATGCCATGTTGGAGCCGTTGCCTTTGGACTTAGCGTAGGCCATCAATTGCGAAAGGTTCTGCACGGGCAACTGGGTATTGCAGACCAGCACGTTGGGCAACAGGGCCATCAATGAGATGAGTTCAAAGTCTCGCAAGGCGTTGTAAGTTACTGCTTTTTGCAACAGTGGCGCCACTGACAGAGCGCTGCTCGAACCGACCAGTAAGGTGTAGCCATCCGCTGGCGCGTTGCGCACCGCCTCGACACCGATGGCCCCCGCAGCGCCTGCGCGGTTGTCCATCACCATGGGCTGAGCGAGCAGCCGAGCCATCTCGATACAGACCACGCGGCCGATGGTGTCCACAGAACTCCCTGGAGCGTTCGGTACAACGACTTTCATGGCGTGATCCGGGTAGGTTCGCTGCGCAAAACTCAAGGGCGAAAGCGTCAGCCCGCCAAGCGCCAGAACCTGTCGGCGCGTGAAAGTCTCACAAGTAGGGCTTGTCCGCGAGATGGGTTGCTTCATTGCATTGCCTCGTTTTTAAATTGGCTGCATCGTATGAGCACTCCGTACTGTTTGCAACGTTAATTCAGCAAATACAACCCATCCACGGCGTGGATAGGCTCAACCCAGCACCTCGTGAATCGAAGAGCGCAACCATACATGTGCGGGGTCTTTTTGGAAACGTTGATGCCAAATCAAATGCACATCGATGACCGGCGGCTTGATGGGTATTTCGACCATCTTGATTTTTCCGTGGGACACGAAAAACTGCGCTAAATCGCGCGGCACCGTGGCCACCAAATCAGAGCTCTCAACAATCGGCAACAGACTCATGAAGTGCGAGAGCTCGACAACGACGCGGCGCTTCAAGCCCTTTTGCTGCAAGAACTGCTCAAAGACGTGCTCACGGCCATCGGGTTTGACAACTGCATGGGAGGCCGCCAAAAACTGCATCTGCGTCATCCGCGAACCGATCGCCGGATGGCTTTTGCGAACCACGCAAACATGGCTGTTTTCAATCAATTTTTGCCTAAAAAATCCAGGTTTTTCGAGGTCAGGGTAGTAGCCAATCGCCAGTTCGGCCGCACCGGATTCGAGCGCACCGGCCGCCGCATGGCGCGGCATAGCCAAGGTCCGCAAATCGATATGGGGCGCCTGTTCAGCCAGCAACGCCAAAATGCGCGGCAAAAAATTCACCTCGCCGATGTCCGGCATCAGCAAAGTGAAGCTGCGCTGCGCGGTGGCCGGATCGAAGGTTAGCGGCTGCAGAATATCCGAGCGAATGATCTCAACCACGTGGCGCACCGGCTCATCCAGCTCAAGGGCTCGCGGCGTGGGCTGCATCTGCCAGCCAGAGCGCACAAACAGCGGGTCGTTCAACAAAACCCGCAGCCGTGCCAGCGCCGCGCTCATGGCCGGCTGACTCAAATTCAAGGCCTCGGCAGCCCGAGTCACGCTACGGTGTTGCATCATGGCAGCGAACACCACCAGCAAGTTCAGGTCAACAGCTTTTATATCCATGGGATGGATTGTATTTATTCAAAGAATCGACTGGATAAATGAACTACTGCCTTTTAAACTGCTCGCCAAATCAAAAGAACCGGAGACCCGTCATGACCCCCGTGAGCCAGGATCAAACTTCAACAGCCGTTGCGTTGCTGTCTTGAGCTGCCCCTTGAGTAGCCCATTGCGTTCACATTGCGCCTGCGGGGTCGACACGCATGCCCACGTCATCCCGTTTGAATTTCCCTCCTTTCTAGGTGCACCCACGCCCTCCGGTTGGCCCAGCATGGCACCGGTAGACGCCTGTCATCGACAGGTCATCATCGACGGCAAAAACTACCGGACAGTGTCCGACAAATCCTGGAGCACCTCACGCCGCTTGGCTGATTTTGTGGACATGGGTTTGGCTTTGCAGGCTATTTCACCGATGCCTGAGTTGCTGTCTTACTGGCTCAAGGCCGCAGACGCTTCGGTGCTGGTGCGCTACTTGAACGACCAGATCGCCGCCATGGTGGCAGAGTCTGGCGGCCAGTTGATCGGCTTGGGTGCCGTACCGCTGCAAGACATCGACCTGGCGATCAAAGAACTCGAATACTTACGCCGCACCCCAGGTTTTGCGGGCGTCGAAATTGGCAGCAACATCAACGGCATGGTGATTGGCGACCTCCGCTTAGACCCCTTTTTTGAGGCTTGCGAAGCGCTCGACATGGCGGTTTTTGTGCATGCCTTACGACCGACAGGTATGGACAGACTGGTCGGCCCTCCACCGCTTCAGCAGGTGCTGGCCTACCCGACAGATGTCGGCTTGGCGGCTGCCTCCGTATTGACCAGCAACTTGATCTTGCGTCGGCCCCGTCTGCGCATGGCCTTTAGCCACGGCGGCGGCACCTTGGCCATGTTGCTGCCGAGACTGGAGCAAGCCATCAGCGTGTTTCCGGCGCTGCGCGAATCAGTGCTGCAGTCGCCCACCGCACAAGCGCGTCAATTTTTCTACGACACATTGGTCTTTGACGAGGCCACGCTCAAGCATCTTGTGAACTGCTTTGGCGATACGCAGCTGATGATCGGCACGGACTACCCCTTCAACTTTCACGATGACCACCCCGTGAAACGGCTAGAAGCCGCATCGCTGACACCTGAAGCACTGCAAAGAATGACACAGGGCAATGCCAGCCGATTTTTAGGCCTGCCCTTGCTTGACACGACAACGACACCGCCCTCCTCTAACCCAAGGCCACCCACAACATGACCCATGCATCCTCCCTCATCAGCGGCTTGCGCAGCGTGGCCTTCAATGTGCCCGATCTCGCCTTGGCTGAAGATTTTTACACCCGCGTCTGGGGCCTGAGTGTGGCCGCACGCGAAGCCGGTGCACTGTACCTGCGCGCGACCGGCGCTGACCACCATGTGCTGGCCTTGCACCAGCAAGAAGGACCTGCACAAATACGCCACGTCACGCTCAGAGCCCGCAGCTTGCAAGCCCTACAACAAGCTGTGACTGCGGCGCTGTCAGCCGGTGGCCGCGTAGTGCAAGCACTGGCAGAACTAAAGAGCCCTGGGGGTGGCACAGCCGTCTCGATAGCCGACCCCGATGGCCGCGTCTTTCAACTGGTCTTTGGCGATGCCTTGCACACGGACACCTCGGTGCAGTCCGACGCACCGATTCGCTTGGCGCATGCCGTTCTCAACAGCCACGACGTCGAGGCGTCTCGCGTTTTCCTGGAGCAGGTGCTGGACTTCTCCTTGTCAGACCGGACCCGCATCATGGCGTTCATGCGTTGCAACAGCGACCACCACAGCATTGCGCTGGGTGACACCGACAACGACGCACTCAACCATGTGGCCTTCGTGGTCGCCGACACCGAGGCCGTGATGCGCGGCGGTGGCCGCATGAAAGACGCTGGTTATGGCATTGAGTGGGGACCAGGCCGCCATGGTCCCGGCAACAACGTTTTCAATTACTTCGTCGGGCCGTTTGACATCGTCATCGAATACACCGCAGACGTCGAACAAATCGATGACAGCTACGTGGCCGGCCAACCTAGCGACTGGACTTGGCCGCCGGGTCGGGTTGACCAATGGGGCATCTCGGCACCACCCAGTGCCGTGCTCAAGGTGGCCCAGCGCGCTGTGATGTTTGCCCCGACCTGATCTTTATCCCCGTTTTTTATACAGGAGTTTTCATGCGTTTCACCACTTTCCGCAAGCAGAACCAAGACCGCCTCGGCGTGGTCACCGGGTCAGATGTGATTGACCTGCAGCTGGCCATGCCCGACTTGAGCAGTGACCTGCGCACCAACCTGCGCAACGGCGTAGACATGATTGCCGCCGCCAAGGCAGCGATTGAATCCAAAGCCCCGCGCATGCCACTCGCCAGCTTGACCCTGTCGCCGCTGCTCCCCGAGCCAGGCAAGATCATTTGCTTGGGACTGAACTATTTTGACCATGCCAAAGAAGGCGGTCGCGACAAGCCCGAGTACCCGTGGTTTTTCATGCGCACCGCCACCTCGCTGCTTGCGCCCAACGCCAAAGCCTTGCGCCCGAAAGTCTCAGTCCGTTTTGACTACGAAGCCGAAGTCGCGGTCATCATCGGCAAGACCGTCAAGCACGCCACGCTGGACAACGCGCTGGAAGCCGTCTTTGGATACAGCTGCTTCAACGACATCTCGGTGCGCGATTACCAAAAGAAAACACCGCAATGGTCCATAGGCAAAAATTTCGACCGCACGGGTGGTTTTGGCCCAGTACTGGTCACCGCTGACGAACTTCCGGCCGGTGCCTCCGAGCTGCGCATCCAGTCGCGCCTGAACGGCCAGATCATGCAGGACGCCAACACCCGCGACATGATCTGGGGCGTCGCCGAAACCATCAAGTTAGTGTCTGAATGCATGACCCTGGAACCGGGTGACTTGATCATCATGGGCACACCCGCGGGCGTCGGCCAAGCACGCACGCCGCCGGTCTGGATGAAGCACGGTGACACCATCGAGATCGAGATCGAGAACATCGGCATCTTGCACAACACGATCGAAGACGAAGCCGCATGACCACTGGTGCTCCTCATGAAACTGCGGCCGACGACGTTGCTTATGACGTAGCGATTGTGGGCTTCGGCCCTAGCGGTGCTGTCGCGGCAGGCTTGCTAGGCGCGCGCGGCATTCGGACGTTTGTCTGCGACCGTGCACACGATGTTTACGACAAACCCCGCGCCATTGCGCTGGACCACGAGATCACCCGTCTGTTCCAAAACATGGGCGTGGCCAAACTGATCAAGCCCTATTTGGAACCGTTCACCGATTCTGTTTTTTACGGCGTCGATGGCCAGGTGATCAAGCGCATGTCGACGGTGGCTGAACCCTTTCCGCTGGGGCACACGCCGTCGGTGGTGTTCACTCAGCCGCCGGTGGAGCGCATCTTGCGCGCACATGCCGCCAGTTTTTCCTCAGTCACCATTGCGCTTGGTCAGCAACTTCTTAATCTGTCGCAAAACGAGAGCTGCGTGACGCTGGAACTACAAGACGACCAAGGTCAACCGTCAATGGTTCACGCGCGCTATGTGATCGGCTGCGACGGTGCCAGCAGCACTGTCCGCACCTTGGCGGGCATCGCGCTGGAAGATCTGGGTTTTGACGAGCCTTGGCTCGTCGTGGACGTCTTGGTCAACGAGCAAGGCTTGTCAAAACTGCCGACCACCAGCGTGCAGTACTGCCACCCTGAACGGCCCGCCACCATGGTGATCGGCCCCGGACGTCATCGCCGCTGGGAAGTTTCCATCAACCCGGGGGAAGACCCTGAACAGGTGGCCACAGCCGACGGCACTTGGAAGTTGTTAGCCCCCTGGATCAGCCCCGCAGACGGCGAACTTTGGCGTCAAGCCAGCTACCGGTTCCACGCATTGGTGGCTGAAGACTGGCGCAAAGGGCGTGTCTTCATTGCCGGTGACGCGGCGCACCAACAACCGCCCTTCCTTGGACAAGGCATGTGCCAAGGCGTGCGCGACGTCAACAACCTCTGCTGGAAGTTAGATGCGGTGCTGAAAGGCGCTGCGCCTAACAGCTTGCTCGACAGCTACACCACGGAGCGCAAAGGCCACGTGACCGCGCTCACCACACGCATCAAGGCGATCGGAAAGATCATCGGTGAACGCGATGTGGCCAAGGCGCGCGCGCGCGACGCCCACTTGCTGGAAGAGTGTGGCGGCGTGGTCATACCCGTGCCGCGCCAAGACGTGCAACCACCGTTGCAAGACGGTCTGCTCAGCGCTCTAGCCCACCCAAAGCGTGGCACGATATTTCCCCAGCCATGGCTGCTGACCGCCACGGGCGAGCGCCGCCGTATGGACGATGCCGTGGGGACGGGTTGGCGGCTTGTGCTGGCGCCACAAGCCGGTCAGGACATTCGCCAAACAGCGTCCACATCAAGCGCCATCGCAATACAGCTTGTCCAACTTGGTACACCCGCGTTGACAGAGGCAGACGGCCTGCTCGAAAAATGGTTTACAGAAAACAACACGGTTGCCGCCATCGTTCGACCTGACCATTACGTCTACGGCGTTTGCCAAACGCCAGCTGAACTGAGCGAGCAACTCAGCGCACTCAACGCCCTGCTTGAGACCGACAAAAATTAACAACCGAGGAGACAAAAATGAAAAATTTAACAGCACCTTCGACCCCCGCGACATCGACTCTGACGCGTAGAAAACTACTCAAGGCAGCGAGCACCTTGGCGGCATTTCCAACCCTGCTGGCATCGACCGCGCAAGCGCAAGCTCAATCTTGGCCGGACAAACCCATCCGCTTTGTGCTGTCGCAACCCGCCGGCTCGGGGCCCGACAATGTGGCCCGCATCATCGGCGAGCGCATGAGCAAGGCGCTCGGTCAAGCGCTAATCATTGACAACAAACCGGGCGGTCAGAACGTCATCGGCGCACAAGCTGCCGCTCGCGCAGCTGCCGATGGCAACACTTATTATTTCGCCACCACGGCGGCACTGGTGACCAACGCCTACTTGTTCAAGTCAATGCCTTACGACCCGCAAAAAGACTTTGTGCCCGTCGCATTTGTCGGCAAGAGCCCCTTTGCCGTGTTGGTACGGGCCGAATCGCCCTTCCAGAATTTGCAAGATCTGCTGTCGCATGCCAAAGCTGGTGCGGGCAAGGTGTCGTTGGGCAACGAAGGCCCGCGAACATTCAGCGGCATGATCGCGCGCTTTTTAAATGCCCGCTCCAAAGCCGAGTTCAACCTGGCGTCCTACGCCTCTGTGAGCGTGGCCGTGCAAGATGCCATCGGTGGGCACATCGACGCTGTGGTCGCAGACATTGCCTCCACTGCACAGTTGGTGCGCCAAGGCCGCCTGCGCATGTTGGCGGTGACCACCGCCACGCGCGTGCCCGGCTGGGAACAGGTTCCTGCGCTGGCAGAAACATTCCCCGGCTTTGACATGAGCGGCTGGTTTGCGCTGGTCGCGCCAACAGGAACACCCAAGCCAGTGATCGAACGCATGAACCGGGAGTTCAACGCGGCCACAGCGGACCGCGAGATCGCGGGCAAAATCACAGCTGCGGGTCCCCTGCCCGAGTCGGGCATGTCGCCAGACCAAGTCGGCACTTTCCTCAAAAACGAACATCAGCGTTGGGCACAGATCACCAAAGAGATCGGCGTCTTGCCGGAATAAGTGCAACGGTCGGAGGGTTGAGGGCAGAGTGAACCCTTAGACTCTGGCGCATGCCCTCCGCATTTCAAGTCTTTCTCAATCCGGTTCTGCCCATCTTTGCGATCTTGGGGGTCGGGATGCTGTTCGCCCGGCGTGGCATTTTTGACGCCAGCGCGGCCAGTATTTTGAACCGCTTCGTGTTTTACATCGGCGCCCCGATACTGACATTCTCCTTGCTGACCAACGCGTCACTGGCTGCGTTTGAGTGGCCCGTGCTGATGCTTTATTTCGCCTCGGAAATGCTCATCTACGCAGCCGCCACAGCGCTGGCTCGCTACGTATTTCAGCGTGAACGGCGCGAAGCCATGCTGCTCGGCATGACGGCTTGCTTTGTCAACCACGTTTTTTTCGTGCTGCCGATGGCGCGTGTCTTGTACGGTGATGCAGCCAGCGCGCCTATCGCAGCCATCATCGTCGTCGACACCGTGCTGATTTTTGCGCTCACCATTGTGGCGCTCGAACTCAGCGCGCCAGGCACACACTCTGGGCGCAAGCTGGTCACGCTGCTGGTGAAGCATCCGATGCTGCAAGCCATTGCCGCGGGCTTGCTAGTGAACCTTGCGAAAATTCCGCTGCACGACGGCATCAACACCTTCACACACTTTGTGGGGGCTTCAGCGTCACCGATCGGACTGTTTGCGTTGGGCATCATCTTGTCTTCAACGGCTAGCAGCAATTTTGACAAGATGGCACTCACTGTCGTCGGGTTGAAAGTAATAGCTCATCCCTTGCTCGCTTGGCTGCTGTTCAGCAGTACGGCTGCACTGGCGAATCCCGCTTGGACCAGTACGGCCCTGCTGGTAGCCGCAGGCCCCTGCGGCGCGATGCCCTTTGTACTGGCGCTGCAGTACAAGGTCAACGTTGCGACCATTGCCCGAGCCGTTGGTTATTCGACCGTGATCTCCTTGGTTACGCTGGCGTTGATGGCATGAGGGCGGTCGGTGTGACCTCACCTGTTCTAACGCAAGCACGGCAATTATGGCGTGCAGCAGCGGTGCTGTTGATTGCGCTACTCATGGGTTGCGCGGCTCCTTCAGGTACAGATAAATCGACGACTCCGTTGTCCAATGCGCAAGCCTATACGCTGGCGAATCGCATCACTTGGGGGGCGACGCCAAGTGCCGTGGCGGGTTTGCAGACCATAGGCAGCAAGACCTTTTTAACGGCGCAATTGCACCCGGCCCAAGCTGCTGAGTTGCCAGCTGAAGTGCAATCGCAAATTGACAGCCTGCGGATCACCCAAGTCCCGTTCCTGAGCCTTGTCCAAGACATGGAACAGCGTCACAAAGATGCCAACGCGATCAACGATGTTGAGGCAAAAAAAACAGCACAACAGGCTTACCAGTCAGAGATGAACCGCTTAGCGCGTGAATCGGCCACGCGGCATTTACTGCGCGCTCTTTATTCACCGCAGCAAGTTCAAGAAAAAATGACGTGGTTTTGGCTCAACCACTTCAACATCCATCAGGGTAAAAGTAACCTACGAGCCATGGTCGGCGACTATGAAAATACCGCCATTCGCCCCCTTGCGCTGGGCAAGTTTCGGAAACTGCTGGGGGCCGTTGTGCAACATCCCGCCATGCTGCGCTACCTCGACAACGAACAAAATGCGGTCGGACGCATCAATGAGAACTTTGCCCGTGAGCTGATTGAGCTGCACACGCTGGGTGTTGGCGCTGGCTACACCCAGAATGACGTTCAAGAAATGGCCCGCGTACTGACCGGCGTGGGCGTCAACTTAAGCAGAAACACCCCGGTGCTACGTAAAGAATTACAAAACCTCTACGTGCGCCAAGGTCTGTTCGAATTCAACCCAGCGCGTCATGATTTCGGAGCCAAGACGCTGCTGGGCAAGCCCATCCACAGTCGAGGTTTGGGTGAACTTGAAGAAGCCTTAGACCTCTTAGCAAAAAGTCCATCAACAGCTCAATTTATCAGCAAAAAACTTGTTACCTACTGGCTGTCAGACGATCCCCCACAACCTCTCGTAAACGCTATGTCACAGGCTTTCGAACGCACTGACGGAGACATTGCGATCACCCTGGAAGTACTCTTCACATCGCCCGAATTTACAAAACCAGAACAGTCAAAATTCAAAGACCCCATGCATTTTGTAGTGGCTGGTGTGCGCTTGGCTTACGACGAAAAAGCAGTGCGCAACGTAGTGCCCATGTTGAACTGGTTGAACCGTTTGGGGGAGCCTTTGTATGGCCGCGCTACACCCGACGGCTACCCGCTGCAATCGGTCGGCTGGTCTAGCCCTGGGCAACTGACCACGCGCTTTGAAGTGGCCAAGGCGATCGGTTCGGGCAGTGCTGGCTTATTCCGCACAGAAGGTCCGCCATCACAGGAACACCCAGCCTTTCCGCAATTGGCCAATGCGCTTTACTACACATCAATTCTTAACCTGCTGAGCCCCGCAACGCGACACGGGCTAGACCAAGCGACTTCACAGCAAGAATGGAACAGCTTCTTACTTTCATCGCCAGAAATGATGTACCGTTAGCCACCCCTTGCAAGAAATTACCATCATGCAACGCCGCGAAGCGCTGATCTCCATGGCATCGATGGCCACACTGTCCCTGACGGCACCGACCCAACTGCTGGCGGCGCCCAACGTCAAATCACGCTTGCTCGTGGTTTTTCTGCGGGGTGGGTATGACGCTTGCAGTCTTCTGGTGCCAGTGTCCAGCAACTTTTACTATGCATCGCGTCCCGATATTTCGATCGCCAAACCTTCTGCGGAATTGACCTCTGCATTGCCGTTGACGGCTGACTGGGGTCTACACCCGGTATTGCGCGAATCGCTGTTTCCGTATTACAAGAATGGTGAATTGGCATTCGTGCCGTTTGCAGGAACCCACGACCTCTCGCGCAGCCACTTTGAAACGCAAGACAGCATGGAACTGGGACAAGCACTTGAGGGCCACAAAAACTATCGCTCGGGCTTTTTGAACCGGTTAGCCACCGTATTGACCGGCAGTACGCCAATGGCTTTTACGGACCGGTTGCCACTGGCCCTGCAAGGCAGCACTCATGTGCCCAACACCACACTGCGGTCGCTGGAAAAACCCTCGGTCGATGCGCGACAAAGCAGCATCATTTCCTCTATGTACCAAGGCACGCCTATCGCAGTCCAAGTGTCCGATGGCTTTGCTGTGCGTGATGACGTGATGCGCGAGATGTCCGCTGAGATGGCTGCCGCCAACCGCTACGCCATCAGCGCGAAAGGCTTTGAGTTTGAAGCACGGCGTATCGCCAAGCTCATGAAAGACCACTACACCCTAGGCTTTGTGGACGTCGGCGGCTGGGACACCCACGTCAACCAAGGCGGGGCCACAGGCTACCTTGCTAACCGTTTTGATGAATTGGGTTCAGGCCTCGCCGCCTTTGCGCAAGAGCTGGGCTCAGCTTGGCGAGACACCACGGTCGTGGTGATGAGTGAATTCGGTCGCACCTTCCGCCAAAACGGTAACCGCGGCACCGACCACGGACATGGCTCAGTTTTTTGGATCATGGGCGGCAGTGTCCGCGGTCACCAAATAGCCGGGGCACAGGTGCGCGTTGAGCAGGTCGCCTTGTTCCAAAACCGTGACTGGCCCGTGCTCAACGACTACCGCGACGTACTGAGCGGTTTGCTACAAAAGCAATACGGCCTCAGCACCAACCAACTCGACACTGTCTTTCCAGGGGCAACGCCACGCGACCTAAAGCTGCTTTGACATAGGTCATGTGCTTCACGCACAGCCCGCTCCCCTCACGCGGTTTTCTAGCAACTTCACAAAACTTTTCTTCTGCGCAGTCATCCCATGCGCTTGAATGCGCTACGCTTCATCGCAATCAATTGACAAGGACTGATTGTGAAAAAGTTGCTCTGGACACTTTTCGTTTTGCTGCCCTTCGCCTGCTGTGCACAGATAGCCAACAGTCCGCCCCCTGATACCAACCAAGGACAAGGCTATGCAGGCGCCCTAGAGCAAGTCCGGGATCGTTTGGGATTAACGGCGTCGCAACAAGCAATTTGGCATGCGTATGAGATGTCCATCGACGCATACAACGGCCTTCATTACCGTGAAATGCCTGTGGTGTCGACCCAGGGAGACAAAGCGCCGCGACAAATCGGACGCTTGGTAGACAACCTGCAAAACCGATTGGCGGCACTTGAAGATATAGAAAAAGCGTCTAAAGAACTGTATGCAGGTTTGACGCCAGCACAGCAACTCAGCGCAGACCAGTGGCTGCTGTCGACAGTGCCTACGTTTATTTCCAGCGCCGGCTACATGAATGCGCCACAAAACGGCAGCAGTCGCCAAAACGGACGCTCTGACGGAGGGATGCGCTCGCGCCGAGGCGGCAGTTCGGGTGGCGGATCAGGTGGCGGGTTTTAGACAACACACGCATTCTGAGACGAACTTGTCTGCAATCCCTTCAGCCTCGGCCTGCGTTGGAGCGCAAACCATCACATAGCCAATGCGGTCCGCATTTTCAGTCGGTGGGCGCACACAGTCGCCCGGCATCTTCAAGATTTCAACACATCGAATCCGCGCATCCTGCCACAGCGGTAGAGTGACAGACGCCAACAAACCCGGATGCTCGGCGACGATCCATCGGGTCACGGCCACCATCCCTGTGTCGCACAAACCGAAGGCGTCTGACATGCCCAAATGCAGGTCAATCAAGCCCGCGTAAACGGATTTCCCTAGCGCGAACGACATGAGCCGAGGCAGCTTCGCCCCCACCAAGCGCGCGTTGATTTCAATCAACTGCGGGCCGCTGTCGGTCAAGATGATTTCGATGTGTGCTGCGCCGAAATCAAAATCAACCGCATCAAGCAGCGAAAAAATATAGCTTTGGATCCCCCCGAACTCCGGGCGATTCGGTTGAAAGCAACCACCACGGATGGCAAATGAAGGAGCTTCAAAAAACAACTTTTCGTTGATGCCCAACAACTGGTGCTGTCCATTGAAGCTGAAGGTGTCACAACCCACAATTGTTCCGGTCAGGTAGCGCTCAACCAAGAGTCGGTCGTTTGCCTTCACACCCAGCCCGTAGTCCATCCCGGACGGCAGCATGTCGTCGAGTGGCGTCAAGTACGGGTCAAGGTCTTCAGGAAAACGCAACACCACGATATTTTGTGAACCATAACCGTCGGTCGGTTTGATCAACACCGGCAAACCCAATTCTTCCACAGCCAACTTGAGTTCCTCATTCGACCGAGCCAACGCAAAACCAGGTTGTGGCAGGCCGCGGCCTGTGAGTCTTTGCCGAACACTGAATTTATCGCGCAACAATTCTGTGGCGGCGCGGTTTAAAAAAGGAAGTTGCAAAGCGTGAGCCAAGCGTGAAGCGTCAATGATCCGCGTGTCTAGAAGACAAAGAACCGCCTCGAAGGGATGCGACGCATGCAGCACCAAGATCGCCTTTTCAACCTCGTCGTAGTCGAATGGCGACACTTCAACTTTGAATTTGGCCATCGCCAAAATCGGCTGCAGTTGCGCCTGAGCCGTGTAGTGATCGAACTGCGAACTTAAAAACGTAAACTCATCGCCGCGCTCCACAGCGGCTTGCAGAAGATCACTGTCGTTACCGCCTGGCAGTTCCAAAACCAGAAGATGCGCCACAGCTATTGCGCCATGGCTTGAAGCACTCGACTTTTGCTAAAAGCATCTGTGAGCGCCATGAAACGTTCGACGGTCGCAGCCATCTGCGCCTCAAACACCGGATCGAACATATAGCCCAATTCAGTCCACGCATTCTGTGCGTACGGCAGACAAACGGCATCACCCAAGGCGAGCCCGCCGACATAAGCGAACAAAGACCGAAGCTGCGGAATGGCGACGGCCCCACCGCTCCAACCTGTTGAAGCACTGCAAAGCAACACCGGGTGATCGAGAAACGGGTTCTGAAAACGGCTGTCAACGTAGGCTAAACGTGAGACCCAGTCGATGATATTTTTCAAATACGGCGTGATCTGACCGTTGTATTCAGGGCTAGCTACAACGATGCCATCGCATGACCGAAACCGCTCATGCAGCCAAGCCACTTGAGCCACCAAGGCCGGAGAGCCCTCCAAGTCCTGGTCAAAAATAGGCAGCTTCACTTGCTGAGGTTCTAAGGTGTCGATCACGCACCGATAGCTCATTCCTTGCGCCATGTGATCCAGTAATTTTGAATTGAAGGACTCTGCGCGCTGGCTACCAGACAGCAACAATATTTTCGTCATGCGTGGCGTCACTTTGTCTTTTGCTTTTGGTTTTTCTTTTGATTCATTCAGGTTTGAGTCCGGCCAATTGAATCGTCCGGCCCCAGACGTTGAGTTGATCCTTGACATAGGCTTGCAACGCCTCCGGCGATGAGCCAGCGCCCTCAAAACCTTCGCGTGCGAATTCAGCTTGTATGTCTGGGCGGTTCAAAATTTCATTGATCGCAACGGACAGCCGGCTGGTGAGTTGAACCGGCATTTTGGCGGGGCCAAAGACACCCGACCACGGCACGATATGCAAATGAGGCAAGCCTGATTCCGCCATCGTTGGAACACCGGGCAATAACGGACTACGCTTGTCTAGTAGGGTGACAACGGCGCGAAGTTTGCCCTGTTGAACCCATGGCAACGCATTGGCAGAGGTGGCAAACATCACTTGAATACGGCCCGCCAAAAAGTCATTCATTGCCAGCACTTCCCCTTTGTAGGGAACGTGTGTCATCTGAATTTTGTTAGCCGCCGACAACTCTGCGGTCGCCACAATGGCACCCGTGTTGCCCGTCCCATAGTTCAGCAATCCAGGGTGTTGACGGGCAAACTCGATGAACTCCGGCAACGTGTGAGCTTGCACGCTGGGGTGAACAAAAAGAAAGAAGGCAAATTTCCCGGTGGCCGTGATCGGGGTGAAATCAGCTACAGCGTCGTAGCGCATATGCTTGTGCAAGGTCGGCACGGCAGACATGGCGCCATAGGTCGCCATGAAAAGGGTGTACCCATCGGGCTCAGCTTGCGCGACGTATTCGGCGGCAATGGCGCCATCTGCACCAGGCCTGTTGTCAATGAAAACGGTTTGACCCAGCAGTTCGCCTAATGGCTTGGCGATCACTCGAGCAACGATGTCGGCGCTGCCGCCTGGCGGAAACGGGACGACCAAGCGAACAGGTCTGCTTGGATAGGCATTGACCGATTCGGCGGCCACATGCGTTGCCGTCAAAAAATTAAAGACCAGAAACAGCAACGTGAAAAATCTGCAAACGCAGGCTTTCCCGTTTCGCAGGCTACTTATTTGATGACTCATGGCTGACAGGACTCTCTGAATTCAGGACGGGCATTCAATGTCTGATGCGAACTGCTGCAAGACATCAATTGCCCTGCAGCAGCTTGTGGACCTGACAGGTCAAGCGGTCTGAGAGAACTGAGACCCCACCGAAGGCCCCGGCATACTCGACTGCATCGCCGTCAAAAATTTATTCAACGACGCGCTGGTACCCGACACCCCAAGGGACGTCAGCAAGTTGTTGAAACTTTGATCCAAACCCGTGCTAGCGGTGGACGTTGCTGTTGCGGCGGCCGAAGCTGCGACGGGATCCGTCGACCCAGTTGCCGTCGAAGCACTACTCGACGCAGATGCAGCTTGAGAAGTTTGCCCAATCAGTGCGCTGAGTTCAGCAAGCACATCGCCAGCGCTACCGGAGTGGTGATGATGATGAACAGGCGCAGCTGAAGAAGCGCTTCCCCTTACCGATGCACCCGAGGCAGTCGCCACGGCTTGAGTCGTTGCATCTGCGGTACTTGCTGTCGTACCAGCAGTGGCAGAATTGCTGGCGGTGGTGCCGACCGCTTGCAGCGAATCAAACAGGTTTTTTTCGAACGCAGCGAGCGCTTGGCTGACTTGGTCTGTCGCAGACGGCGTTCCGGCGGCAGCGCTTGAAGCGCTGGCCGCACTGGTGCTGCTGCTGCTGCTGTCTGCAACGTTGCTGGTCGTGGCCGTCAGCGGTGACAAGGTCTTCAAAAACGAGTCGACCGCTGCATTTGACAGGTTCGCCGCCCCAGCAGGTTGCCCCTCAGGTTTACCCTGATGACTGGCGCGCCATGACTGAGCTGCTTGCTGCGCACCCGCCATGTCTCCCGCTTGTAATGCCTGACCAATTTGCGCCAACGGACTGTTGGTGTTGCTGGTGGCATTCGGGTTGTTGGCAGTGATCCCAGCAAAGGCTTGCTGCGCTCCGGCCAAGTCCCCAGACTTCAATGACGATTTGAGTAAATTGACACTTTGCTGGCGCTGCTGCCAATTATTCACTGAGCTACTTTGACTCGCCCAGGCTGCGCCAGAAGAACCTACACGCATTCCCATAACGGACTCCTTATTTCGCTATTAAATTCCCAAAATTCACGGCGCTTCGCTTAAAAAGCGGGGCGTAGATCAATGAGGGTCAAAATGCCGGACGGACCAGCATGCCGGTAAAACTGCAATACCTATGCCAAAAACAAGGGAATGAATGTAAAGATGTTCAACGCATTCAAAAGAACTCAACCATGCAGCGACATCACTGAAGAATGGCATCTAATGTTAGGGACCGAGGCAAAAAAAGCAACGGCCAACAGTTGCCAGCGCATGGCAACTGTTGGCCGGTCAGCGGCAAATCATTTCCGCCAAGATGCCCGTGATCATTTGAAGGCTAGACCATCACGTCGACTTTTGAAGCCGTCGCGACGCTGTTGCTTGCGCTGGTCGCACGATCTTTAAGCAAGGTTTGCGCCACGCTTTGTGCTGTGGCAAGATCGCCGCTTTGCAACGCTTTGCCAATTTGCGCCATGGGGCTGTTTGGTTTGGCGTCGGTTGAACCAGCAGACAGGCTCGCATAGGCTTTTTGAGCCGTTGCCAGGTCACCCGTCTGTAGTGACGTAAACAGCGCTTTCACGCTACTTTGTTTTTGCTGCCAGTTTCCGACAACTTGATTTTGACTGGCCCAAGCATTGCTTGATCCTCCTACACGCATTCCCATGATGATTCCTTGATGTCGATGAGGTCTCGGGTGAAATCTCCATTCGATGAATCGACAAAAGAGTCAACTTAATGAGGGGGCGGCGTGTAAAGTTAAAGACGAACAGGTCTGCTCAGAGCCCATGAGCGGGATCTCAGTTCGGCTCTTGCCGCTCAACTTCGGCCACCAGCGGCAGCTTTAACCCCACCGTGGTGACCTCACCATCGAGCATGCTGCGAACACTCAATTCCGCATAATCCAAGGGCACACGGTCACCGACAACCAACGGCCGTTTGACCACTTTGGCCAGCCACTGGTCAACACTCAAGTCCGCATCCAAGGGCGCTTTGAGGCTATAAAAATCGCACAGATCGGCCACACTCACATTGGCCTGCAACGTGAAGTCACCGAAGGTTGCGCGGACACCCGTGCTGTCGTCGTGAGCGGGCAACAAAACACCCATACGGCGGGCAAACCAGCCAATCGTGCTGCCCTGCAAAACCAACGAAGCCAACACCACTACAAAAGCCACATTGAAGATGATGCGCGCCTCCGGCAAGTTGGCCATGAACGGAAAAATAGCCAGCACAATGGGAACAGCACCTCGCAGGCCGACCCACGAGATGTAGGCGATTTCCTTGTGAGAAAACCGCAGCGGGTACAGGCAGATGCTCACCGCCAAGGGTCGTGCAACGAACATCAGCACGAAGGCCACCCCCAATGCTGACCAGATCGTGCCGACAATTTCCGAGGGCGTCACCAGCAACCCCAGCAACACAAACATCAGTGCTTGCGACAACCAGGCATAGCCGTCAAGGGCGGACAGTGCCGACTTGACGATCTCGGGCACCCGTCTGTTCAGCACAATGCCGAAAAGGTATACCGCTAAAAAGCCGGACCCCTCGATCCAAGTCGTGAAGGCAAACACCACCAGACCGGCCATGGCCAGCAGCAGCGCAATGACGGAACCGATCTCTTGGATTTTTGGAAGCTTGGGCAGCAACAGCGCAAAGACCCGACCTAAACCGATGCCAAGAAGTCCGCCCCAGAAAAACTGTTGGAGTAGCGACGATGCAAAGCTCGTGAAGGTCAGATCGCTCGCCGCTCCCGTCGCTGCGGCGGTGGCCAAACCAATCAAGGTCAAGGTCAAGTAAACCGCCATCGGATCATTCATGCCAGATTCGATTTCCAGCGTTGCGGCAACACGCTCATTGAGCTGGACGTCAGACGTTTTGAGCAAGGAAAAAACAGCAGCAGCATCGGTGGAACCTACAACCGCACCCAGTAAAAAAGCGCTGGTCCAGCTGAGGTTGAGCAAGAAGACGGCAGCGACAGCCGTGAAACCGGCGGTCAGCGCGACGCCCAGTGATGCCAATACCAAGGCGGGCTTCAAGCCGGTCCGAAAAGTCGGGTAATGAGTTCGCAGCCCACCGTCCAGCAAGATGATGACCAGGGCAATATTCCCCACCCAGAAGCTGAGCCGGTAATCGTCAAAGTCCAAGCCCCCCGGGCCGTCGACACCCGCAAAAACCCCACTGAGTAAGAAAGCCAACAAAAATGAAAATCCGACCCGTGTTGAAAAAACACCCGCCAGCACACTGACGAAAATCAATGCGGAAGAGGCGAGCAAAGGCACACTGAGGAAGTCGAGATTCAAAGTCATTTAGCGGTTCATTATCCGAGAAGACTCAAAAGCCTCGAAAAATCATGCCCCGAATGACCAAAAAAAACCACCTCATGGTGGTTTTTTGAGCCCAAAAGAGTTAATTAAGAGCGGTCTTCTTGCCATCCCGGTAAACATACAAAGTGATGGCCGGATTCTTCAGCTCACCCGTCGGTTCAAAAGCAATGTTGGTCGTCACGCCTTTGAGGTTGGTCTTGATTAACTCCGCGGTGTAGACCTTGGGATCGGTCGACTTGGCGCGCTTCATGGCATCAACCAACACAAAAGTGGCGTCGTAGGTATAGGGGCTGTAGATCTGGAACTGACCCGGGTACTTAGCGTCATAGCGCTTTTTCCAAGCGTCGCCGCCTGGCATTTTGGCCAGCGAGGAACCGCCTTCAGCACACACGACGTTGTTGAGTGTTTTAGCGCCTGCAGCCAGCTGGGCAATCGCGGTGGTGCAAATGCCGTCGCCACCGAAGTATTTGACATTGCTCATACCCAGTTGCTCCATCTGACGCAACATGGGGCCGCCTTGCGGGTCCATGCCACCGTAAAAAATCGCGTCAGGTGCCTTGGCCTTGATGGCCGTCAGGATGGCCATGAAGTCGGTAGCCTTGTCGGTAGTGAACTGCTCGTCCACGATTTGCATGCCCTTTTGCTGGGCCGTCTTTTTAAACACGTCAGCAACGCCTTGACCGTATGCGGTGCGGTCGTCAATGATGGCGACTTTTTTCAGCTTCAGCGTGTCAGCGGCATAAAAAGCCAAGCCAGCACCGAGAGCATTGTCGTTGGCAATGATGCGGTAAGTGGTCTTGTAGCCGGGCTTGGTCAGGCTCGGGTTGGTGGCCGCACCGGTGACGTGCGGAATGCCACAGTCGTTGTAAATTTTGGCTGCTGGAATGGTGGTGCCGGAGTTCAGGTGTCCGACAACGCCAGCGACTTTAGAGTCGCACAGTTTTTGTGCTGCTGCCGTGCCCTGTTTCGGGTCGGCAGCGTCGTCTTCAGCGACGATCTCAAACTTGATCTTTTTGCCGGCAATGACGATGTTCTGGGCATTGAGGTCTTCAATGGCCATGCGGACACCGTTTTCGTTGTCTTTGCCGTAATGCGCTTGCCCGCCAGACATGGGCGCAACGTGGCCAATTTTGACGACTTGCGTTTCTTGCGCCGCGGCGAATCCAGCGGCTAGGGTCATGACAGCTGCCACGCTCAGTTTGAGTTTCAAGTTCATAGTTAGCCCGATGTGTAGAGAATTTGGACGGTTGAAAAGACTATTTTCCCAACGCTGAAAGATACAGCAATTTTTGAGCCCAAGCTATTGGCGCGAGGGAAATTCTGGCTGGTGCGACGCTGTTTCTTGGGTCACGGCCAGTTTCACCGAGTCCATCACCGTGGCACTGATCTGGGCTCGCAGGGCTGCCGTGAATGACTGCATTTGGGCCTCGACAACGCGGTCAACGGTTTCCTGCAGACGACTCGCCAGCGACAGCTCAACGCGCAAAAGAATACGCTCCAACATGTCTGGCGTCAGGTCGTTGCTTGCTTGTTGGGAGGATGCTTTGGGGGCCAGGAGCAAGGCCGACGGCGAGGCGTTGGGTCCATCAGGCCAGCCCTCCAGCAAGTTCACAAACTCGGCGGGCAAAGCCAGCGGCATCGGCAACGGAGCGGCGACGGGGTCAGGTCGAACCACCTCGGTGAGAGTGGGAACGAAATTCGGCGGAGCGTGGCGTGGCGTCTCGTTCATGTGTTCTCGGCGGTTCTGCTCAAGTCAGTGCTCAGGTCAAACTTTTTCAAAGCATACCCCCGGTCTTTGTAGTGCTTCCAGCGGTGCCTGGCTGACAGCCGATCCGCTTCGGCGCTGCCGACCAATTCAATGAAACGCTCGAAGCGCTCGAAGCCCTCCGGCACGCCTTGACCGAGATTGACAAGAACTCCGTGGGGACAGCCATTAAAAGCTGGATCAGACGGTGAGCTTGCCAGCAGAATGGGCGTGAGCGCCAAAGTGGCGGGGTCAGCATCGCTTCGGCAATGCGGCAAGAACTCCGTGTTTGAGAACGTCCACAGCATAGGGTCCAGTTGCGCCAACAAACTGGCTTCGGCGGTGACCATGACTTGGGAACCACCACTGCGCGCCTTGCGCAGCAACCGACAGCTGTAAGCCAGTTTGTCGCCAACGTTGAAGTGAAATTCCACCTCGGTCATGCGCTGACAGTTTTGACTCGTTTTTTGGCCGGTGCGTTGACAGCCACGGTCGTTTTTTCCGCTTGCTCCAGCAAATACGCCACCAACAAGGCCACAGGCCGACCGGTCGACCCTTTGGCTGCGCCACTCTTCCAGGCCGTCCCCGCAATATCAAGGTGAGCCCAGGCAAACTTGCCAGCGAAACGCTGCAAAAACTTAGCCGCAGTGACAGCGCCACCGGCACGTCCCGCGACGTTGGCAACATCCGCAAAGTTGCTCTTCAAACCATCGGCGTAGTCGTCATCTAGCGGCATGCGCCAGCACAAGTCAAGAGAGCGTTCACCCGCATTGAGCAGGGACTGAGCCAGTGCATCGTCGCTTGAAAACAAGCCGCTGCGCACGGCGCCAAGCGCCACCACGCAAGCCCCCGTCAGGGTGGCAATATCGACAACAGCGCGTGGCTTGAAGCGCTCGGCATAGGTCAACGCATCGCACAAGACCAGTCGGCCTTCAGCGTCGGTATTGAGAATTTCAATCGTCTGACCGCTCATGCTGGTGACCACATCACCCGGCTTGATGGCCTTGCCGTCGGGCATGTTCTCGCACGAAGGAATCAATCCAATGACATTGAGTTTGGGCTGCAATTCACCCAGCGCCCGGAAGGCTCCAAGCACGCTGGCCGCGCCGCACATGTCGAACTTCATTTCGTCCATCTCGGACGCTGGCTTGATGGAAATTCCACCGGTGTCAAAGGTGATGCCCTTGCCCACCAGCACCACCGGTGCGTCCGCTTTGAGGCCGCCGTCGTAGCGCAGCACAATAAAACGCAATGGTTCTTCAGACCCACGGGCGACAGCCATGAAGGAGCCCATGCCCAACTTGGCCACTTCTTTGGGACCCAGAATCTCGGCCTTGATGCGCGGCAACTTGGCCAACTCGCGGGCTGCGCCCGCCAGCATGACAGGCGTCGCGTGATTCGCCGGGCGATTGCCCCACTCCTTGGCCAGTGCAATGCCTTTGACCAAGCCAACGGCTTTTTCAAAGCCTAGTTTGGCATCAGCGGCACTGGGCACCGCCATCACGGTGCGCTGGAGTTTGGCAGGGGGCACCTTGGATTTGGTGGCGCTGTACACATAGGCGGCATCACCGCAGGCCACTACAGCGGCCTGCATGTGAGCATCGCCAGCAGCTTTGAGCAGGCTCAGACACAACACCACGCGCTGGGAGTTTCCCCCTTTGAGGGCGCCCATGGCGGCGGTGACAGCCGTCCGAACGTTTTTAGCGCTCCCCTCACCGACTCCGACCAACAACAATCGGGTGGCCGCAATGCCGGCTGTCCGGTAGGCTTGCAACAGCTTGCCAGGCTTGCGCTCGAAGTCGCCGCTCTGGGTTGCCGCCTCGACGAGCACCGACAAAGTGTCGTCACCCTCCGCCACATCCAGCGGCACAAGCACCACCAGAGCGTCACATTTTTCAGTACAAACACGCGCGCGTGTCAGAGTCTTGAGTTCGAAGTCCATAATTGAAGCCCAGCCAGTTACGCAAAAAAGCAAATAGTCGCTCAATGTTATTCCAATCTTCGATGCGCAAAGAGTTGGCGCGCAGTTTCGGTGCCACCTTGGTGGTGCTGATCACCATCATCATGACCATTGTGCTGATCCGAACCCTGGGTCAGGCCGCCCGTGGTTCCATCAGTCCGCAAGACGTTCTGCTCATCATGGCTTATTCGGCGCTCGGCCGACTGCCCATCATTCTCACGCTGTCGCTGTTCATTGCGATGGTCAGCACGCTGTCGAGGATGTACAAAGACAGTGAGATGGTCGTCTGGTTTGCCAGCGGCCGCGGTTTGATTGTCTTTCTCGGGCCCTTGTTTCGGTTTGCCTGGCCGGTACTGTTGGTCATCACCCTCGCCTCACTCTTTGTCTGGCCTTGGTCCAACGAACAAACGATGGAGATGCGGCAGCGCTACGAACAGCGAGGCGACTTGGATCGCATTGCACCGGGAGAGTTTCAGGAGTCTTCCAACGGTAGCCGTGTGTTTTTCATTGATCGCAGTTCCGAGGGCCGAACGGGGAGCAACAACATCTTTATCTCATCGACAGACAAGGACAAAAGCGCGATCACCACCGCACGAGCGGGTCGGATTGAAGTCATGGGTGAATCACAAATGCTGATTCTTGAAAACGGCCAGCGGCTTGAAAACACACTTGGAAATTCGGCCTTAAAAATAAGTGACTTTGAAGAATACGGCGTGCGCACGGGCAATAGCAGCGTGCTCGGACCTGGTGAACGTGATCTCAGCACCATCTCAACGCGCAACCTGATCAAGTCACCCACTCGGGCCTACTTAGCCGAGCTCGCGTGGCGGATTGGCTTGGCCTTATCCGCCATCAATTTTGTATTGATAGCGCTGGCGCTGGCGGCCGTTAATCCGCGCGCGGGGCGCAGTAGCAACCTGATCTTTGTGATGTTCACCTTTGTTGTCTACTCCAATTTGATGAGCATCGGACAGGGCTGGGTGACTCTGGGACTGGTGAGTTTCACGGGGCTGCTGATCATGATGCATGGCGGCGTGTTCATCGTCAGCATGGCTTGGCTGATAAAACGACACTTGAACTGGAGTCTGAGCGACATGATGCGCAGCCGCGCGCCCCAAATTTCCGATGCAACCAAGGTTCAGCCATGAAAACGGTTCGAAAGCTGATTTACCGTGAAGTTCTGACGTCGATTGCGCTAGTGGCCTTGGGATTTTTGTCCCTCTTTTTCTTTTTTGACCTGGTCGACGAACTTCAAGCCATCGGCAAAAGCAATGGTTTGCCGGGTGAAGGAAATACCTATCTGCTCGGTCATGCGTTGCTGTACGTGACGCTGCAACTGCCCAACCACCTCTACGAGTTGCTCCCCATCTCGGTGCTGATCGGAACTATTTTCGTGATGGCCAGACTCGCACAAAGCTCTGAGTTCACCATTTTGCGCACCAGCGGACTGGGTCCGTGGCGCGCGCTGAGGCTGCTGCTCGCGATGGGGAGCATGTTTGTGCTGCTTAGTTTTGCTGTGGGCGACTACTTGGCGCCGATGGCCGACCGTGGCGCCCAACTGCTCAAGGCCAAATACCAAGGCCGCATCACCATTGGTCAGACGGGTGCCTGGCTCAAAGAAAAACAGACTTACAGCAATTCGGTTGTCAATGTGCGCGCCCTGACCTCAGATAACGAAATGCAAGGCCTGCGCATCTTTGAATTTGACAACAAGGGCCTGGTGATATCCATGACTGAGGCCGCCTCAGCACAGTTCCTGCAAGATAACTCTTGGCTGCTCAAGAAGACCCAACGCACTGATTTTCAAATCAGGCCCAGCCTTGATGGTGCCAACAAAGCCGCCGAATCTGCCAACGTGAGCATCAGTCGCGCAGACGAGCAACGCTGGCCAACGGACATCAGTGCTGAGATGGTCTCGGTCGCGCTGCTCAAGCCAGACCGCATGGCCACCTACGACCTCTTTAATTACGTGCAGCACCTGAAGGCCAACGGGCAGACCGCCCAGCGCTATGAAATCGAATTTTGGAAAAAGGTTTTTTACCCGCTGAGTTGTCTGGTGATGGTCATGTTGGCCTTGCCTTTTGCCTACCTGCATTTCCGGTCTGGCAGCGTCACCTCCTATGTCTTTGGCGGCGTCATGATCGGTATCAGTTTTTTCCTGCTGAACAACGTCTTTGGCTACATTGGCAATTTGCAAAATTGGCAACCTTGGCTAGCGGCGGCAACCCCTGGACTTTTGTACGGCGCTGTGTCCATGGGCGCTTTTGGCTGGCTGGTACTCCGACGATAAATGAAAATACTTTTTTAAAACCAATGAAACCCGCCATCATTTTGTTTGCCCACGGCTCCAGAGACCCGCTTTGGAGGTTGCCCATCGAGGCTGTCGCCGCTGAAATTCAGTCACGCGATCAAAGCGTGCAAGTCAGTTGTGCCTACCTTGAGTTATGTTTGCCCAGTCTGCCGGAGGCCGCCGCGGCATTCATTGCCGCTGGCGTACTGCACATTCGAGTATTTCCACTCTTTTTGGGTGTTGGTAAACATGCGCGTGAAGACCTACCACTCATCATTGAAGGGATTCGCACAGCCCACCCAGGGCTGCTGTTGGAGTTGCTGCCGACCGCAGGGGAGTCGCCACAACTCACCGCGCTGATGGCGGATATCGCCTTGAGCTGAACGTCTTTCTGCCTTAGCTGGCGTCATATCAACGGCATTCTTTAGCGCCAAAATGGCATAATGAAATCCCCGATCAGCCTGTATTTGATATGAACCTCCACCAGTTTCGCTTCGTCCAAGAGGCCGTGCGCCGTAACCTGAATTTGACCGAGACCGCGCGCGCCCTGCACACCTCACAACCGGGCGTGTCCAAGGCCATCATTGAGCTGGAAGAAGAGTTGGGTGTTGAAATCTTTGCGCGTCACGGCAAGCGCCTGAAACGCGTCACGGAGCCGGGCCAGCACGTGTTGAAAAGTATCGAACTGATCATGCGCGAGGTCGGCAACCTGAAGCGCATCGGCGAGCAGTTTTCAGCCCAAGACAGTGGCACCTTGTCTATTGCCACCACCCACACGCAAGCCCGTTATGTCTTGCCGCAACCGGTGGCCCGATTGCGCGAAGCTTTCCCCAAGGTCAACGTCAGCCTGCACCAAGGCTCGCCAGACCAAGTGGCCCGCATGCTGATCGACGAGGTCGCCGAAATCGGTATCGCCACGGAGTCACTCGACCATTACGACGAACTGATCACCCTGCCCTGCTACGAATGGCAGCACATGCTGGTGATGCCGGCGGATCATCCGCTGGCGCGGCAAACCAGCATCACGCTGGAAGAACTGGCAGAGCAGCCGCTGATCACCTACCACCCTTCTTTCACCGGCCGCACCAAAATTGACGAAGCCTTTGCCGCCAAGCGCCTGCAACCGCGCATTGCGCTCGAAGCGATTGACTCCGACGTGATCAAGACCTATGTACGACTGGGGTTAGGTGTCGGCATCGTGGCTGAAATGGCGTTGAAAGACGATGGCACGAATACGGATCTGGTCTCGCTTCCAGCAGGTCAACTCTTTGGCATGAACGTCGCTCGGGTGGCCTTCAAACGCAGCGCCTACCTGCGCAATTTTGTTTACAAGTTTGCTGAATTGGTGAGCGACAAGCTGACCCGTGAGCAGATCGCCAAGGCCATGTCTGGCCGCCTGAATGACTACGACGTTTGACCCCATGAACTCACTGACAACTTCTAACGCCGTGCGCGAGCACACACCGGTCCTGAGCAGCCGCCTGCCCAACGTCGGCACGACCATCTTCACCGTCATGTCGGCACTCGCCACTGAAAAAAATGCGGTCAATTTGGGGCAAGGTTTCCCAGATTTTGAGTGTGACCCGGCCTTGGTCAATGCGGTCACAGACGCCATGCAACGCGGTCTCAACCAGTACCCGCCCATGACTGGCGTACCGGTCTTACGCGAAGCCATCGCGACCAAAATTCAAAACTTGTACGGCAGAAGCTATAACCCGAACACTGAGATCACGGTCACCGCCGGCGCTACGCAGGCCATCATCACCATCATCTTAGCCATCGTGCATCCGGGTGACGAAGTGATTGTGCTGGAGCCTTGCTACGACAGCTATGTGCCGAACATCGAATTGGCGGGTGGCCAAGTGGTGCGGGTGCCGCTGACACCTGGGACTTTTCGCCCGGACTTCACAAAGATTGCCGCCGCCATCAGTTCTAAAACGCGCGCCATCATCATCAATTCACCGCACAACCCCAGTGCAACGGTCTGGAATGAAGCGGAGATGCTGAAGCTGCAAGCTTTGCTGGCGCCGACGGAGATCTTGCTCATCAGCGACGAGGTTTATGAACACATGGTTTTTGACGCTGCGCTGGGCGCACAGCACCACAGCGCGGCAAGCTATCCGGGTTTGGCGGCGCGGGCTTTTATTGTCAGCAGCTTTGGCAAAACGTACCATGTTACGGGCTGGAAGGTCGGCTATGTGGCTGCACCCGCAGCGCTGTCAGCAGAGTTTCGCAAAGTCCACCAGTTCAATGTGTTCACCGTTAACACGCCAGTGCAATATGCCCTGGCTAGCTACATGGACAAGCCCGCTGCGTACCTCGAATTACCGGTGTTTTACGAGCGTAAACGTGACCTGTTTCGTGAAGGTCTGGCGACCACACGTTTCAAGCTCTTGCCAAGTGAAGGCACGTACTTTCAGTGCGTCGATATTTCTGAGGTCAGCGACTTAGGCGAAGCCGACTTCTGCCAATGGTTGACGTCCGAAATCGGCGTTGCGGCGATTCCGCTGTCTGCCTTTTATGGCAATGCCTTTGACCAGCGCGTGGTGCGTTTTTGCTTCGCCAAGAAAGACGATACGCTCAAGACTGCGTTAGCAAGACTCGCCAAGCTTTGACTTAGCGTGATTGAGAGCGCAGCGCGGCAATCCATCCGCTCGGTGCTTATCAACTGATCGCCCAGGGGCTGGGCTCCTACAGGGGGAAGGAGAACGCTGACGATCATCCCGAATGGAAAAGATGGATTGACTTTGTAGGAGCCGAGCCCCCTCGGCGATCTTCCACGACAAACACTCAAACCTCAAGAGTTAATCTGACCCCAAGCCTTGTCCAGGCGCTTCACGCTGACCGGCTGCGGCGTTCGCAATTCCTGCGCAAAAAAGCTCACTCTAAGTTCTTCCAGCAGCCAGCGGTATTCCTGCATGCGCGCATCCACAGCACCCTTGCGGTCAGCGACCAACCGCCAATAGCGCTGCTCTTGCAACTTCATATCGGCCAAGCGCGCAGTGTCGCGCGCAGGGTCTGCGCGCCATTTTTCTAAACGCAAGGTGATGGCTTTCAAGTAACGCGGAAAATGTTGTAGTTGGCCGTAGGGCGTCGTCATCAAAAACCGTTTGGGCACCAAGCGCTGCAGTTGCTGCGCGGCATCAGCCGACGCTTCAGCGGCGTTTTTAGTATCTTTGATCTTGCGCTGTGCAGCGGCAAACTCAATCAAAATACTGGCGGCCAGACGTGCCACCTCGCTGGCGATCAGGGTCAGACGGCCGCGCCCGTCTTCCACCCGTTTTTTGAACTCGGCCTCGCCTGTCGGCAAGGGTTCCACCAGAAAAGCCCGGTCCAATGCCACGTCGATGATCTGCGTGCGCAACTCTTCAAGCGTGCCGCCGCCAGAGTTGTCTGCCGCGCGGCCGACCAGCATGTAGGCCGTGGCAGTTTTTTGCAGATCGGGCAAATTCTTCTCTAGGTATTTAAGGGCGTCTTTGATTTGCAAAGAAAACAAACGACGCAGACCGGCTCGGTGTTTGACTGCCGCCATGTCGGGCTCGTCGAAGACCTCAATCGTCACCGCGTCGCCCAAGTCCATCAGCGCTGGAAAGCCAATCAGCGTTTGTGCGCCCTTGCGAATTTCCATGAGCTCCGGCAGTTCCCCAAAGCTCCAAGTGGTGTAGCGGTCTGGAGTCTTAGGCACACCGGCTGGCATAGCTTTGGCACCGGCAGGTTGAGCACCGCGTGCTTTGCCTGAAAGGTCAGACGTCCCTGTGGTTGACGATTCAACCGTCGGTGCGATCTTGAGATTTTTAAGACCAGCCAGCGCCTGAAACGCACCGCGCGCCTGCGCCCCCAAATCGCCTTTCAGCGCGCCCAAGTTGCGCCCCAAGCCGAGTTGGCGGCCGTGTTCGTCAACCACCCGAAAGTTCATGAACAGATGCGGCGGCAGCATGTCGAGCTTCATGTCGTTGCGTTTGATGTCCAACGAAGTGGCATCGCGCACCCACTTGAGGACAGCGTCGGTGAGCGAGCCACCGCCCCATTTTTCGGGCTGCAGCAAATCGGCCGCCATGCGGGCCGCCGTATCGGGCAAAGGCACCAGCCGTGAACGCGGGCGCTGATGCAGCGTTTTGATCAGCGCTTGGATTTTGTCTTTGAGCAAACCCGGCACCAGCCATTCGCAGCGCTCGTCGCTGACCTGGTTCAAGGCAAACAACGGCACTTCCACCGTGACGCCGTCTTTCGCATCACCGGGCTCGTGCAGATAACTCACGCTGCAATCCACACCCCCTAGGCGCAATGTTCGGGGAAAAGCATGTGTGGTGATGCCAGCCGCTTCATGGCGCATGAGTTCTTCACGCGACAACAACAGCAACTGCGGCTGCTTTTTGACTTCGTCTTTGTACCAGTGCTCGCAACCGGCACCAGTGCAAATATCCGTCGGCAATTGCTGGTCGTAAAAAGCATAGATCAGCTCCTCATCAACGAGCACGTCTTGACGACGGGCTTTGTGTTCCAGGTCTTGCACCTGGACGATGAGTTTTTGGTTTGCCGCTAAAAACGGCAGCTTGGTGTCCCAGTTGCCAGCCACCAGCGCTTCGCGAATAAAAATTTCACGTGCACCAACAGGATCCACCCGACCGAAGTTGACGCGGCGGCCGTTGTAGATCACCAAGCCATAGAGCGTAGCCCGCTCCAAAGCCGTGACTTGCGCGGCTTTTTTCTCCCAGTGCGGGTCCAGCAGCTGTTTCTTGAGCAAGTGCCCTGCGACCTGCTCAACCCATTGAGGCTCGATGTTGGCGATGCCTCGGCCAAACAAGCGCGTGGTTTCAACCAGCTCGGCGGCGACAATCCAGCGGCCCGGTTTTTTACTCAACTTAGCACCAGGATGGCGATAGAAACGGATACCGCGCGCGCCCAAATAAGCTTCCTCGTCTTCGGCTTTGTAGCCCAAGTTGCCGAGCAAGCCGCAGAGCATCGACAAGTGCAACTGTTCGTAGCTGGCCGGCTTGCTGTTGATCTGCCAGCCCTGCTCACCAATCACGCTGTGCAGTTGCGAGTGGATGTCGCGCCATTCGCGCACTCGGCGGATGTTGACGAAGTTTTCCCGCAGCAGGTTTTCGTATTGGCGGTTCGAGAGCTTGTGTTCAGCCGCATGACCGCCGCGTGAATCACCCAGCCACTTCCACAGTTTCAAATAACCGGCGAACTCGCTTTTTTCATCGTCGAACTTGGCATGCGCTTGGTCGGCCTGTGTCTGTTTGTCCATCGGGCGGTCGCGCACGTCTTGCACGCTGAGCGCACTGGCAATGACCATCACCTCGTCGAGCGCTTGGCGGTCTCTAGCCTCCAAAATCATGCGGCCCACGCGCGGGTCCAGCGGCAGCTTGGCCAGTGTGCGCCCCACCGACGTGAGTTCGTTGTCGTCGTCGACAGAACCGAGTTCGGCCAGCAGCTGGTAACCGTCGGCAATCGCGCGCCCCTGCGGTGGCTCAATGAAAGCAAAGGCTTCAACCGCGCCCAAGTGCAAGGACTTCATGCGCAAAATCACGGCAGCCAAAGAGCTGCGCAAAATCTCCGGATCGGTGAAACGTGCACGTCCTAAAAAGTCTTGCTCGTCGTACAGCCGAATGCAAATACCATCGGCCACCCGACCGCAGCGACCGGCACGTTGATTCGCCGCCGCCTGCGAGATCGGCTCGACCATCAGCTGCTCGACCTTGTTCCTGAAGCTGTAGCGCTTGACGCGCGCCGTACCCGCGTCAATCACGTATCGAATGCCAGGTACCGTCAGCGAAGTCTCGGCCACGTTGGTGGCCAGCACAATGCGCCTGCCGTTGTGGCCTTCAAAAATCTGGTCTTGCTCGGCCTGACTCAAGCGCGCAAACAGGGGCAGCACTTCGGCATTGCGCAGCAGCGGCTGGTGGCTAAGGTGTTTGCGCAGGTGATCAGCAGCTTCCCTGATTTCGCGCTCTCCGGGCAAGAACACCAGAATGTCGCCGGCGCTATGCGGGCTGCGCCAAAGTTCATCCACGCCATCGGCAATCGCGTCGTTCAGGTCGTAGTCACGCGATTCTTCGTAGGGCCGATAACGCTGTTCAACGGGGAACATCCGACCTGACACCATGATGACGGGCGCAGGACCTTTACTCGAAGCGAAGTAATCGGCGAAGCGCTGCGCATCAATCGTCGCCGAGGTGATGATGACTTTGAGGTCTGGCCTGCGCGGCAGCAATTGGCGCAAATAACCCAGTAAAAAGTCAATATTCAGACTGCGCTCATGTGCCTCGTCAATGATGATGGTGTCGTAATTTTTGAGCAGCGGATCGGTTTGCGTCTCGGCCAGCAAAATACCGTCGGTCATCAGCTTGACTGAGGCGTCACGACTCAGCCGATCTTGGAAACGCACCTTGTAGCCGACAACGTCACCGAGCGTTGTCTTGAGTTCTTCGGCAATCCGTTTCGCCACGCTAGAGGCCGCAATGCGGCGCGGCTGCGTGTGACCAATCAAAGGGCCGCGACCGCCCGGGTAATTCAGCTTGCCGCGTCCCATGGCCAAAGCGATTTTGGGCAACTGTGTGGTCTTGCCCGAGCCTGTTTCGCCGCAAACGATGACCACCTGGTGAGCCGCAATGGCGGCCGTAATTTCGTCGCGCTTGCCCGACACCGGCAGCGATTCAGGGAATTCAATGATCAAGGCAGGGGGGGAAATAGCAGACAAGCGGTTAACTTCGGTGAACTTAGGTGAAAATCAGTGAAAAATTCGGGAGGGGGCAACTGCACATTATCCGTTCAGAAGCCGCCCTCAACACCTGTCAAGATCTCACTTTTCTCTGTAGAACAGCCCATGCCCGCCGTTTTCAATTTTACCTTTGTGCCCTGGTTTCGCTCGGTGGCGCCTTACATCCACCTGCATCGCGGCAAGACATTCGTGGTCGGTATGGCAGGCGAAGCCATCGCAGCCGGCAAGCTCGCGCACATTGCGCAAGACTTGGCGTTGATTCAAAGCATGGGTGTGAAGATCGTCTTGGTGCATGGCTTCAGGCCGCAAGTCAACGAGCAACTGGCCGCCAAAGGCCATGCCGCGCAGTACTCACACGGCATGCGCATCACCGACTCGGTGGCGCTTGACTGCGCTCAAGAAGCTGCCGGCCAGCTGCGCTACGAAATTGAAGCAGCCTTCAGCCAAGGCTTGCCTAACACGCCCATGGCCGGTTCAACAGTACGGGTCATTTCAGGCAACTTCATCACGGCACGGCCTGTTGGCATCGTCGACGGCATAGATTTCAAACACTCAGGATTAGTCCGAAAAGTGGACACCGTCGGCATCAAGCAGACGCTTGAACTAGGTTCGATGGTGTTACTGTCGCCGTTCGGTTTTTCACCCACCGGCGAAGCCTTTAACCTGACCATGGAAGAAGTGGCAACCAGCGTGGCGATCGAGTTGAAGGCTGACAAACTGATCTTTTTAACGGAGATCCCGGGCATCCGCGTGAACCCGTCTGAGCCTGAAAGCGACGACAACCCGATTGACACTGAGCTGCCATTGGCTGCGGCTAAAAAGCTGCTGGCAGATTTGCCGAACGCACAGCAGCCGAGCGACACCGCGTTTTACCTGCAGCATTGCGTCAAAGCCTGTCAGCACGGCGTAGAGCGTAGCCACATCCTGCCTTTTGCCACCGACGGCTCTCTGTTGCTGGAAATCTATGTACACGATGGCATCGGCACCATGGTGATTGATGAAAAGTTGGAGAGCCTGCGCGAAGCCACGGTGGACGACGTCGGCGGCATTTTGCAATTGATTGAACCGTACGAAAAAGACGGCACGCTGGTGAAGCGGGACCGCACAGAGATTGAACGCGATGCTGGGCAATACACGGTGATAGAACATGATGGCGTGATCTTTGGCTGCGCCGCGCTCTATCCGTACCCTGAATCTAAAACCGCTGAGATGGCCGCACTCACGGTGTCACCGCACACGCAAAGTCAAGGGGATGGCGAACGCATTCTGAAGCGGGTTGAACAGCGTGCCCGCGCCATGGGTCTGCAAAGTATTTTTGTGCTCACGACCCGCACCATGCACTGGTTTCTCAAGCGTGGTTTCAAGCCGGTAGAGACAGACTGGCTGCCCGAAGCGCGCAAGCGTAAATACAACCTGAACCGCAAAAGTCAGGTGCTGGTAAAAATCCTGCACCCTTGATGGGGCTTTTCAAGCAACGGCAGAAACGACTTCAGCGCAGATGCGCAGTGGCCTGCTCTTCCACCATGGCCTTGATCTCGCGGGCCATCGGGTTGCGCAGTTCCTCGAGCACATGCGCGACCAAGCCGATGGCCCGTGCCATCACCCCCACGCCGCGCACAATATTCCAAGGCAAGCCAAGTTCACTGGCCACAGCGGCAATGGCGCCGGTAGCATTAACCGGTAAGTTTTTACCCAGACGCCGTCCGGCTTCTTCAGCGACAGCGTTCATCAGCGCAACGTACTGACCAGAAAACCCGTTGGCCTGAGCGATCTCAAACAGCTTTGGCGTGCGCGGATCAATCGGCTTGTGAATGTGGTGGCCGATTCCCGGAACACTTTTTCCGAGCGCCATCTGTTGGTCCACAATCTGACGCGCGAGCGAAGCAATATCGACGTCCACCTTCGCGTCCGGCAGCGCTGCCTGCAGCAAGCGGGCCGCATCTTCCATGCTGCCGACAAACACGCTGCCCAGACCGCTGAGGCCCGCGCCGACGGCCGCCTGCATGGCCTCAGGTGCGCCCGCAATGGTCATCCGCGTGACGATGGCGCTGGGCGTCATACCGTGCTCAACGAGACTCACCGCAATCGCATTGAACACCGTCGATTCTTGCTGCGTGGGCAACCGGTCTGTCAACTCAAGAAAAGCCATGTCACCCAGAGAAACCTTGCCTAGAATATCCTTGCAAAGGTCTAAGCCCTTGACGGTGATCTTGTCCGTCGTGCTCCAAGAAATATCCGTTCTGATTGATTTGCGTTTCGTCATGTCTTCAGGCTTTCTTTGATGTTGTTTGTTGGTTGGCTTGCAGGTTAACGGTTGTGGGCTGCCAAAAGATCTTGACACCACTCAGCCCTCTGGTCAGCACTCAAGCTGCGCCCCACCTTCTGATGATGCCCTTGGCCTCAATGATGTTCACCACGGTGGCGTGGTGTGTCCTCTGCAATTGGCCAGAAACAGGGGCGGATAAAGCTTTAACACGTCAATAGGGCGCAGCATCTTTGAATCCAATAAGTTTGACGACTGTTGCGATGCTAAAGTATAAAAATGATCAGAGACAAAGCGGAGACCCGTGCCATGAAGCGTTTGAATGTCAGAATTTTTTGTGCTGTATGGCTTGCTGCGGCTTGCCTCAGCACGGCGACCGCGGAAATCTACCCCAGTCGCCCGGTCAGGATTGTCGTGCCGTTTGCGGCGGGTGGTGGCGGCGATTTCATCGTGCGGGCTTGGTCGGACAAATTATCTGAAGTGCTGAAGCAGCCAGTCATCATCGACAACCGGGGCGGCGGTAATACAGCAGCTGGAACGGACTACGTTTCCAAGGCCAATCCCGACGGCTACACACTTCTCTTCACGAGCACGGCCTTGTCAACCAACCCCACGCTCCTGCCGAATCTCACATTCAAAACACCGGACGACTTTGCACCGATTGCGTTGGTGATCACCTATCCGTTCGGTATGGCTGTACGCACAACACTGGAGGCGAATTCGATTCCTGAACTAATTGCCTATGCAAAAAAGAACCCGGGCAAGCTCAGTGCAGGGACTTCAGGCGAAGGGTCGGCATCGCATCTCGCGGCGGAGCTGTTCAAGGATGCGACCGGCACCAACATCATCACCGTCCCGTACCGAGGTGCTGGACTGGCCATGAATGACGTTGCCGCCGGCCACGTGGACATGATGTTCACCGGCATGTCGCAAATCAGACCCTTGGTAGAAAGCAAACGAGTCAAGGTCTTAGCCTCATCAGGACTCAAGCGACTGCACTCGGCCCCAGACGTCAAAACCATTGCGGAACAAGGCGTCAAAGGGTTTAACGCCGTTGTCTGGTGGGGACTGCTGGCACCGGCAGGCACGCCCAAAGAAGTGATCGACAAAATGAATCTGGCGTTGCGCACCAGCTTGGCCCACCCCGAAGTCGCGAAGCGTCTTGAGGTCATAGATGGCGAGATTCACATCTCGACACCTCAAGAATTCGACACCATGATCCGCGAGGAAATTGTGCGCTGGCGCAAGTTGCTTAAGCCAGCAGCGTCCAAGCCGTGAGTCCGCTTTCAAGTACTTTTACTAGACCCTGTGGAACGCGCCAATGAATGCGACTTCATCCATATGAATACACTGTTCCAGGCCCGTTACGGCGCTGCCACAGCGCCGGGCTACACGCTCAATCCGACCTTGGAGACCCTGCTGGAGCATCGCTCCGTTCGGAGTTATCAAGACAAAGCACTGGCACCCAACACGCTCGAATTACTCATCGCCGCAGCGCAGTCCGCGTCGACTTCTTCGAATCTGCAATCTTGGAGCGTGGTCGCTATCGAAGATCCTGAGCGCAAGGACCGGCTTGCACGCATGGCCGGCAACCAAGAACATATCCGCGCCTGCCCACTCTTTCTGGTTTGGCTGGTCGACCTGGCGCGGCTAGACGCCTTGGGCGATCGACGCGGGTTGGCGCGCGACAGTCTGGATTATCTTGAGCTCCTCATGGTGGGCGTCATCGATGCGACGCTGGCTGCGCAGAATGCGGCGATTGCGGCTGAATCGATGAACCTTGGGATTGTCTATATCGGTGGCATGCGCAACCAACCTGAAGCCGTCGCAGCAGAGCTGGGATTGCCGCCGCGCACGTTTGGTTTGTTCGGCATGTGCATTGGTCACCCGAACCCCGAACGACCCGCAGCGGTAAAGCCACGCCTGCCGCAGCAGGCAGTTCTTCATCGTGAGCAATACAACGCCAAGCAGATCACCGCTCCGGCAGATGACTACATCACAACCATGTCGAATTTTTACAAGAGTCAAGGCATGAAGACCCACGGCGATTGGGATCAGCACTCCCTCCATCGGGTGCGGGGTCCAGAGGCCATGGCCGGGCGAGACAGGCTAGCAGAGGCGCTTAAAAAACTGGGACTGGCATTACGCTAGCAAATATTTAGTTGCAAAAGTCCACGAGTTAGTTTAAATTCGCAACGATTATTCGGCGACTTTAGCAATTCTTACATGGACTACTTTCAGACACGTGCGACCCAACTTTTAAAGATTCGCTACCCCATCATTCAAGCGGGAATGAGTTGGGCCTCGTCTAGCGCGGCATTGCCTGCTGCGGTATCCAACGCTGGGGGCTTGGGTGTTTTGGCTGCAGGGCCGTTATATGTTGATGACTTCACCCGTGTGCTTGACGACCTACAGGTCGCAACGCCCCACCCGTTTGCGGTCAACATTCCTTTGTATCGGCCGCATGCCTCTGAATTGTTAGATGCGATGCACGCCCGGCGTGTCCCAGTGGTCATTGCATCCCAAGGAGGACCCAAAGCCCATCTCGCCAGATTTCATGATATCGGCAGCGTCTGGATTCAAGTGGTGTCCACCTTGGAGCACGCTTTAAAAGCGCAAGACGCAGGCGTGGACGCCATAGTCGTCGTCGGTACTGAAGCCGGCGGTCACCCGCCTGCCAACGAAGTCAGCACCATGGTCACGGTACGTCGCGTGCTGCAAGAAATTTCCATTCCTGTGATTGCCGGTGGCGGCGTTGCCGATGGCTGGGGCATTGCCGCCTTGCTGGCCCTTGGAGCTGAAGCGGTGCAACTCGGCACGCGGTTTTTATTGACCCATGAAGCCACCGTGCACACGGCCTACAAAGAAGCCGTTTTAGCGGCCGATGTGGCTGACACCGCGCTGATCGGCCAACGCAGTGGTCAGCCGGTACGCGGTCTACGTAACCAATTCGCGCGCCAAATTTTTCAAGCAGAACAAGAGCATGTGCCGGCTGAGGCCTATGAAGCCTTGTTCAAAAGCAGCACCCTCAAACAGGCGGCTCTTGAGGGAAATGTGGACTGGGGCAAGGTCGAAGCAGGCCAATCGGCCGGTCTGATCCATCACATCAAACCCGTCGCCGATGTCATGCATGAATTGCTCCTCGAGCTCGATTTAGCCACCCAACGAATGGCTCAGATGCGCAGCGGCACGCCATTTCATTCAACGGAAAGTTCTTGCAACGTATGAATCCTCTGATCTCTGAAACCATTGACAAAGTCCGTGTCCTGACGCTGAACCGTCCCGACAAACACAATGCTCTCAACACGCTGTTAACGCAGCAATTGTTAGAAGCACTGCGACAAACCGAGCACGACGACTCGGTCCATGCCGTGGTTCTCACTGGGGCCGGAAAGTCCTTTTGCGCAGGCGCCGACACCAGCGAGTTTTCAAGCTTGGTGCCGGACAATCCACAAGCGGTCATGCGCCGTGCCGACTTGACCACGGCCTTGCATCTGAGCTTTTCGCAAATGTCCAAACCCATCATCGCTGCCGTGCATGGCAACGCCTTGGGTGGCGGTGCTGGCTTGGCCATCGCCTGCGACATGGTCGTGATGGCCGACGACGTGCGCTTTGGTTACCCAGAGCTGCAGCATGGCATTGTGGCGGCAGTGGTGCTAGCCAACTTGGTACGGCAAGTCGGCGCCAAGCAGGCGTTCGAACTGGTTGCAATGGCCCGCCCGATCAACGGTGCGCGCGCCCAAACCCTCGGCTTGGCCAACCAGGTCGTCCCGCAAGATCAAGTGCTGTCAAGCGCCCTTGAAATGGCCCACCGATTGGCCAGTTGGAGCCCGATCGCGATGGCCACCACCAAGCGAACCTTCCACAAGGCCTGCGACCTGTCGCTGGCGCAAGCCCTGGATGTGGGTCGCGATGCCAACGTGATGATGCGCGGTTTCAAAAAACCAACGGAGAAACACTGAGATGCGGCCGCTCGAAGGCGTCACCATTCTCGACCTGTCACGTGTCTTGGCTGGTCCATTTGCCAGCATGATCCTAGCCGAGCTGGGTGCCTCTGTGATCAAGGTAGAGCAGCCGGGTCAAGGCGATGAAACGCGCAACTACGAACCCATCGTCAAGGGCGAAGGCGGTGATGTGTCGGCCTATTACATGGCCTTCAACCGCAGTAAACAATCCATCACAGTGAACTTGCGCCACCCCGAAGGTCAGGCCTTGATCAAAGAGCTCGCAGGCACGGTCGATGTAGTGTTGGAAAATTTCCCCGTCGGCACCCTGCAAAAATATGGGCTTCACTACGAGGCACTCTCGGCCCGCTACCCGTCCTTGATTTATGCGTCTTGCACCGGCTTTGGCATGACCGGACCGTACGCCAACCGCAAAGGCTATGACACCGTTTTTCAAGCCATGGGCGGCATCATGAGTCTGACTGGCGAGCGCGGCGGTGGACCGGTCAAACCCGGATTGCCTGTGGCCGATTTGACCTCAGGCTTGTGGATTGCCATTGGTATTTTGTCGGCACTGGCGGGTCGAAAAACATCAGGCAAAGGCTGCCAACTCGACTTCTCAATGCTCGATGGCCAAGTGGGCTTGCTGTCACTGGCAGCGGCGCGCTTCTTCACCTTGGGTGAGGTGCCCGAGCGCTTGGGTACTGAGCATCCTGGACGGATTCCATCCGCGGCCTTTGTCTGCAGCGATGGCAAATGGGTGCAGATCACGGGTGCCGACCAACACTGGACGCCGCTGTGCCGCTTGCTCGGCTTGGAAGACTGGGCCGACGATCCCGTGCTGGCCAAGAACGCACAGCGCCTGACTCGACGCGAAGAAGTGATGGCTGGACTGGCTCGCGCCATTGCATTACTCAGCCGTGACGAGCTATGCAGACGCTGCGATGCGGTCGGCGTGCCCGCCGGACCGATATTGAATGTGCAAGAAATTTTGAGCAACGAACATGTGGCTGCGCGTGGCATGGTGGATTCTTTTGAGCATCCCTTGATTGGAAAATTTCCTTACTTACGCCTGCCATTTCAGTTCAAAGGTTTTGACAACCCGACAGCTGAACGCCCCCCAATGCTCGGTGAGCAAACCGATACGGTGTTACTTGAACGGCTAGGACTGAGCGCCGATCGTCTCGCTCACCTGCGCCGCGAATCTGTCATCTGATGCTTTAACCCCCGAGGAGAAAATCAATGAAGTTATCGAACTGTCTGTGTGCCTTGCTCATGATCCAAGGTCTGTCAACAACGGTCCACGCGCAAGCGGTGAACTACCCGAGCAAACCGGTGGTGCTGGTCAATCCTTACGCTGTCGGCGGTCCAACCGACCTGCTCGGACGCACCTTGGCCAAAGGGCTGACCGAACAACTGGGCCAGCAAGTATTGGTGGAAAACCGTGCCGGCGGTGGTGCCTCTATCGGGGCCGCCTACGTGGCTAAAGCGGCACCTGATGGGTACACCTTGTTGCTGGGCACCTCCGCTGCGCACGTGGTCACCCCGATGGCCACCTCGGTGCCATACAACGGCATCAAGAGCTTCGAATTCATCGGCATTGTGGGTAGCGTGCCTAACATTTTGACGGTCCACAACAGCATGAAGCTGGAGACACTCAACGACTTTTTAGCTTTAGCCAAGTCACAGCCTGGCAAGTTGAGTTACGCATCGGCGGGGATGGGCAGTTCACCGCACATTGGGGCGGAACTGCTGAAGTACCGCGCCGGGATTGACTTGATGCATATTCCGTACCGCGGTGCGGCCCCTGCCATCACTGACTTGGTTGCCGGAACGGTGCCGGTCGGAATGCTGAATATCTCGGTGGTGCAAAACCATATTAAAAGCGGCTCACTCAAAGCCTTGGCTTATGCCAGCACCAAACGCTCACCGAGCTTGCCCAATGTGCCGACCTTTGCCGAAGCCGGTTTGCCGAATTTTGTCTCCGGCAGTTGGTACAGCTTAGCCGCACCGGCAAACACCCCTGTCACGGTGCTGGACCGTTTAGCCAAAGCATTGGCGAGTGTTCAAGCCAGCCCTGAATTTCAGGCTGCAGCAGCACAGCAAAACGCTGAAATATACAGCCTGAGTCGCGCCGAGACTCTGCGTTTTTTGCAGGATGACTACAAAACAATGCAAGATTTGATCAAAACAACGGGTATGAAATTGCTGGATTAAACACATGGACAAGACCTACACCACGCTCAAGCTCAGCGTCCAAGACCACGTTGCCACGCTGACACTGAACCGGCCTGAGAGCCGCAATGCCCTCAGTCTGGTCATGTGCCAAGAACTCATCCGCGCTTGCCGCACCTTGACTCAACAAACCGATGTGCATGTGGTTTTGATTGATGCCATGGGCAGCTCGTTTTGCGCGGGAGCAGATCTGAAAGAACGCCAGACCATGACCACCGCAGACTTGGTTGCACGTCGGGTAGAAGGCTTCACCGCCTACGCCGCCATCGAGGCCTTGCCCATGCCGGTGATCGCCGTCGTGCAAGGACCGGCGTTTGGCTCAGGCGGGGAAGTCATGGCCGCCTGTGACTTTGTGCTGGCGAGTACGGACGCCCGTTTTAAATACCCGGAAGTCGGCTGGGGCACCGTCGGCGCGACACAACGACTGCCGCGCATTGTGGGACGGCGCATGGCCAAAGAGCTGTTGTTCACCGGCCGAGTGGTCGACGCACAAGAAGCCCAAGCACTGGGTTTGGTCAACCATGTCTATGCACCCGATGAGTTGCAAGTCAATGCACGCGCTATGGCAGAGGCCATTGCCAAATGCAATCCGTTAACCACACGCTTGACCAAGAGAAGCATCGACCAAGGACTCGACACAACACGTGAGGGCGCTTTAGGCGTGGAACTGTTGGCCATTCAAGAAAATTTGCAAGGCAGCGACTGGAAGACCGCCATTGCCAAGTTTGGCCAGACCAACGTTTAAACAAAATATGACCATGACGCCCTCCACCTTGGCACACGTATTGGCCAAGACCTGCCAACAATTTAGGACCCAAGAAGCCTACGTTGATCCTGAAGAAAGACTCACTTGGAACGCGCTTGAACAGGGTTCACTCCGCATTTCATCCGCACTGATCGCCGCCGGCGTGCAGCGAGGCGATCACGTCGGCGTTCTCCTGGGTAACAACAGCACTTGGATACAGGTTTTTTTTGCTTGCGCCAGCATTGGCGCGGTGACGGTGCCGGTGAACACCCGCTTCAAGACCGAGGAATTGCGTTTTTGCTTACACCAAGCCGATGTCCGGGCCTTGGTCTTTGCCGATGACTTTTTGGGCATCGATTTCAAAGGCATGCTGCAAAGCATAGAACCCGCCGTAGCCACAGGTTTGCCCGGTCAGCAACTGCCATGCCTGCGTCTGGCTGTGATGGTTGGCAATAGCGACCTGCCTGCGGGTGCTGTGCCGTGGGCTGACTTCATCGCGGCCGGCCAACGCGTGACAGCGGCAGAGCGTCAAGAGCGCATGGCCAGCGTCACCGCGGATGACTGCTTGTTGATTCAATACACCTCGGGCACCACGTCTTACCCCAAAGGCGTGATGCTGAGCCAATCGAACATGTTGTTGGACGCCAAGGCCGCAGCCACCCGCATCGGCGTGAAATCCTCAGACCGTTACTTCAGCATCAGACCCTTCTTTCATGTCGCCGGTTCGACGCTGTCGATTTTGGTCAGCCTACAAACTGGCTGCTGCTTGCTGACCTTGCCCAAATTTGATATCGCAGAAAATTTGCGCGTCTTGGACCAAGAGAAATGCACTTTGATATCGGGCAACGACACCATCTTTTTATCGCTGATGGGGCATCCTGATTTTGATGCGGACAAACTCCACCTGCGCGGTGGTTGGGCGGCAGCAGGACCGGAGGTGATGCAAAAAATCCACGACCTCATGCGCATCCCCTCTATTTGCAACGCCTACGGTCAATCAGAGGCGTCCCCGAATGTCTGGCTGTCGGCGTGGGATGACCCCTTGCCATTGCGTGTGGCGGGTTTCGCCCAACCCCATGCGGGTGTTGACGTTCGGCTGGCAGATGCGACCACCAACTTGCCGACGCCACTCGGTGAACCCGGTGAGATTCAAGTTCGTGGCTGGAATGTGATGAAGGCTTATTACAAGATGCCTGAAGCCACGGCCAAAGCCTTCAGCGCGGATGGCTGGCTGAAAACCGGAGACTTAGGTGAATCGGATGGCTCCCAGCGTTTTCGCATGGTGGGCCGTTTGAAAGACATTTACCGGGTTGGGGGAGAAAACGTCGCCCCGGCCGAAGTGGAGGAGGTCTTACACGGTCACCCCAACGTCATGCAAGCTCAAGTGATCGGCGTTCCAGACGATCGCTTGGGGGAGGTCACCGGCGCGTTTGTCTTACTCAAACACAGCGATGAGACCACGACCCAGGAACTGATCGACTGGTGCAAGTCGCGTTGCGCCAACTTCAAGGTGCCACGCTATCTGGCCATTGTGGACAGCTTTGAGCATATCGGCATGACAGGCAGCTCCAAGGTACAGAAAAACAAATTGCGTGAACACGCTATTGCTCTGTGGAATCTATGACAACGCTCAGACCCGCCCTGGCCGCAGACACGCGTGACGTTGTGTTGTGCGAATGCTTCGCCAGAGATGGCCTGCAACACGAGCCTGGCATGATGGCCACACAAAATAAAGTCTCTTTGATCGAGCGCTTTGTCGACATGGGCTTTGTCAGGGTTGAAGCGACTTCGTATTCGAACCCGAAAGTGATTCCGCAATTTTCAGATGCCAGCGATTTGCTCAAGCAGTTGCCCAGACAACCCGGTGTTTTTTACAAAGCGACCTGCGCCAATGTGCGGGCGGTCGAACGGGCCATGGCAGATGACGTACATGGCTACGGCGCCAATGAAATCAGCCTGCTGGTGTCCGCCACAGACACGCATTCGCTTAAAAATTTGGTTCGTACGCGGGATGAACAATGGCTCAATATTGCCAACATGGTGACCGCGGCACAGAATAAATTTAGACTCATTGGTACCATCTCCATGGCATTCGGCTGCCCATTTGAGGGAGCGGTCAACCCGGCTTCCGTGATGGCCGATGCAGAGAAATTCTTGCGCATAGGCGTACGCCACATCACCCTAGCCGACACCACGGGCACGGCCACGCCCAAGTCCACGTCCGCCCTTTTCAAGCAGCTTCAACGTGCCTTTCCAGAGGCGTGCGCCATCGCTCACTTTCATGACACACGAGGCACTGGTCTGGTGAATTACATGGCGGGCTTTGAAGCTGGTGTGCGCTATTTCGACTGCGCATTCGGTGGCGTCGGCGGACACCCCGTGAAAGTGAAATATGGTCAGGGCCATACCGGCAATGTGTGCACCGAAGACTTGGTCGATTTTTTTGAATCCATGGGCGTTAAAACAGGTATCGATAGAGCGCAATTACTAGACGTTGGTCAGCACTGCGAAGACTTGCTTGCACGCGAGCTCAGCAGCAGAGTGCTAAGGTCTGGCTTGAATCCCTTGTGCCCGGTAACTTCACCCGCACATTCCTGAGAACGCCTACTTTTTGAATCGACAACACCAATGCCACAAGTTCCAAGTTCAGCCCTAGAGCCGAACAATTTCAAAGATTTATTTTCGTTCCGATTGAATGTCTTGACTCATCGCATGAGTCAGTTAGCAGCGTTGCTCAATCAAGCTGCCTTCGAACTTGATCCACGCGAGTGGCGCATCCTCGGGTTACTGGGTACGACCGCCCCTTTGTCACTGCAAGCACTCGCCAATGAGGTCGCCGTCGACAAGAGTCAAGCCAGTCGAATCGTCACCGGCTTGATTGAGCGGGGTCTTTTGCAACGCCATGCGAACGACGAGGATGGTCGGTCGATCCATTTGTCGTTGACGGCCAAGGGGAAAAATCTTTACCGCAAGGTATTTCCGCAAGCCGTGCAGCGCAACGAAACCTTGCTGTCAGTCCTCAACGCCAAAGAGCGCAAGGTCTTTGAAGACGCCATGGAAAAGCTGTCCAGCAAAGCTGTTGACATGCTAACTGCAGCACACCGTCAAACCCTATCAATTAAAAAATCGAAAAAACCCCAGTAAGCACACATGACTGAAAAAAAATTAACCGGAAAAATAGCGCGCGAGCGCATTCAGAAAATGAGCGTCCCACGCCCTGCTCCCGGCTTGTTGGAAGGCTTTCGCAGTTTGGGCGATGCATCGGGCATTTTGTCGGATGTGATGGACCAGTTGGGGATCACGGGCGTGATCGGTGCAAGTACCTTGAAACCCACCATGCCATCCAAATGCATGGTCGGCGTAGCGCTCACCGTTCGCAATATGGTGCAGCGTGAACATGTCTACGAAACCGCCAAAGCCAAGGTGAATCGCATGGCAGAGTTTGAAGCGCATAACCTCGCTCAAGCTGACGATGTGATTGTCATTCAGGGTGTACAGGGCATCTCCAACATGGGCGGTATTTCTGCCCACACCGGCAAACGACAAGGCGAAGTAGGCGCCATCGTCTCCGGAGGCATTCGCGATGTAAGCCACTCCCGTTCAGTGGACTACCCGATATGGTCAACCGAGGTGACGCCGCTGACCGGAAAATGGCGAATTGAAACCGTCGAAATCAACGGTGATGTCGAGATTGAAGGCGTCAGGGTCGCTTGCGGCGACATTGTGTTGGCCGACAGCACCGGCGTGTGCTTCGTTCCTATGGCGCGCGCCGCTGAGGTGTTGAAACTGGCCAAAGCGGTCCACGCAGCGGAGGAACGCAAGTGCCTGGTGATTGACAGCGGAACCCCCGTCGCTGATTTACCGACTAACGCCTGACCCCTACACGTCCTCCTACATGTTCTTGCGTCTATGCTGACGCAGGGAACCCCTGACCGCAACTAAATTGCGATCAGAAGGGGGCAAGCATGGACGTGACACTCAAGCGTGATTTTTTGGGTCGTAGGCAAGCGCCTGAGGTTGTGCAAACTGAAGTGCGCATCCCATCTGGTGCTGCTTGGCTCTACGGCGACTTGGCCCTGCCAGCAGGTTTGCTGGGTTTGGTTCTGTTTGCACATGGCAGCGGCAGCGGCCGGCACAGTGCGCGCCATCGACAGGTCGCGCAAGCATTGCAAAGTGCCGGCATTGGAACGTTGCTGTTTGATCTGCTGACGGCAGCAGAAGAGCAAACCGACATTCATACAGGCGAGCATCGCTTCAATATCGCCTTGCTAACACAGCGCATGCAAGACGCTACGCTGTGGGTCACCGCACAAGATCAATTCAAAAATGAACCCATAGGCTATTTCGGCGCCAGCACGGGCAGTGCTGCCGCGTTAATTGCTGCGGCCCGATTGCGCGACCGCGTATCAGCCGTGGTCTCGCGTGGCGGTCGACCTGATCTGGCAGGTCCGGTGGTTTTGGCTGAGTTGCATGCACCCACGTTGCTGATTGTGGGGAGCGATGACCCTGGCGTGATCGAACTCAACGAAGAGGCCTTGCGGTTCATGCGTTGCGAGAAAAAATTGTCTATTGTTCCGCATGCGACCCATCTTTTTGAAGAGCCCGGCGCCTTAGAGAAAGTCGCAGCATTGGCCGCTGAATGGTACACACGCTACCTGCAAAAAATCGAGCTTCCTCGATCTGGCATGACACGCCAACGGACACAAAACATAGACACATCGAAGGAGGCTCGGCGATGATGTCTCGACCTTGTTACAGCGATCGCCACGACGCGGGTCGTACGCTGGCGGAGCATCTCAGCCACTACAAAGACCAGCCCAATGTGCTGGTTCTCGCCCTACCTCGCGGCGGCGTGGCAGTGGCTTACGAGGTGGCCCAAGCGCTCCATGCGCCGCTGGACGTTTGCGTGGTTCGTAAGCTCGGTTTACCGGGCCATGAGGAGTTCGCTATGGGTGCGATTGCCAGCGGTGGTGTGCGGGTGATGAACCCACTCCCCGGTATCACCATCGCACCGGAAGCCATAAAAACAGTCTTGCTCAAAGAACAAAACGAGTTGCTCCGGCGCGAGAAGTTGTACAGAGCGCAACGCCCACCGGTCAAGATCGCCGGACGCACGGTCATTTTGATTGATGACGGGCTAGCAACTGGGGCCACCATGCGCGCAGCCGCCGTATCCGTGCGACAACAACACCCTGCTCGTTTGGTGGTGGCCGTACCGGTCGGCGCCCGCGAAAGTTGCCAAAGCTTGCGCGACGTGGCTGACGAAATCATTTGCCCGGCCATGCCGGAACCTTTTCATGCCCTCAGCCTTTGGTATGACTTGATGCCGCAAGCCAGCGACGAAGAGGTCCGCACGCTGCTGCAAAAAGCTTGGCGAAAACATCCGTCCATGATTCAACTTGCCGCCAAATCAGCAGCTCACTCAGCAGGACTTTGAGATATGCCGGTCAACTCACTTTTAAAAAACTCTATGCGGGTCAAAGACGCGCCGCGCACGTTACTTGAAGGTTTGCAGCGGCATCTGCAACCATTAAGAGGCGCCGAAGATGATTACGACCTGCTGCTAAAAGCCATTGGCTCTGCACACTTTGTGCTGATCGGTGAAGCCTCGCATGGCACCCAAGAGTTTTACCGAGAGCGTGTGAAGATTACTCAGCGATTGATTATGGAAAAGGGCTTCACGGCCATTGCGGTTGAGGCTGACTGGCCAGACGCTTGGCGCGTGAACCGCTATGTGCTCGGCGTCTCGGGGGACAAAGATGCCCGCGAAGCCTTGGCCGGCTTTGAACGCTTTCCATCTTGGATGTGGCGCAACACCGAAGTCTGCGACTTCGTTGAATGGCTGCGCCAGCACAACAGCAGCGTCAGCCCTGCGAAGCAAGTCGGTTTTTTCGGTATGGACTTGTACAGCCTCTTCCGCTCGATGGAAGAAGTGCTAACTTTTTTAGACCGCACCGATCCAGCGGCAGCAAAGCAGGCGCGCGCTCGATATGCTTGCTTCGACCACGTTGGCCAAAACAGCCAAGCCTATGGCTACGCCGCAGCCTTCGGCATGGCCCGCAGCTGTGAAGACGAGGTCGTCAAGCAACTCCGCGACATGACCGTGGACTTGAACCCGACCCTTGCAGCGCTAAGATTAGAGCGCGACGAGTATTTTTACGCCCAGCAAAATGCACGACTTGTCCGCAACGCCGAAGCCTACTACCGCAGCATGTTCCGGGGCCGCGTGTCATCTTGGAATCTGCGGGACAGCCACATGGTCGAGACGCTGACCGCACTATCACAGCACTTGGGTGAAGGCGCTGCAACAGATCCACCCCATATGATCGTCTGGGCGCACAACTCACACCTAGGCGACGCAGGCGCCACAGAAATGGGAGACCGCGGCGAGTGGAACGTAGGACAGCTCATGCGGGAACGTTATGGCGACGATGCGTTTTTAGTTGGCATGAGCACACATCATGGCTCGGTCACAGCCGCTTCAGAATGGGACGAACCACCGCAGCGAAAACGCGTTCGACCCGGCTTGAACGGAAGCTGGGAGGCTGTATTTCACCAAGTGAACACGATGAATTTCATGCTCTTACTAAAAGCGCATTCAGAGCTGCAAATATTGACCCAAGCAATGCGCCTACAACGCGCGATTGGCGTGATTTATCGTCCCAAAACCGAACGCCAGAGCCACTACTTTTTTACGCATCTGGATCGGCAGTTTGATGCCGTACTGCACTGGGACGAAACCCATGCACTGGAACCTCTAGAGAAGGGGTTGGCCTGGCATAAAGAGGAAGGAGGGGAGTTACCGGAGACGTATCCGTGGGGCATATAAGTTGTCAGGAGTACCTAGCCCGACCTACCGCGCTCAGTGGAATGCGAGCTTCAGCGCACGCGTTTGCTGGCAAGCTTGAATATCAAAACCACGACGACAAGGCAGAAAGCGATAAAAGCCAGAAAAGACCAGTTGGCGATAGACAGACCCCATAAAGTCCAATCAACCTTACTGCAATCTCCACTGCCCTTGAAGATCATGGGAATCACACGTTGCAAGGGGAAAGTTTCAATCATGCCGTAGAAGTCGCGCCCGCAGGCGGCAACTTCAGGCGGAAACCATTGCAGCCAACTCTGGCGGGCAGCCACAAAAGCACCAAAACCTGAGGTGAGAAGCAAGAGGCCCGAACCAGTGATCAAGACCGGGCGGCCTGAATAAATGGCAGTTAGCCCGGCAAGCAGGGCCACCAACACCAGTGCGTAACGCTGAACAATGCACATTGGGCAAGGTTCAAGACCGACAACATGCTGCAAGTACAAACCAAAAGCCAGCATAGCAACAGATGCCAAGCAGATCAGTGCCAGTACCCTGCGTGGAAATGCCGTGTTTTTCGTCAAAAACATGTTCATTTGTTGCCGATTATTCAACTGAGTTAGCTCAGCTTTTGGAAAGAATTTTTGTCAGAATGACAAACTGAGAGGCACCTGAAAAAAGGCGCCCCGTCAGATGCTTAAGCGGGCGGGTTGCTCAGCAATTCGTCGAGCCCTTTGCAAGAAGGTGCGCAAACTGCTTGGGCTTTGCCCAAGACCTTACGCGTACCCATCATGGAGCGGGGACGGTGCTTGCCGCACATGAAGCACGACATGGTCGCGCTGCCAAAGGAGGTTGTAGCCACAAAAGGCGAACCCGATACTTTGGACTTATAGCGAAGACCATCTGGAAGGACGGCCGTTTTTGTTTCAGATCTTGCCACTGGCGTTACCTTTTTCCGGTTGGCGCATAGCGCGTTCTATGACTTGTCTCGCCTGCTTAATAGCTGTCGGCGAACATCGATTGACGAGCGGCACTTCAAATGCTTATCGGTTAGCAGGAGCAGGCCGATGACGTCGTTTTTGTTTTTCTTAGATATTTATTTTACCGCTCAAAGAAGATGCATCGTTTAGGCAGATGACTTTGCCCCTCCCCATCTATCAGAAAAGAGAGCAAGAAGTAGGACCATTTCGGCTTGAAAGATAATCACATCTTGCTTCCGGTCGACATTTCAATTGTCGGAAGGACCGGCTTCTAAGCAACATTTTTTAACAGCGAACTCCGCGAAAGACTACACATATGGCACGGATGGTTAACTGCATCAAACTCGGCACGCAAGCAGAAGGCTTGGATCTACCGCCGTATCCCGGCCCATTAGGCAAACGCATCTGGGAAGAAGTGAGCAAAGCTGCGTGGGCTGAGTGGATGAAACAACAGACGATGCTAGTCAATGAAAACCGACTGAATTTGGCCGATGCCCGAGCTCGTCAATACCTTGCGCGACAAATGGAAAAACACTTCTTTGGCGACGGCGCAGATGCTGTGGCGGGCTACGTTCCACCCGCCCCTTGAGCTTTTGCTGACAGCCCGGACCGTTTTTTTGCAAGGTTGCGGCCTGCCCACCGCGTGGGCTGGCCAGCAGCAATGGCGGGTTCTCGAGACAGGCTTCGGGCTTGGCCTCAATTTTTTGATCACTTGGCGCGCATGGAAGAGTGATCCAAATCGTCCCAATTTACTCCACTTCGTCTCGACCGAGGATTCTCCTGTTAGTGCGGGAAATCTCTTGCGCGAGGCCGCGAAGCATCCCGACTTGTTACCCTTGGCTGTAGAGCTAGCAGAGTACTGGCATGGCTTGCTTCCAGGCTTTCATCGCCTGGTTTTTGAAGGTGGAAAAGTCTTGCTAACGATCGGCATTGGTGACGTCAAAGGTTTGCTAAAAGAGCAGTCTTTTGAAGCGGATTCTGTTTACCTTGTAGACGTCAACCGGCCGCACAATCAAAATATTTGGGATACGCACTCGCTGAAATCCGTCGCCCGATGCTGCCGGCGTGGCACCCGTTTGGCGTGTTTAACGGGCAGCAACAGCGCGGCCGAAAGGCTCACGCAATCCGGCTTTGAAGTTACCGATACGCCGGAAGGCACCGCCGAAGCGAAGCTTCTGCAAGCCTGCTTCAACCCGCATTGGGAACCCAAGAAAGCTGCCGCACCCAACAAGCCAAAACAGCACGCACCCCAACGCTGTGTCGTCATTGGTGCCGGCTTAGCAGGTGCAGCCTGCGCCGCTAGTCTGGCGCGGCGAGGCTGGCAAGTGACGGTGCTAGACGCACACGAGTCTGCCGCGGGTGGCGCTTCGGCACTTCCGGCAGGCATGTTGGCCCCACACACATCGCCCGACGACAGCTTGTTGTCGCGATTAACCCGAAACGGGCTACGCGCCACATGGCAAGTGGCCAAGGCGCAGCTCTTGGCCGATGTGGACTGGCAAGCCAGTGGCGTCCTGCAGCGCCGGTTTGACAACAGCGGGGGCTTACCCAGTGAATGGCCTGAAGCTGGAGAACATTGGAGTCGGCTCGCGGGACTCGGTGAAAACACCGCCCTTTGGCACGCATCTGGCGGCTGGATCAAACCGAGACGACTGGTCGAGGCGCTGCTGGCGTCATCGGGCATCAGCCAGCGCTACGGCGTCAAAGTCGCAGGCCTGCAACTCACATCTGCAGCTGACACCGACGCTTTTTGGCAGGTGCTAGACACCCACGGTGAATGCTTGGCAGTGGCTGAACTGGTGGTCTTGGCGGCAGGTTTTGAAAGCGCTGGATTCGTGCCACCAAGAGGCCCAACCGCTGAGTCTCAGGCTGAGCACAAATCAACGCAGTTGACGCTGCAAGCAATTCGCGGTCAAGTCGCTTGGGGGACCGTCACGGATGCCCACGCCATGCCGCTCGTTCCCGTCAACGGCCACGGCAGCTTCATCCCGGCCTTTAGCGGTGACGACAACAAAACCAGCTGGCTGATGGGTGCCACCTTCGAGCGAAACAACAACACCCCCGACATCAAAGTCAAGGACCGTCAAGAGATCTTCGAGCGACTGCGTCAGCTGCTACCGCAAACGGCAGAGGCTTTAAAGGCATCCTTCGAAACAAGCGAATCTTGGGCCGGCGTGCGCTGCGTTTCGCCCGATCGGTTGCCCATCGTCGGACCGCTGGACGATGAAGACCTGCCAGGCTTATGGGTGTGCACCGCTTTGGGCTCCAGAGGCTTGAGCTTTGCCGTACTGTGCGGAGAACTTCTGGCCGCCTGGCTACACGCCGAACCCTTGCCAATTGAAAAACGATTAGCACAATCACTACTGGCCAAGCGATATCGTTTTTCTGAATAAGCTTATGCGCATAAGTGAAGAAGAAAACTGTCGTTTGAATTCACATATCCTTGTTTTACAGTAGCGCTCTATGTATGATTTTGCGTTTATTTTTGCCGGCTTTGCCGTTGGCCTGATCGTCGGTCTGACGGGCGTCGGTGGGGGTTCGTTGATGACCCCGCTGCTGATTTTTGGATTCGATATCAAGCCACATCTGGCCATTGGTACCGATTTGCTTTTTGCGGCTTTCACAAAAATGGGTGGCACTGTTAGCTTGGCGCGGCAACGCGTTGTTCCTTGGCGGTTGGTCGGAGCCCTCAGCATGGGCAGCATTCCAGCCGCGTTGCTGACACTGTATGTCCTGCACGAGTTGGGCCCGGCCAACCCGGCCGTGCAAAAAGCCATGACGATGACGCTGGGTATAGCCTTGTTGTTCACGGCCTTCGCCACGCTTTACAAAGCCATTCAAGGTAAAAAAATCCCCCGCCAAATTGCGGGTGCGCAGTTAGAAGAGGCCACACGACCACGCCACTGGAGTCTGCCAATTTTGTTTGGCACTGTGATAGGAACCTTGGTCACCCTCACCTCTGTCGGTGCCGGTGCGATTGGTGTCACGGCGCTGATATTGCTCTACCCACTACTGCCACTGCCGCGCATTGTCGCGGCAGACATCGCTTACGCAGTGCCACTGACGCTGGTGGCCGGCCTAGGCCACGCCTCGCTCGGATCAGTCGACTGGCCGCTGCTGGGCAAGCTGCTGATCGGTTCGCTGCCAGGCATCTGGCTGGGTTCGCAGCTGGTTCACAAAACGCCAGACCGTATCATTCGTACCCTTTTGTCTTTGCTGCTGGCCTATGCCGGCGTCAAACTGATCACCATCTGAACCGCTTGAAAAACGCTCTCTGTCACCCTTTTGTGACCCCCTTTTAATTTCAAACCGCTATGTACCAATACACAGAATTTGACCGCCAGTTCGTCCGAGCACGGGCTGACCAATACCGTGACCAGCTCACGCGCTGGCAAGCAGGTACGCTGCCCGAAGATGAGTTTCGCCCGTTGCGCCTGCAAAACGGCTGGTACGTGCAGCGTTACGCGCCGATGTTGCGCGTAGCCGTGCCCTATGGCGAGCTCTCCAGCGCGCAAGTCCGGGTATTGGCCAAAATTGCCCGCGAATACGACCAGCCCAATGCCGAGCTGTTCCAAGCTGCCCAAGCCAAGCAAGACTTGCTCGGCCCTGTGCTGACCGGCGGTTTGGCCATCAGCTCCAAGCTGACCGCCGGCTATGCCCACTTCACCACGCGCCAGAACATCCAGTACAACTGGATTCCACTCGACAAATCAGCCGACGTGATGGACCTGCTGGCCAGCGTCGACATGCACGGCATCCAGACCAGCGGTAACTGCATCCGGAACATCACGAGCGACGAACGTGCCGGTATTGCAGCCGATGAAATTGCCGATCCGCGGCCGTTTGGCGAGATCCTGCGACAGTGGAGCACGCTGCACCCTGAATTCGCCTTCTTGCCTCGCAAGTTCAAAATCGCCGTGAGTGGCGCCCGTGAAGACCGCGCTGCCACAGCATGGCATGACGTCGGCCTGCATTTGATCCGCAACACCGAAGGCGAACTCGGCTTCAAAGTGTTGGTCGGCGGCGGCATGGGCCGCACGCCCATCATTGGGACCGTGATCCGTGAGTTTCTGCCGTGGCATCAGGTGATGAACTTCATCGAAGCCATCGTTCGCGTTTACAACCGCTACGGCCGTCGCGACAACATTTACAAAGCCCGTATCAAGATTTTGGTCAAGGCCGAAGGTCAGCGCTACATCGACGACGTCGAGGCCGAATACCTGCAAATCATGGAACACGATGGCGGCCCACACACGATCACACAAGAAGAACTCGACCGCGTCACGGCCTGCTTCGTGCCACCGTCGCTGAGCTGTGATCGTAAAACAGCCGATGCCAAAATTGCCAACATCCTGCGCGCTGCAGCTGAAGACGACATTGAATTTGGCCGTTGGCTCAAGCAAAACGTTGCTTCACACAAGAACCCAGATTTGCGCGCCGTGACCCTTTCTTTCAAACGCTTAGGCCAAGCGCCCGGCGATGCGACGGCAGACCAACTCGACAAGGCCGCCGAATTGGCTGACGCCTTCAGCGCTGGGGAACTGCGCGTCACACACGACCAAAACTTGCTGCTGCCATGGGTCGCCTGTGACCAGTTGCCGGAGCTCTGGCGCGCCGCCCGCAAGGCCGGCTTTGCACGTCCGAACATCCGCCTGTTGACCGACATGATTGCCTGCCCCGGTGGCGACTTTTGTTCATTGGCGAATGCCCGCTCGATCCCGATTGCCGAGGCCATCACTGAGCGCTACCAAGACATGGACGAGTTGCACGACCTCGGTGAGATTGACCTGCACATCAGCGGCTGCATCAACTCCTGCGGCCATCACCACAGCGGCCACATCGGCATTTTGGGCGTCGACAAAGACGGCCTAGAGTGGTATCAAGTGTCGCTGGGCGGCTCTGACGGTTCAACCCTGAGCGGTGACCCTGTGCCAGGCAAAGTTGTCGGCCCATCGTTCACAGCGTCTGAAGTGCCCGAAGTCATTGAAGCGGTACTCGAGACTTATCGCCAGCACCGCACGACAGGCGAAACCTTCATTACCACGCTGCGACGTGTCGGCATGGAGCCGTACAAGGCGGCTGCTAAGAGCGCACGCATCGCTGTGGTCGAACAGGCTTGAAAGAACCCATCATGAAATTACTCACCCCCCACGAGAACGCTAAAGACAACGCCACTGAACAGCCAGGCACCGTGGTTTTCGCCAACGATGCCGACCCGATGGACCTGCCGCTGGATGGCGTCAAACGCATCGACCTGCACTTTCCGAAGTTCACTGACGGTCGCGCCTATAGCCAAGCTTTTTTGCTGCGCCGCAGGCGTGAATTCACCGGCGAGATTCGCGCCACCGGCGACGTGTTGGTTGACCAGCTCGCCCAAATGGAACGCAGCGGCTTTAACGTGGCCGTGTTGCGCGCCGACCAACCACTTGACGTCGCACAGCGCGTGTTGGCCAGCTACCCGGGCTACGGCGTGGGCCGTTATCAGGGCGACGCCGTGCAGATCGAACCGCACTTTGCGCACACTGAAAAAGAAAGCGTCAGCTTATGAGCGCGGTCTCCCTTTACGCGAAAGCATCGACGGACTTCGATGCTAAGCTGGCCGAAACCATCGCGCTCTTGAAGCGTGCGTCCCAAGAGTTTTCGCCCTTGACGCAAGCCTCCAGCTTGGGTGCAGAAGACATGGTCATCACCCACTTGCTGGCTGAGCACCGCATCGATTGCAGTATTTTTGTGCTCGAAACCGGCATGCTGCACCCACAGACCGTAGCGATGATTGGCCGCATTGAGGCGCGCTACGCCCGCCCGGTTGAAGCTTATCGTCCGGTTGTAGAAGTCGCCGCTGAATTCGTCAGCACACATGGCGACAAAGCCATGTACCAGAGCGTTGACCTGCGCAAAGCCTGCTGTGGCATCCGCAAGATGGAGCCACTGGGCCGCGCGCTGGCTGGTAAAAAAGGTTGGTTGACGGGCCTGCGCCGCGAGCAGTCAAACGCCAGGGCGGAAGTCGAGTTCATTGAGCACGAGTTGGTCGGGCAACCGGGCGAGCGTGCCAAGGTCAACCCGCTCGCGCGTTGGACCGCCGGCGATGTTTGGCATTTCATCGGCATCAACAACATCCTCTACAACCCGCTGCACGACGAGTTTTTCCCGAGCATCGGTTGCGCGCCTTGCACCCGCGCCGTCACGCTGGGTGAAGACATCCGCTCCGGCCGCTGGTGGTGGGAGCAGGAAAGCGCCAAAGAGTGCGGCCTGCATGTGTCTGACAGCGCCGACGGTCAGACATCCGCCATTTCATCCATCATTCCCATCAAAGAGGTCTCCGCGTGAACGCTGTAGCCGAAGCCACCGTGCTGACTCAAGCCCAAAACCACCCCCAGCTGAGCAATGCCCACTTGGACGCTTTAGAAGAAGAAGCAATTTTCATCTTACGTGAAGTCGCGGCTGCTTTCGAGCGCCCGACCCTGCTTTTTTCTGGCGGGAAAGACTCGCTGGTGCTGCTCAAATGCGCTGAAAAAGCTTTTGTCGACAGTACCCGTGGCGGCCACATTCCCTACCCGTTGCTGATGATCGACACCGGCCACAACTTCCCTGAAGTGACGGCTTTTCGCGACTACCGGGCCAAGCAACTCGGTGCCAATCTGATTGTCCGCAACGTCGAAGATTCGATGAAGCGCGGCACTGTTCGACTGGCGCACCCAGACGAGCCGCGTAACGTACACCAGTCGGTCACATTGCTAGAGGCGATTGAAGAGTTTCGCTTTGACGCCCTGATTGGCGGCGCCCGCCGTGACGAAGAAAAAGCCCGTGCCAAAGAGCGAATTTTTTCGCACCGTGACGCCTTCGGTCAATGGCAGCCCAAAGCCCAACGCCCAGAGTTGTGGAACCTGTTCAACACGCGCTTGCAGCCGGGTGAGCACTTTCGCGTGTTCCCGATTTCCAACTGGACCGAACTCGACGTCTGGCAATACATCGAGCGCGAGAAGATCGAACTGCCGTCGCTGTATTACGCGCACCAACGCACGGTGGTTGAGCGCAAAGGTCTGCTGGTGCCGGTGACCGACCTCACACCTTTGAAAGCGGGTGAAAACGCGGTGGATAAAACCGTGCGCTTTCGCACCTTGGGCGACATCACCTGCACCTGCCCGGTTGAGAGCCCAGCAGCCAACCCCGCCGAAGTGGTGCTGGAAACGCTGACGGCAGACGTCAGCGAGCGCGGTGCCACCCGCATGGACGACAAGACTTCCGACGCCTCGATGGAGAAGCGCAAAAAAGAGGGTTATTTCTGATGAGCACGATTCTTCAAACCAGCAGCCCAGATGTTGCTGACAACGCATCTTTCAACGTCGAGCAAGACACCCGCGCAGCCCTGCGCTTTGTCACCTGCGGCAGCGTCGACGACGGCAAGAGCACGCTGATCGGTCGCCTGTTGGTCGACTCCCGCGCCGTGCTGCAAGACCAACTGGCCAGCGTGCAACGCAGCGGCAAGGTCGACCTAGCCCTACTGACCGACGGCTTGCAAGCTGAGCGCGAACAAGGCATCACGATTGATGTGGCCTACCGCTACTTCAACACGGTCGCCCGCAAATTCATCATTGCCGATGCGCCCGGTCATGAGCAGTACACCCGCAACATGGTTACGGCAGCGTCCAGCGCCGACGCGGCCGTGGTGCTGGTCGACGCCACCAAACTAGATTGGCAGTCAGCACTGCCCAAACTGTTGCCGCAAACACGCCGTCATTCGCTGCTGGTGAAATTGCTGCGTGTGCCGTCCATCGTCTTCGCTGTCAACAAACTCGACGCTGTGGAAGACCCTGCGCTGGCGTTTGAACACATCAGCGCCGCGCTTCGGCAGTTCACCCAAGAGGCTGGCATCAGCGCACAAGCCATCGTGCCGGTGTCGGCCCTGATTGGCTACAACGTGGTTGACGCCCATCCCGGCTGGTGCAACTACCAAGGCCCGGCCTTGCTGGCCATTTTGGAGCAACTGTCGGCCACACCCGCTGACACCGCCCAGCCCTTCAGCTTTCCAGTGCAATGGGTTGAGAAGTTTTCTTCCAGCGCCGACACCTCACAAGGACGGCGCATTTTCTGGGGCCGCATTGCCAGCGGCGCGGTGCAAGTCGGCCAGAGCGTCAGCGTCTTGCCTGGCGGCAAAAGCGCTGTGGTAGCCGAGGTACTGGACCATGCGCGTTCGCCGAAATCGGTGCGTGCAGGCCACAGCGCCGGCATCATCTTGGACCGCGAACTCGACGTGTCACGCGGCGACGTGCTGTTGGCCGCCGAAGGCTTTGGCGCATCACCCGGCAAGCGTGAGCTGACCGCAACCATCGCCTGGATGGACGAAGAACCTTTGCTACCCGGCCGCGTGTATTGGGCCTTGCAAGGTCACCGCTGGGTCAAGGCCAAGGTCAAGCGCATCGTGCACCAAGTGAACATCAACACGCTGGAAGAGCAAGCGGCGACGCAACTTGACGCCAACGCCATCGGCGTGGTCGAGCTGACCCTGCAAGAGCCGATCGCCGCGGAGCCCTTTGCTGAATCGCGCATTCTGGGCTCGCTGGTGCTGGTCGATACCGCCTCGCACAAGACCTCCGGTGCCGCATTGATTCTGTCGGCTCAATAGATTTAAACCAGCCTTTCAACCCTCCCCTTAGCCCTCCCCTGGAAAGATCTTAAAATCTAGGGTTTTACCGACCGAGCCAAAAAAGCATGACCCACGTCGTTTCTGAATCCTGTATCCGTTGCAAGTACACCGACTGTGTGGATGTGTGCCCCGTCGACTGTTTCCGCGAAGGTCCCAACATGTTGGTGATCGAGCCTGACGAGTGCATTGACTGCGCCGTCTGCATTCCTGAATGCCCGGTCAACGCGATTTATGCAGAAGAAGACTTGCCCGCAGACCAGCTCAACTTCATCAAGATCAACCTTGAGTTGTCAACCCAGCCAGGCTGGAAAAGCATCACCAAGCGCAAGCCGGCTTTGCCAGATGCAGAAGAATGGAAAGACAAGACCGGTAAGCTCAGCGAACTCATTCGCTGATTTTTTGACGGCCGATCCAGTGACACCCACAGTGATCGAAACCGATGCCGTCATCATCGGCGCGGGGCCGGTCGGCTTGTTTCAGGTCTTCCAGCTCGGCCTGCTGGAGATCAAGGCCCATGTGATAGATTCGCTGGCCTACGCGGGCGGCCAATGCATTGAGCTGTACCCCGACAAGCCCATCTATGACATTCCGGCCATGCCGGCGACCACCGGTCGCGAACTCACAGTGTCACTGCTGCGGCAGATTGGGCCCTTTGGCGCGACCTTTCATTTCGGGCAAGAAGTCAGCACACTTGACAAGCAAACCGATGGTCGGTTTTTGCTGGTGACGAACAAAGGTACGAGCTTTTTAACCAAGACGATTTTTATCGCTGCCGGTGTCGGTGCATTTCAGCCGCGTCTGCTTCGCGTCGAGGGCTTAGACAAATTTGACGAGACGCAACTTTTTTACCGCGTGAACAAGCCAGCAGACTTTGCGGGGCAAGACTTGGTGATCGTCGGCGGTGGCGATTCAGCCATCGACGCGGCCATCGACTTCGCCACAGCAGGCCCCAACCAAGCCAAGAGCGTGACCCTGGTGCATCGCCGTGACAGCTTCCAAGCACTGCCGGCCAAAGTCGCTGAAATGAAAGCCTTGTGCGCGGCCTCCGCCATGCACTTCATGGCCGGCCAAGTCACCAGTTACGACGAAAAAAAAGGCCGACTGAGTACCGCCAACGTCACTGACCCCGAGGGTGTCACGCACGCGCTGCCTGTTGAAAAGCTGCTGGTGTTTTTTGGCTTGTCCCCCAAGCTCGGGGCCATTGCCGACTGGGGTCTGGCCATTGAACGCAAGCAACTCACGGTCGACACCGAAAAGTTTTCGACCAGCGAGCCAGGCATTTTTGCGGTCGGCGACATCAACACCTACCCCGGCAAGAAAAAGCTGATTGTGTGCGGCTTCCATGAATGTGTGCTGGCCGCTTTTGGCGCTGCACCGATCATCTTTCCAGACAAAACCATCCCACTGCAATACACCACCACCAGCACCAAGTTGCACAAGGTGCTGGGCGTTGAGAAGCCTATCTCAAGCGACTAAAACTCAACTTGTGCAACAGCCCTTGACGGCGCATTACAATTCACAGCGTTCGCAAGAACCATTCGCTAGGGGTGCTGTCGTCACGAAAGTGGCAACGGCTGAGAAAGTCCCTTTGAACCTGATTGAGGTAATCCTCGCGCAGGGAAGCCAGTTTGACAACGACCGTCTCTGCATCAGAGTACGTCCTCGTTAGCCACCAGCCTCCCTGCCAAAAATGGGACAGGACATGCCAAACGGCAGCATAACTTCTGAAGACATCGCCAGTGAATTGCTGGCGTTCATCTCGCGCCCAACCGTCAGCGATGTTGACTTCAATGATCTGGCGTTGCGCCTATTTGCCCGTCAGTTCGCTCTCAACCTGCCCTTTCAGCGCTTTTGCCAACTGCGCGGCAATACCCCGCGGCTGGTGAAAAGTTGGCGCGACATTCCGGCCGTGCCGATCGATGCCTTCAAAGAGTTCACGCTGAGTTGCGTCCCTGCAGAGGAATGCGAACGCGTCTTCATGACCAGCGGCACGACTCGTGGCGAGGTCAAAGGCCGACACCACCACCCGAACTTGGCGGTGTATGACGCCTCCATGCGGCGCCACTTCAGCGAACACTTCATGCAAGGCGATGCACGCCTGCCGATGGGCATTTTGTTCCCAACAGAAAACGTGATGCATAACTCTTCGCTCGCCCACTACTTGAGCTTAGCAATGCAGCATTTTGGGACTGCCGACAGCGCTTATTACTTGGACCAGAACGGCCTGCACACCGACGCGCTATGTGCCGCCCTGCAAAAGGCCGCGCAGTCGGGCCAAGCCTTTGCCATGTTGGGGGCGAGCTACAGCTTTGTTCATCTGCTGGATGAACTGCAGACCCGCGGGCAGTCATTTGTCCTGCCCAAGGGGAGCCGCATCCTCGACACCGGTGGCTTCAAGGGCCAGTCGCGGGATATTCCGATGGAAGATTTTTACGCCCAGTTGTCAGCCACCTTTGGCGTCGACCGGCGTCAGTGCATCAACATGTACGGCATGACGGAGCTGAGCACGCAGTTTTATGACGCCGGCAACCGCAGCGTTCCTTCAGTCAAGCGCGGGCCGCACTGGATGCGGTCACGCTTGCTCGACCCGATGACGGGCCAAGAAGTCGCCCGAGGCGAACGCGGTGTGTTGGCGCACACTGATCTGGCCAACGTCAATTCAGTCACGACCATCCTGACGGAGGACGTAGGCGTCGCCACCGACGATGGATTTGTCTTGCTCGGTCGGGCTCAAGGTGCAGAGGCTAAAGGCTGTTCCCTGGCCGTTGAAGATTTTTTGAAAGCTGCACGCGGATGATGACCACCGCCAACAAAGAAGACTTCAAAAATGAAGTCTTCAAAGCGGGTTACCTGCCCGGCTTGAGGGACGACGAAGTTCGCTGGAAGCCTATTCAACTGGGCACCCCCAATCATGCGCTGACGGTGGAGGTCCCAGAGCTCAGCAAAGACCAACTCAAAACCCTCGCCAGTCGCATTCGTCACGCCAGCCGGGCGCATTTGAAGTCATGGCCCGTCTCGGACATCATCCGCACCATTGACACCGCCATCGCGCGCTTGCTGAACGCACACGACCCTTACCGCCAAGCCTTCGAGCGTCTGTTGCCACGTGCTACAGGCTTTGACGCCACCATGGTGCGGCTAGGTTTGAACAGCTACTTGCAGACTTTTCGAGCGCTGCAGCTACAGCGCTTTGTCACCGAAGACTTTGCCAATCCCAAACTGCTCGACGAATTCCAAGCCCGACCCAAAGGCGGCTGGAGCAAGGCCATCGGCCCCGAACTGCTGGTCCATGTCTGGGCTGGCAATGTGCCTGCCCTGCCCTTGTGGAGTTTTGTGTCTGGCCTGCTGGTGAAAGCCGGTGCCATCGGCAAAATCTCCAGCTCAGAACCGATTTTTGCCAGCCTCTTTGCACGGCTGCTGGTCGAGGTCGAGCCACGCTGGACTGACTGCTTCGCCGTGGTCTGGTGGCAAGGCGGTAACCCAGACCTTGAGCGCTGCGTCTTTGCCGAGGCCGACGTGGTGATGGCCTACGGCGGCAACACAGCGCTACGCGGCATGCAAGACCGGATGCCGGTGACCACACGTTTCTTGCCGCACGGCCACAAGCTCAGTTTTGGTATGGTCTCGAACGCTGCTTTATCAGTCCTGCGGGGGCAAGCCACTGCGCGTGCCTCGGCGCTGGATGTTGCGCGTTATGACCAGCAAGGTTGCTACTCCCCGCATGTGTTTTTTGTGCAGCGTGGTGGGCAAGTGCAGCCCGCTGAATTTGCGCAGCGCTTAGCCAGCGAGCTGGCGGCACTAGCGACTAAATTTACACGCCGCGCGTTAACACTCGAGGAAGCGGCCAGCGTAGCAAGTTGGCGCGAGCTTCAAGAATTTGAAAGCATCAGACAAACAGCTCACCGCGTGCTGGGCGACGCCTCGCAGCCCTTCACTGTCGTCTACGCCGACACACCGCAGCCTCTGCTGCCTGGTCCGCTGAACCGCTGCGTGCTAGTCGTCGCCGTGAACTCGCTGCAAGACGTGATCCCGTTGATTGAGCCCCAACGTGCCTACTTGCAAACAGTTGGCTTGGCCGCCGCGCCCGAAGAACTGCTGGCGCTGGGTGACGCTCTGGGACAGGCCGGCGTCACTCGCATTTGCGCCTTGGGTGCGATGACATCACCCGAAGCCGGCTGGCATCACGACGGCCGTTTCAGCTTGCTGGACTTGGTGCGCATGGTCGACATCGACCAATCCGCTGAACTGACGGCTGAACGTTTCACTCGCTACGAGCTTTGACATGATGCGCTTTCTAGACATTGACAGCGTTCACTACGCCTACCCCGGCCGGGGCGAGGTCGTGCGCGGCGCCAGTCTGCACATCGCGCCCGGCGCTTTTCATTGCCTGATTGGCCGCAGTGGTTGCGGCAAGACAACCTTGCTCAAACTCGCCGCAGGTTTGCTGCAACCGCAGCATGGTGCGATAGCGTTGCAAGGAATGCCGGTTACAGAGCCTAACCCAGATATGGGTTTTGTCTTCCAGACGCCGACCTTGCTGGACTGGCTCACGGTGTTGGACAACGTGTTGTTGCCGATCGCTCTGCATGCGCAAGTTCAAGCTGGCCAGCGTCAAAAGGCCATGGCGTTGCTTGATCAACTCGGTTTGAACAGGCAGAGCGGTCTGCAGTCGCGCTATCCGCAACAGCTCTCAGGCGGGCAACAAAGCCGTGTCGCGATCGCTCGAGCCCTGATCACCACGCCGCCGATGTTGTTCATGGACGAGCCGTTTGCATCGCTAGACGCCATCACGCGCAGTGAGTTGCAACAAGACTTGCTGGCGCTCTGCCAAAGTCAAGGCACCTCGGTCTTGTTCATCACGCATGACATCGCTGAAGCGGTCTATCTGGCGGACCATGTCAGCGTCATGCACGCTGGCAAGATATGCCATCAACTGGCCATTGACTTGCCACATCCGCGCCAGCACGCTATTCGCTACACGGCCGACTTCAACACCCTTTGCGCCGAACTGCGTCAAGCCATGGATGAGACTGCGTGATGCGCCGCGAACACTGGATTTCAGTTGTCATAGCCGTCGGGTTCATCTTTCTGTGGGAGGCGTGGGTGAGCATGGCCCAGACCTCAGCCTTGGTGCTGCCCGCCCCCAGTGTGGTGGCGCAATCACTTTGGCAGGGTTTGACAAGCGGCTATCTGTGGCCGCACATTGCTAGCACCACCCGAGCCGTGGTGCTGGGACTTTTGCTAGGCGGCACGGTAGGCTTTGTAGGCGGCATGGTGTTAGGGGAGTCAGCTCGATTGCGAGGCATCTTAATGCCTTACGTGGTGATCAGCCAGGTCGTGCCCAAGCTGGCGCTGGCACCACTTTTCATCGTCTGGTTTGGCTTTGGCACCTTGCCCATCGTGGTCATGACCGCCTTGATTTGTTTTTTCCCCTTGCTAGAAAACACCGCCACCAGCTTGCAACAAGTGGACCCACAGCGGCTGGAGTTGTTTCGCATGTTGCGGGCCAGCCGATGGCAAACCCTGTGGCTGCTGAAGGTTAGGACTGGCCTGCCCAGCATCATGGCCGGTGTGCGCGTTGCCGTGGTGTTGGCTTGGGTCGGCGCGGTGGTGGCGGAGTTCATTGGTGCCAGCAAAGGGCTGGGTGCGTTGATCATTGCCGCCCAAGGCTCGATGGACACGCCTCTGATGTTTGCGGTGTTGATGCTGATCACCCTGATTGGACTGGTGTTTTATAAGTTTGCCGAATGGCTGGAGAGACGTCTGCTTCGGTCTTCAATTGATAATCAACAGAAAGATGAAAAATGAAAAACTGGACTGCCAAATTTAAAGAACAAACGTCGCTGCTCGCTATGGCATTGAGCGTTCTGGCTATCAGCGCGCCCACCACCAGCCTGGCGCAAACACCCGCCCGACTCGACAAGCTGGTGGTCGCCGGCTGGAGCAAACCCATCACCGAAATCACCAACTTACTGGTTGAAGAAGACAAGGGCTTTTTCAAAGCGCGCGGCATTGAACTGGGCTACGTGCCGGGCGCAGGGGGCGGTGATGCTTTGCGCAACATCTTAAGCGGCCAAGCCGACATTGCCTTCACAGATCCGGGTTCATTTTTTGCGGCCTTGGACAAAGGTGAACAACTGCACGCCATCTACGACATCTATCCGCAAAACGTCTTCAACGTCGTGTCCCTCAAATCAGCCAACATCAACAAGCCAGCCGACCTCAAAGGCAAACGCATTGGCGTTTACAGCCTGTCGAGCGGCACCCGGCAAAACCTTCAGGTCCTTTTGCACGAAGCCGGTTTGAGCGAATCCGACGTCACCGTGGTGGTGACGGGTTTGTTGAACTTCGCACCGCTGATGCAAGGGCAGGTTGACGCCACCGCCGCCACAGACACCGGCTTACTGGTCGGCAAACAACGCGGCCTAGGCGACGTGAATGTGATGGAAGTCAAAAAACACCTGAACATTTCAAGCGACTTTTTTGTGGTTCGTGAGGACACCTACCAACAGAAAAAAGAAGTCCTCAAGCGCTTTCTGCTGGCCTACCGTGACAGCGCAAACTGGATGATCAGCGCGCCTGAAGAAGCCGCTAAGCTGGCCGTCAAATACGCCATCGACGGGCAGAACCCTGCCATCAATATCGAAGTCATCAAGCTGCGCAATCTGTCCAGCGTCTCGGTCAACACGCAAAAAAATGGGCTTGGTTCTTTTGACATGCTCGCGCTGCAAAAAGGAGCTCAATCCTACAAAGCGTTTGGCGTGATTCAGCGTGACATCAAAATCTCTGACGTCGTCAGTCAAGACTTATTGCCAGGGAAAAAATGAGCGTAGACCGCCGCCCCTTTCAAGGCAAAGTCGTCTTGGTCACTGGTGCCAGCCGCGGTATTGGCGCGGCCATTGCCAAGGCGTTTGCACGCGAAGGCGCCATGGTCTTGGTCAACTACCTGCAAAACGCAGCCGCCGCTGACGAGGTGGTACAAGCCTGCCAACAACTGGGCGGCGACGCCATGGCCTTGCAGGCCGATGTGCGCGAGCCGCAAGCGGTCACCGCCATGGTCGCGCAGGCGCTGCTGGAAACCGGCCGCATTGATGTGGTGGTCAACAACGCCTTCAGCCCGTATGGCTTTGACCCCGAGCAGCGCCAGCGTTTTTGGGAACTGCCGTGGGAGGCCTTTCAAACCCAATTCGACGGCTCGGTGCAAGCCGCCTACAACGTCTGCCAAGCCGTGCTGCCGCACTTCCGGCAACGCACGCAAGGCAGCATCATCAACATGGTGAGTGACTTGGTGGAACGCCCGACCGTGGCTTACAACGACTACGCCACCGCCAAGTCAGCCTTGGTCGGTTTCAGTCGACATCTGGCGACGGATTTAGGGCCGCTGGGCATTCGCGTGAACTGTATCGCGCCCGGTTTGGTGATGCCCACGGAATCAAGTCGCCTGACGCGGGAAGCTGTCAAAGACGCAATCGTGGCGCAAACGCCGTTGGGCCGCATCGGCACGCCTGAAGACATCACCGGACCGGTCTTGTTCTTGGCCTCTGACTGGAGCCGATTCATGACCGGTCAGGTGCTGGTGGTCGACGGCGGTTTGGTGATGAAATGAAGCGGCACAGGCGCAAAACCATGGTTCAAGGGACCATGGCCTAAGCCGGTTTCAACCGCCGCACCGGCAGCAATAGCGGCCAAAATATAAACTCGCGCTTGTTGCACAGCATCTCGCAGCGGCAGCCCCAGCGCGAGATGCGAGGCAATGGCAGACGACAAAGTGCAGCCCGTGCCGTGCACGTTTTTACTGGCGATACGCTCAGAGCGTAAATGCAGCCAAGGCTGGTCGTTCTCGGCCAACACATCCACCACCGCTTGCCCCTGCAAGTGGCCGCCCTTGAGCAACACGGCGCGGGCACCCATCGCCATTAAATCGCTGGCGGCTTGCTCCAGCTGGTCCGCACGTTCAATCGGTCTCCCCAACAGCAAAGCCGCCTCGTCAAGGTTCGGCGTGATCACACTCACCAGTGGAAAAAGCTCTTGCTGCAGCACCTGAACCGTGTCCTGTTCAATCAAACGGTCGCCACTGGTGGCCACCATGACAGGGTCAAGTACCACGTTCACAAGCTGGTAGTGGCGAATCGCCCAAGCCACGACCTTGACGACTTCCGGGGAATGCAGCATGCCGATCTTCACTGCGTCCACGCCGATGTCTTCAATGACGGCTTGCAATTGCGCCTTTAAAAACTCAGGTGGTACGGCATGAATACCGCGCACGCCCAGCGTGTTTTGAGCCGTCAGGGCCGTGATGGCGGTCATGCCGTAGCAACCCAACGCGCTGAAGGTTTTCAGGTCGGCCTGAATGCCGGCACCGCCGCCACTGTCAGAACCGGCAATAGACAAAACACGGGCATAGCGGTGGTGAGGGATGGGGAAGGCGTAAGTGCTCATCACAAAATTATCGGGCATGTTGCACCGCCTTAAAGCCAGGTAAGCGACTTGTGATGTAATTCTGGCTACGGATGAAACAGGGGTGTCTGGCTTGACAGCCGGTCTGAGAAAAACCCTAAGACCCGATCCAGATCATGCTGGCGTGGGAAGTTTTCAGACAGCGTCGTTTTTACCCAGCACGCTCTTGTTTTGTCCACCTGCTTTACTTCAGATGGATTCAATGACAACCGCTCCCCGCGCTTCTAGTGTCCCCAGTGCTCACATGATTGTTCTCGGTGCTGGCCTCATGGGCCGGCTGCTGGCCGTGACGCTGGTCCAAGCCGGCCACAGGGTTGAAGTGCATGAAGCTGGCTCACCAGACGCCACCACATCTGCTGCCCGCGCAGCAGCGGCCATGTTGGCGCCGCTAGCGGAATCTGCAGTGACAGAAAACGGCGTGGTTCGCATGGGCAGTCACGGCCTCAAACGCTGGCCCGAACTCATCGCGCAGCTGGCACAACCGACCTTTTTTCAACACAACGGCACCTTGATCGTCTGGCACCGTCAAGACGCGGCGGAGGCCTCGCGCTTTCAGCGGCAACTTGACACTACCGCCCGCGCCATGCCCGAGTTGCAAGCAGCCCAATCGCTGGACGCCGCTGCCATCAGCGCACTCGAACCCGCGCTAGGTCAGCGCTTTGCGCAAGGCTTGTATTTGCCAGGTGAAGGCCAGCTCGACAACCGACAGCTGCTGGCCGCCTTGCTGCATCAGTTGGAGCAACTCCAGGTCGAGCTGCACTGGAACAGCCCACGCTCACCCGAAGCGTTTTCGCCCGGCACAGCAGGCCAGCCCGACTGGGTGTTTGACTGCCGTGGTCTGGGTGCCAAGCCACATTGGCAAGGCTTGCGCGGTGTACGCGGTGAAGTAGTGCGCGTGCATGCACCCGAAGTGACGTTGCTGAGGCCGGTGCGTCTGGTGCATCCGCGTTACCCGCTTTATATTGCGCCCAAAGAAGAGCATGTTTTTGTGATCGGTGCGACCGAGATTGAATCCGAAGACATGTCACCGGCCAGCGTGCGTTCCGCGCTTGAATTGCTCAGCGCAGCGTACTCGGTGCACTCGGGCTTTGCCGAAGCGCGACTGCTTGAAATCTCCACGCAATGCCGTCCGACCTTGATTGACAACCTGCCCGCTGTGCGCTTCACCGGCGCACGTTCACTGCAAATCAACGGCTTGTACCGCCACGGTTTTTTGATTGCGCCGGCCATGCTCGACGTCGTGATGGAACTACTGACCACCGGCGACAGCGAGCTGGCGCGCACCTTTGACCTTCGGGTTGAACACCTCTCCAATAGGCCAGCATGCAAATCTTTGTGAACCGCATCCCGCACGACATCGACGCGGCCGCCACGCTTGCCGACGCACTGACCTTGGCCAACGCACGGCCGCCTTTTGCTGCGGCCGTGAACCTGCAGTTCGTGCCCAAAACCCGATACGCGGCGACGCTGCTACAAGCCGGCGACGAGATCGAAATCATTGCCCCCATCACCGGCGGCTAAACCAGCCGCTCAGTCAGGATTAGATTCATGAACGACGCTTCAACTTCAGTGGCCGCAGATACGCTGGTCCTCTACGGCGAAACCTTCCAGAGCCGCTTGCTGCTCGGCACGGCGCGCTACCCGTCGCCCAGCGTCATGGAGGCGGCCCTGCGGCGTGCCAAGCCGGCCATGGTTACGGCGTCACTGCGTCGCCAAGGCGTTGTCACCGCGGACACCAGCAACGGCTTTTGGGAACTCCTCAAAAAGCTCGGCATTCCGGTGTTGCCCAACACTGCCGGTTGCCACAGCATGCAAGAAGTCATCACCACCGCGCAGATGGCGCGCGAAGTTTTTTCGACCGACTGGATCAAGCTCGAACTGATCGGCGACGACTACACACTACAGCCCGACACGCTCAATTTAGTGGAGGTTGCCAGCCACCTCATCAAAGACGGTTTCAAGGTCTTGCCCTATTGCACAGAAGACTTGGTACTGTGTCGCAAATTAGTCGACGTCGGTTGTCAAGCTGTGATGCCATGGGCCGCACCCATTGGCACGGGCAAAGGCCCCATCAACCCCTACGCCATGCGCCTGCTGCGTGAGCGGCTCGACGTTCCCATGATTGTTGACGCCGGGCTCGGCCTGCCCTCACATGCCTGTCAAGTGATGGAGTGGGGTTACGACGGCGTGCTGCTCAACACCGCCGTGGCACAGGCGCAAGACCCGTTGCTGATGGCCGGCGCTTTTGCCGATGCCGTGCAGGCCGGCCGCAGCGCACACCGCGGTGGCGTGATGGCAGAGCAAGAAGCCGCACAGCCCAGTACCCCTGTGTTGGGTACGCCGTTTTGGCACCACGCTGGCGACTAGAGCAAAAGCGTAAAGGAAACGCCATGACTAACACGCAACACCCTGTGCAGACTTTGGAGAGCATCGACCACGACCGCGCCGTGCAGACAATTGTCAGCACGCATCAAGCTGCTTTCGGTCTTGAAACATCTTCAGCTGCGGTCTACAAATCCGTCAACAACGCTGTCTACAACGCCGCCAATGAAGCCTGCTTGCGCATGGGTTTTATCGAGATCGACGCGGACAGTGTCGCCAAGGCCTGGCAGGCTCAAACAGAACGTACCGGCCAGTTTGACGCGACCCAATGGCCCACAGAACCGAGCGACTTCGGCATTCAGCCTTTGCCTCGAAAAAACAGCTTTGCGCCCTGCCCGCAACAACTCGGTCTGTATGCCGTGTTGCCCGATGCGGCGTGGGTCGCACGCATGGCCAGAGCCGGTGTACCCACAGTGCAACTGCGCTTCAAGTCAGAAGAGCCCGCGGCCATTGCGCACGAAGTACAAGCCGCCGTCAATGCGGTGCAAGACACGAACGCGCTGCTCTTCATCAACGACCACTGGCAAGCGGCGATTGACGCTGGAGCCTACGGCGTTCACCTAGGCCAAGAAGACTTGGACACCGCCGACCTGAACGCCATTCGCCACGCGGGACTGCGCTTGGGACTCAGCACCCACGGCTACGCAGAAATAATGCGAGCCGACGCGCACGCGCCCAGCTACATTGCCATGGGCGCCGTGTTCCCCACCACGCTCAAACGCATGCTCACAGCGCCGCAAGGCACAGGCCGACTGAGCGCCTATGTCAGCGTGTTATGTGACTACCCACTGGTCGCCATTGGCGGCATTGATGCGGCCCGCTTGCCCGACGTCATGGCCAGCGGTGTCGGTTCTGCAGCGGTCGTCCGCGCACTGGTGGCGGCAGCTGATCCAGAAACCGAAGCGAGTCGGCTCCAGGCTGAAATTTTGAAACTCAGCCATCAGAACAGCCAAAAAAGCACGCTATAATCTGAGGCTTCATTCCTCGATAGCTCAGTTGGTAGAGCGCCGGACTGTTAATCCGTAGGTCCCTGGTTCGAGCCCAGGTCGAGGAGCCAGAACAAGCCGAACAGGCTCTCAGCCCCCTGCTATTCACAAGATAGCAGGGGGCTTTTTTTGTGCACAATCAGAAAACAATAGGAAGAAAAACATGACCGAAAAAAGCGCTAAACGGATCTATCTTGAAACATTCGAAGACTTTGACAACGGTCTGTCAGACCTGATTGACCTGTGGTCAAGCGCTGACAAGAAGGTCACGGTAAAAATTAAAGAAGCAGCACTCGCTAATTACAAAGAAGACTTGGATGAAGCCACCCTCCAGTGGGCCGACAACAAAGCCAAGTCTAAAAAGTACGCAGCTATCGCTGAAGAACTGGCTGAATTCGAAGAAGCACTGAAGCAAGGCTGATAGATTGCGGCAAACGTGTCACCGGAACATCCCTTGACGCTCAAGGCCCGCAAACTATGAAAAAAATCTTCGGCGCGAAGTCACCGAAGGTGCAACGCTGGCTCAACGGGTCATTGAGCAGGGCCAATCAAGCAAAGCAGATAGTGACCGCCCCATCACCCATGGCAAGTCTTCTTGACTGATGAAGTCCAATGTCTCTGTGAAATGGGTCACAGCCTCTCGGTACGAACAAGGAAGACGCGATACGTCGGACCCCCAAAGCATTCTTTTAGGGCCAAATGATTGGTAGATCGCTTCCAAGTAGCCATTGAATTTGCGAAATGGATAAGGCGCATTGCTGTAACACGGCACTGCCGATGTTTTGATCGCAACGTTAGAACGACGCGCCAACGGCAGCACACGCTTCAAGTCCTCACCGCATTCATCATCCCGGTGCTGGCTGTGCATTCCAAGGTGATCAACGATCAACGTCAGATTAGGGTGCCGGCTTGCGATACGGTCAATGTCTGCCATTCGACCCGGCGCCAGAAGCATCACGGGTATTCGGTAGCGCTCGCAGCTGGCCCAGAAGTCGTCAAGAGTACCGTCAGTCAACCAGCTCGCCCACTCCGGCTTGTGAAAAGTCATGCGGATGCCCGCCATGTGCGCTTGATCGCGCCAGGTCGGCAGTTGGGCTAAAGCCCCCGCAGCGGTCGGGTTGAACCGGCCCATCACCAAAAAACGACCAGGGTACTGGGCTGCAGTCTCAAGTGCGAACAGGTTGCTGTCGCCCACCGGTGATGGCGGCACGATAATCGCGCGGCTCACGCCTGCGGTGTTCATCATGTCGGTCATCTCCAGCCCGTTGATCGGCTCAGCCCGGTGAGGACGCGCGCCGGGCACCGCCACAAAACTAGGTGTCCCTTGATTTTCAGAAGGCCATGGGCGGTCTGGGCGATGAGCCTCCCAGACATGGACTTGAGCATCTGTGATGATCATGCGCACAGTCTCACTTAACGGAAGTAAAGATCAATGGCATTACGGTCTATCACCCGGCGGTTTCGAGCGTCCGGCACCGCCTCGTCGTACCAATCCAGAGTGCTTTGATACGTCGTGGATTCCGCCCCAACGAATGGACAGTCGCTGGCCCAAAGCAAACGCTCATAACCCACTTGGCGGGCCATCTCGAGAGCCAGCCCAACTGAGTGCGGACCAAGCCTATAGCCAGCTGAGAGCTTGACCCAGGTGTTCCCTTTCTGAACCGCGCGAACTGTGGCTTGAAAGCCCTCGCATTTTTCCAGCAACTGTGGATCAGGCCGGGCAATGTGGTCAATGACGATCTTGACGCCCGATTTCAAAAGCGCAGGGAGCACCAAGGGAATGCGAGGACCATCCAGGTGAAGATGAACATGCCAGTTCATGTCGGCAAGTCGCCAAAGAAAGCGCCGGTACTCCCAACTGTCAAGATCTGGCAGTTTCGGCATGCTAATGAAAGGTAGCCGCACACCCACAATACCGTCACGGGCGAGCTGATCCAGTTCGTGCCGCCCAACTGTGGGCTCAAGAATCACGGTGCCACGCCAGAGCGGTCGCGAGCGCAGTGACCTGACCACATAGTCGTTGCAATCTGCCCAAGGACTGGCTGCAGCAATGACGCAGAACTTGACGCCATGGTCATCAAGCGTTGACTCTAGCTTCTCAGCGGTGAAATCGTAGTCTGGGGCGTGCCGGGGATCAGGCATCAGGGGCATTGAGCGCGTAAAAATATGCACATGGGTGTCGACCAGCGGAGCATCTGGCAACTGGGCACGGGTAGTTGAGATAACAGACATATGAATCAGACCTTAAGCTTAGCAAGCTGAATCACCTGGGCCCACTTACGTCGATCTCGTTCAAATACATCAGCCATCTCTGCCGACGAACTGGTACGAGGCTCGACGCCGAGATCTAGCAGGCGCTTGCGCATGTCGGGGCTGGCAATAACTTCGCGCAGGGCTTTCCCGATGGCCTCAAGCACGGCAACTGGCGTCCCTTTTGGAGCGTACAAGGCGTTCCAACCGGTGACTTCGTAGTCGGAGACACCGGCCTCTTTCACGGTCGGAACTTGGGGCAACCAAGTGGTTCTGGATGGCCCGGTGGTCGCCAGAGCCCGCAACACACCACTCTCAATCCCGCCGCGCAATGCAGCATACGACTCGAAGCCGACGTCAATGTCGCCGCGTTGTAGCGCCAATTGCACCTCGCCAGAAGTCTTGAAGGGCACCAGAGTAGCGTCAAGCCGAGCGACAGATTTGAATAGTTCGGCCGACAAGTGCTGGGTACTGCCGGGATTAATGGCTCCAAAGGTCAGTTGCCTGCGGCTACTTTCAGCCATCAATGAGCGCAAGTCAGTGAATTTGCTGTCTCTACCCACCAATAAATTGAGGTCAAAGTAAGCGAGTGACGATATCGGTACAAAGTCTGCCTGCGGGTCAAAGGGCAGCTTCAAAAGAGACTTGGAAATCGCAGTGCCGTTACTGAACAAAATCAGATGGTGTCCATCTGCAGGGGCTGAAGAAATCACGCTGGCAGCGACTACACCACCAGCGCCAGGTCGGTTTTCGACAAGTACCGACTGCCCGATTTTTTCGGCGAGTTTTTGCCCCGCGAGACGGGTCGAAATATCCGCCAGCCCACCTGGACCAAAAGGCACGACGATTCGGATGGTCTGGGACGGAAAGGTTGCTTGGGCACTTGTGACACATGGCCACGCCATGGCACCAAGGGTCAGCCCAAGAGCTGAATGTAAGATCTGTCGCCGTCCGCGCAGTCTGGCAGGATTGTCGAAACAAATTTGTTCTGGCAAGGGCATGGGCGATGTCTCCGAATTTGAGGTAGTCCCCAAAGTCTAGTGAGACCATGGCCTACAAGGCAAATGAATTTAATTTGCTAGCCACGGCTATGTATTTACGACATGCCGATGACCGTCATCTCCTGAATAAGGGCCACGAAGATATCCGCGATCAAGCGCGGCTCCCCCATCAAAGGCACGCCCTCCGGCGTCAGCAATACAAGCATGCGACCAATTTCGGGCTTGCGCAAAGGCACCATGGTCAGTCCGTCTTGTGGCGAAACGGCTAGAGCAGGCACGACGGTGAGCCCTAAGCCTGCGCGCACCATTTGAAGGGCCATCGCTGTACGCTGAGTTTCATAGACCCATTTCAAACGTTCGCGGAAGGGGCCCAGAGTTTCATCAATCGTGGCGCTGTTACCCGATGGCAGACTGATACGGATCAGTCGCTCGGATTCCAGCGTAGCCCAGTCCACCGAGGGCAGCCCTGCCAACGCGTGATCTCGCGGACAAACCAGCACAAATCGTTCGCGAGCGACAGGTTCCATCCGTAAGCCAGCAGGCGCACTTTGTTCCAACGTCAGACCAAATTCACATGTGCCAGCTTGCACCAGCTCCACTATTTCGCCGGGCGAGCTGTCAAACACGCGAATCCGAACGCCAGGCAGCAGCGCATCGACCCGGCTCAGAGCCGGCACCAGTACACCGGCCGCCACGGTAGGGAGACAAGCCAGCGTAACCCAGGCTGGCGCGACCTGCCCGCTTATACGCGCGACCGCCAAAGATTCCTCGAGTTGAATCACAGACTGCCGCGCTCGTGGCAGCATGGCCTCGCCCGCCTGGGTGAGCGTTGCGCCGCGCGAAGTACGCACTATCAGGGTCACCCCAAGACTTTCTTCAAGCTTTCGCATGCGGTGACTAACAGCCGCTTGGGTCAGGTGTAGCCGGGATGCGGCAAGCCCAAAGGTTCCGCACTCGGCAACGGCCAGAAAAGCCTGAATGCCCAGAAAATCAATATGCACTTTAAGTCTCCATTCGCCCGAATCGAATTATGTACGGACGGTCAGCACATTAGAAATTTTCATTGGTGCAGACTTCCCAGCTCTGGTTTACTCGCAATCAATGCGCTTGATGTAGAACCCAGAAGGAGATAACTTCCATGCAAATAAAAAATAGTCGACTGACCCTGTTGACTGGGTGCGCCGGAATACTAGGAGCCTTGGCGATCACCGCACACGCCGCCTACCCTGATCGCCCGATACGACTGATTGTTCCCTTCTCTGCAGGTGGCACCGTCGACGCAGTAGCCCGAACATTGGGGGCACACTTGACCCATGTGATGAATACACCAGTGCTCATTGAAAACGTGCCTGGTGCTGGCGGCGCGCTGGCGACGCAGCGAGTGATCCGGTCGGCACCAGACGGCTACACCTTATTGTTCACGACCCCCAACCACACAATTAATCCCGCTCTGAATGACAAAATTGGCTTCGACACCGGGCGCGACTTAGCCGCGATCTCACTTGTTGCCCAGATTCCAGAGCTGCTCATTGCCAACGCCAGCCAGCCTTATTCAGATTTTGCTGGCTTCGTGAAGTACGCCACGTCCAATCCGGGGAAGCTGAACTATGCATCCGCTGGCAACGGCACCCTACCGCATGTCACCATGGAATTGCTGCAGCAAAAGCTAGGCTTGCAAATGACTCACGTTCCCTACAAGGGTGCGGCACCGGCACTCAACGACGTGCTATCGGGCGTTGTGGCACTGAAGTACGACACCATCGCCACGTCGTCTGGCCACATCCGCAATGGACGCATCAAACCATTGGCCATCGCCAGTTTTAAGCGCTCTCCGCTGATGCCGGATGTACCGACCATCGCTGAGTCTGGACTTCCAGGCTATCAGGGAATCCTTTGGATGGGGGTGTTGGCCCCAGCCGGTACGCCTCGCGACATTGTCGACATGATGAACCGTGGATTGAGAGCGACGCTGCGTGATCCGGGAGTGCTGAAGCAACTAGAGACCAATGGCGTCGAGACCGTCGGCAACACGCCGGCAGAATTCGAAAAATTAATCGACGCTGAATTGCGTCAGTGGGCGGATCTGGTCAAGAGTTCCAATATCAAGGCTTACTGAATCCATGACACCGCCTCTCACACCACCACCTGACCCAAACACACGCAAGTCGGCATTAAAAGCACCCCCGGGTGCCATTGACTGCCATGTACATCTGTTCGGACCATCCAGCCAATGGCCTTTTCATCCCGGCAGTCGATACACATCCCAAGATGCATTACCAGAGACACAGATCGCGATGCAGGATACGCTCGGTTTAGCGGGTGCGGTAGTGGTCAGCGGCGGCGGCTACGGACAAGACACTCGGCACCTTGAGGAAATTTTGGCCCGCTTTCCAAAGCGCTTTCGCGGCGTCGCACTGCTCCCCGATAACGTGACACGTGATCATGTCGCTCGGCTGGATCGTTTGGGTGTCCGCGGTGCACGCTTTGTCAGCGCAGGTCACCGGGGCGCCCTTCCTCGCTTGTCAAAACGTGTGATTGACCTCGTCTCAGACTTTGGCTGGCACGTTCAGTTTTACCCCGCTGGCGATGATCTGCTTGCCCACGAACAGGAGCTGTTGTCCCTTCCAGCGCCTGTGGTCTTGGACCACTTCGCTGCGGTGCCTGCGGCTGGCGGCACCTCACAGCCAGCCTTCCAGTGCCTACTGCGCATGCTGTCGACTGGCCGCGTTTGGGTCAAACTCTCCGGCCCCATGCGCTGCACGCCTAGCGACATGCCGTACAACGATGTCACGCCGCTGGCATGCGCCCTGGTAGCCCATGCACCTGAGCGGCTGCTTTGGGGCAGCGACTGGCCACACGTCAACATGGTGGGGCGTCATATGCCCAACGACGGCGATCTCTTCGACTTGCTGGGTGAATGGGTGCCTGATGCAGAGACACGTCGCCGCATTCTGGTCGATCAGCCTCGACAGCTTTACGGATTCGACGAGTGACCGCATCAAATCAGCCCTGATTACCGTTTATGCTTCTTGCAATGTTGATGGTTGTTGTAATGGAAACTAGATGGCCCGTATGACCCTTATCTTTTTGCGTCTGTTGACCTCACTTGCTGCCGCCAGCGTTTTCGCCTTTGCGCTTTATACACCGCAAGCGTTAGCCCAAGACTATCCGAACAAGCCCATTCGTCTCGTCGTGCCCTTCCCGCCCGGTGGCGGTAATGACGCGCTTGGCCGGCTGATTGCACAGCGTTTGTCCGTGGCTCTAGGTCAGCAGGTTTTTGTCGACAACAAGGCCGGCGCGGGTGGTAACTTGGGCACAGAACTGGTCGCCCGTTCCAAACCCGATGGCTACACGCTGACGCTGGGTTTTGCACCTAACTTCGCCATCACACCGCACTTAGGTAAGGTCAATTACGATCCGTTCAAAGACTTTGCGCCCATCAGCATGGTGGCTCAGGGTTATCAAATCCTCGTGGTCAACCCGGCATTCCCCGCCAAAACGCTGCCCGAACTGGTGGCCATGGCCAAGGCGAAACCAGGCAGCATCAACTTTGCATCGGGCGGCAATGGATCACCACTGCATTTGGCCGCAGAATTGTTCAAAATGGCGTCGGGGGTGGACATCACGCACATCCCATATCGAGGCAGTGCGCCTGCCGCCGCAGCGGTCGTGGCGGGTGAAACGGAAATGATGTTTGGCGGTGTGGTTTCTAGCCTGTCCTTCATCCGCGTCAACCGCTTGCGCCCGCTGGCCGTGACGTCACCCAAACGCATTGAGGCTTTGCCCGACACGCCCACGCTGGCAGAGCTCGGCTACCCCGGCGCACAAGCCAGCTCTTGGTACGGATTGTTCGCGCCGGCGGGCACGCCTGCCACCATCATTTCGCGCCTGAACCGGGAAATGGTGGCTTTGGGTAAAAATGCCGAGCACAAAGAACAACTGAGCAAGCAGGGACAAGAGGCCGCTTACAGCACGCCCGAAGAGCTGGCTCAGTTTGTAAAAGCCGAGTCCGAGAAATGGGCTCGCGTCATCAAAACAGCACACATCGAGGCCTACTGACACATGAACCCGCTCTCCCTCACTCTGGCCCTTGGCCTCTACGACCACACCCGTGACGTGACCGACGGCACGGTGCACGCTGAAGGTATCCAACTGCGCACGCTGGACCTGCCGATTGAAGAGATCTTTTACCGCTTCACCCTCTACCGTGAGTGGGACATCTCCGAGATGTCGATGGGCAAGTACATTGCCCTGCGCTCGCAAGACGACACCAGCATCACCGCGCTGCCCGTGTTCATCTCGCGCGCCTTTCGGCACTCCATGTTTTATGTGCGTGAAGGCAGCGCCATCAAACGCCCGGAAGACTTGCAGGGCAAACGCATAGGTATCCCCGAGTGGGCGCAAACCGCAGGCATCTACGGCCGCGGCTACCTGAGCGATTACGTGGGCCTCAAGCTTAAAGATATTCAGTGGATTCAGGCCGGCGTCAACCAGCCGGGACGCAAAGAAAAAGTCCAACTCAAGTTGCCCGATGGCATCCACATTACCAACGTCAGCGACAACAGCTTGAACGCTATGCTGCTCAACGGCGAGTTGGATGCCGTCATGTCGGCCCGCCCACCTGTTGGCTTAGGCCAAGGCATCGTGCGCTTGATGCCTGACGCACAAGCGGCCGAGCAGCAGTACTTCAAAGACACCCAGATTTTCCCCATCATGCATTCGCTGGTGCTCAGAACACCGGTGCTTGACGCCCACCCTTGGGTTGGCATGAACCTCTACAAAACGTTTTTAGAAGCGAAAAACCGCTCGATGGAACGCCTCTCAGACGTCACGGCATCACACGCCCCGATGGCCTGGCTCACCGATACCACCAGCCGACTGCGCGGCATCTTCGGCGACGACTTCTACCCCTACGGTATTGGCCCTGAGCAAGGTGGCCGAATCAACCACGCCACGCTGGCCGCATTCCTCAAATTCGGCTTTGAACAAGGCGTGTGCTACCGGCATCTGGACGTGGAAGAACTTTTCCCGAAACAGGTGTTGGCATCTTACAAAGTGTGAGATCACGTTCAACCTCTTCAGCACTTGACTTCAGGCAATTCATCCCAGCGCGTGGTGAAGCTGCCTGATCGATTCTCAGACTTCATGCCCCAGCGCTCTGCGGTGCCGCAGACGCCCGTGCGCAGGGTATTGCGCCCATGAGTCCGATTGACGCTGTCGAGGGCAGCCATCAACCGGGCTGAGCGCGCGCGGGCTATTGGGTCGTCAAACAATGTTTCTTGCCTAGCGGCTTGTCTGGACAGCATGGTCAGCATGACGCCGGCTTTTTTGTACTGGTAGCCGGGCTTGTAAATCAGCTCCAAGCCGAAGATGGCTGCCCGCGTGAGCGCCAGTGTGTCGCTGCTGGGGTCCATCAGTGGCACCAGCCAACCGGCGTTGTATTGCGGATCGCTGGCCTTGAAACAGTTGGTCTGCACGAAGACTTGGACGGCCGCGGCCACCGAGCCTTGCTGACGAAGTTTTTCTGCCGCCTTGGCCACGTAGCTGGCCACCGCTTCCCGCAACTCGGGCAAGGTGATCACCGGCGCGCCAAAGCTGCGAGAGCTCATGATTTGCTGCTTTGGCGGCGCAACGTCCTCAAGCTCTAGACAGGAAATGCCGCGCAACTCGTTGCAGGTGCGCTCCATGACCACGCCAAACTGCACCTGCATGTGCTTGGGCGACTGGCGCCGCAAGTCCAGCACGGTGTGTACGCCCATGGCTTGTAGTCGCTGGGCGATGCGCCGACCGACGCCCCAGACCTCACCGACGTCGGTTTGCGACATCCACTGCAAACGCTCTGGCTTGCTCAGCGCATGCAAGTCACACACGCCGTTGAACTCCGGGTTCTTTTTGGCGAGATGGTTGGCCAGCTTGGCCAAGGTTTTGGTCGGACCCAGACCGGCACACACGGGCAGCCCCGTCCATTGCCGAATGCGCCGTCGCATGAGCTGCCCCATGGCCAAGCCACCGCCGTAATGCCGCAGCACAGACTCCACGCGTAAGAAACTTTCGTCGATGCTGTAGACCTCGATGTCGGGGGCGAAGTCGCGCAAGATGCTGACGACGCGGTTGCTCATGTCGCCATACAGCGTGTAGTTGGACGAGAGCGCCTGAATACCGTGCTCGGCTGCCAAGTCTTTCATCTTGAACCAGGGTGTGCCCATCTTCACGCCCAAGGCCTTGACCTCAGCGCTGCGCGCCACGGCGCAACCGTCGTTATTGGACAGCACCACTATAGGCACGCCTTCGAGCTTGGGCTGAAAAACCCGCTCACAGGAGACGTAAAAGTTGTTGACGTCGACCAACGCGAACTGCGGCGCTATATACGGCGCTATATGTGGATCTATAACAGGTGTGGGCACGCTCAGCCCCGCGTGGTGAGGCGTCGCACCACGCCAACGACAACACCCCAGACTTCGAGCTCAGCGCCTTCTGCAAACGTGATGGGCGAGTAGCTCGGGTTTTCTGGCCAGAGTTCAGGCTGGCCTTGCCGATAGCGCAGCCGTTTGATGGTGTAGTCGCTGTTGACCACGGCCACCACGATGTCGCCCGACTGCGGCGTGAGTGACCGGTCAACCACCACCTTGTCTTCGTGATGGATGCCAGCGTGTGTCATCGAGTCACCCTTGACAGTGAACATGAAGGTCGCCGGTTTGTTGCGCACCAAGTAGTCGTTGAGGTTGAGCGCCTCTTCGGTGTAGTCCGCAGCGGGCGAAGGGAAACCGGCCGACAGCCGGTGGCTGATCAGCCGCAGCTGGACGGCTGGCAAGCTGGGCGCTAAAGGCTGTGGCGTTTGGTCGAGAGAGGGTTCAAGTCGAGAGGAAAGCATGATGCATTAACTGTATAAAAACACAGTCTACCTGCTTCCCTCGCCCGCCACATATTGGCGGCTTATTCAGCGACGATGTGCAGTTCCTTGACCAGCTGCTGGTTGCGCGCGTAGGTGTCTCGCGCCAGTTTGGCGGCATCGGCAGACGTGCCCCCGGCAGGCTGCACGCCCATCGTGCGCAGGCGTTCCTTGAAGTCGGGCGTCGTCAAGATGGCATTGATCTCAGCATTCAGGCGCTGAATTACAGGCGCGGGTGTGCCGGCGGGCGCCAGAATTTGGAAGAACACCGTGGTCTCAACACCGGGAATGCCTGACTCGGTCAGCGTGTGCAGGTTGGGAATCAATTCGGAGCGCTGTTTTTCAACCAATGCCACCGGCAGCAGCTTACCGACGGCAATGTGCGGAGCCGCACCAGCAAGGGAAACAATCGACATTGGCAATTCACCGGACAAGACGGCATTGACGGCGGGCGAAACGCCACGGTAAGGCACATGGTTCAACTGCGTTCCGGTTGAGCGCTTGAACATTTCCCCTGCGATATTCATGGGCGAACCCGTGCCAGGGCTGCCATAACTCGTCGGCCCGTTTTTCTTCAGGTAAGCCACCAGCTCTTGCGGTGTTTTGACGTTGATAGACGGGCTGACCACGATCAGCACGGGCGCGGAGCCGGCGGTGAGGATGGGCGTGAAGTCCTTGATGACATCGAAGTTTGCACCGCCAGCCTTGGGCGTGAGAATGGGTGCCATGTAGACGTCGCTGGGGACAATCACGATGGTGTGGCCGTCCGGTGCCGATCGCGCCACGCTGGCCGCACCGACCAGACCGCTGGCCCCGGGGCGGTTGTCAACGATAACGGCTTGGCCCAGTTTGGCAGGCAAGCGCTCTGACAGCATGCGGGCAATCAAGTCATTGCTGGAGCCTGGTGCCACCGGCACCACAAAGGTAATCGTCTTGGTCGGACTCCAGCTTTGCGCCAAGGCCAATGCTGGCAACAGCGCGACAACCGTGCTGGCGAGGATGCAACTGAAACGATGCATCATGACGTCTCTTATTTTCATTTTCACTTTCATTTTCAACTTCATTGAACCTACAACTGCTTGCCGATTTTTCGATCCAGCGACCAAGGACCCCCACCGCGCAACGCAACGGCGAACATGATCAAGCCCCACATCAGCGTGTATTCATAACCGGGTCCAGTCCAGCCAAATTTCGGGAAGTAGTTGTAGACGATCACGAACATCTCGATGGTGATGGCCGCTGCAAAAAAGCGTGTGAACAGGCCCAACGCAATACACAAACCGCCCACCGTTTCCAAGACGATAAGAACCACCGCGAGCGGTTCAGCAGCACCGATGCCGCGCTTCACCAGCGCAGCAGCAGCAGTGGCGGCCACACCGTCCATCAATTTGGGAATCCCGTGCGGCAACAGCATAAGCCCGACCGTCAGACGTATCAACAGCCATGACAGCGGTTCGACGGCGTCGTAGAACGGCTTGAGTTGAGGGATCAGAAGTTGGGGTTCGGTCTGAGTGTTGTTCATTTTTAAAATGTTATTTTTTATTTCAGTGGGATTGCAGAGGGGAAACCCTCAGCGTCTGTCAGCCATGATTCACTCTTAGAAGGGCCGATTTAGACAGGCCAATTCTTGGCAGGACAAATTCGACCACGACACTCGCCAAACCCAATGGACACAGCACCTTCATGCGCTGCTCGGGCCTTGAGAATTATTTCGTCACCGTCTTCAAGCGCAAGACGACATTCACCGCCACCCAACACAAGCGGATCTGCACCCGCATGGGTCAACTCCGTGATGCAGGCACGCGAAGCATCGTCCGAACCGGAAATGGTGCCACTGCCAATCAAGTCACCGGCGCGCAGATTGCAGCCGTTGCTGGCGTGATGGGTCAGCATCTGACCGAAGGTCCAGTAGAGATTTTGCAAATGCGTGTGAGTGATACGCACTGGCTGACGCTGCTCATGGCGTTGTGTTGACGTTGACATCCAGGCTTCGAGTTCAATGTCGATGCCGCCTGCCCGCTGATCCTCATCACCTTGCAGATAAGGCAAAGGCACCGGGTCACTGGTCGGGCGACGCGGTGCAGGGAGCCGAAACGGCAACAAGGCTTCGGACGTCACGATCCACGGAGAAATTGAAGAGATGAAATTTTTACCCAAGAAAGGGCCAAGTACCTGCTCCCACCACTGAATGCTTTTGGCAGACCAGTCATTGAGAAGGCAGTAGCCAAAAATATAGTCCTGCACCGCACGGATGGGGATGGGTTCGCTCATGGTATTGCCGCGGGCCACGAATGCGGCGAGTTCGAGTTCAAAGTCCAGCATGGGCGCAGGACCAAAGGCCAGCTGACCCTGCGCATCTTTGTACTGCCCGTTGGGACGAGTCACCGCTGTGCCGCTAACGCGTATCGACGATGCGCGGCCGTGGTAAGCCACGGGCAAGGACTTGAACGCGGGTGGCAGCGGGTCTTTCAGACCTTTGAATCGGCCATGCCGCTCAGTGTGGTGCTGTGAAGTCAAAAAGTCTGTGTAGTCACCAATCTCGCATGGCAGTTCCATGGCCACACTATCGATCGGCAGCAGGATCTGGTGCTCCAGTTCACGCGCGCGCAACAACTGGGGACTGTCACTTCGCAACAAGTCAGACAGTTGCGAGCGCAGTGCCGATGCGCAGTCGTTCCCCAACGCCATCAAGCCCTTCAACTGACCGCCTTCCGTCGCGCGGATGGCGATTGCGGCATCGCCATCGATCAGCTTCGCATTCAGCACTTGCTGCAGATCGACAATTTTGTCGCCGATGGCCACCCCGGCACGTTTTTGTCCGTCAACACTGAACACGCCCAAGGGCAAATTTTGAATCGGAAAATCGCAACTAGGCTGGTTGGCAGATTCGACCCATGACCATCGCAGGGGATCATGCGTTGCATTTAATTTTTTCATTTTTCAGGCTTGAACTCGCGAGTCGATGCCAACTTTTCGCGCGTCCATTCATCTAGCGCTTGCCTAGCGTTCACCTTAAAGCCTTTGTGCTGTGCGCTGGTTCCCGTGGGCACGGTGAATTCAAGACGAAACCCGTTGGGATCAAAAAAGTAAATGGACTTCACGAACTGATGGTCAGTGATGCCCACGACGTCGATGCCAGCCGTTTCCAGACGCAGCTTCATAACGGCAAGTTCTTCAAGCGACCCAAGACGCAAGGCGATATGGTTGACCCATGCCGGTGTATTGGCCGACGGCTGTGCCATTTCCCCATCACCCAAATCAAAGAAGGCGATGCTGGAACCATCGGCCATCTCAAAAAACAAATGCACGTAGGGGCAATATTCACCCGTGCTCGGGACATGGTCTAGCCGTATCAAGTGAATCAGCGGCAACCCGAGCAAGTCTTCATAGAACGCGCGTGTTTCTTCCGCATCACGGCAGCGCCAAGCGAAATGATGCAAACCAAACACCGTGGGTGGCTTGCGTACGTCACCCATCTGAGAAACATCCCGGCTGCTCATAGTCAAAGCGCCACCGCGTCAATGTCGTAGTTGAACAGCCATTCATAACGCTCCTTGACGCGCGCTTCATTCCACTCCCGACTCACGTAATCCGCCGCCCCCTCTGCATGCGCCAATGCGGGGTTGTGGAACCGCTTGGTATTGGCCGCAGAGCCAACAACAACGCGCGCAGTCCGTTCTTGACGGGCCTGTTCATAACGCTCGAAAGCGACGGTCGGAGCCTGCGAATATTTCTCCAGAGCGCGCGCCAGAATGTAACCATCTTCAATGGCCATGGCCGCCCCCTGCGCCAGAAATGGCAAGGTCGGATGGCACGCATCCCCAAGGAGGGTCACACAGCCTTGACTCCATTGGGGCATCGGATCGCGCACCATCAATACCCATTTGTACGGGATCTTGATGGCCTTGATCAGGGTCTGCACGTCTTCGTGCCAACCTTTGAAGTCGTTCAGGCATTCGTCGTGCGAGCCTTTCTCCGACCATGACTCGACATCCCAACGATTGGCCTCAACAGCCCCCACGAAATTGACGAGCTCGCCATTGCGCAGCGGGTACTGCACCACATGAGCGCCGGGGCCGACCCAGTTTGAGCCATAGAGCTCGCGCATGTGCGCTGGCAACGCAGACGCCTCAATCACCCCGCGCCAGGCCATCACACCCGAGTAACGCGGTGCATCCAGTCCAAAGAGTGCCTCCCTGACCTTGGAGTGAACACCATCCGCGCCCACGACCAAACCGGATTCAATGACTTCACCATGGCTTGTTTGGAGGGTGACGCCGCGCTCATGTTGTGCCAGACCGCTGACCTTGACGCCCAAGCGAATCGCATCGCTCTTTAAGCGGCGAACGCCATCGGCAAGCACTTGAAGCAGATCGGCACGATGCACCGTCAAGTACGGATAACCGTAGGCCTCGCGTGAAACACTCCCGAGATCAAACAAAGGCCATATCTGGCCGGTATTCCAGAGACGGACACGTTTGCCAATCGGCTCCGAGGCGATCTTTTCAAGCGCATCACCAAGCCCCAATCGGAAAAGCACGCCCGTCGCATTGGGGCCCAGTTGTACGCCAGCACCGATCTCTTTGAGTTCAGCCGCCTGCTCCAAAATAGTGACGTCAAAGCCTTTTTCAAGAAGCGCCAACCCCGCTGCGAGGCCACCTAAACCGGCGCCAATGATGGTTATTTTCATGTATCTCTGTGACTTGCTTGTTGTTTGCTAGTTGCTTGAAAACAGAGGACTTCAGTCCACCGTCGGCTTGACTTTGAGCACCAAACGCGTCCATTTGCCGAGCTCGGACTCAATGTCTTGCCTGAATTTTTCAGGCGAGCTTTTGACCGGCTCAAGTCCGGTCGCGGCAATTTCAGCCTGCAGCGATGGATCGTTTTCAGCGGTCCGCATGGCGTCTGACAATATCTTCAAAGTTTCTGGTGGTGTGTTGGCGGGTGCCACCAAGCCAACCCATGAATAGGCCTCGAAGTTACCGCCGATGACCTCCCTGACAGTCGGAACGTTGGGCAGCAGTGAAGACCGGGACCGCCCTGCCGTGGCCAGCACCTTGAGACGTTCGGATTTCAGGAAAGGACTGACCGTCGGGATGGTTTCGAACACCATGTCGATCTGGCCACCCAGCAGATCATTCAATGCGGGCAGGCCACCCTTGTAAGGAACGTGCAGCATATCGACGTTTGCTTCGTTCTTAAACCATTCACCCACAAGATGGTTGATGGAGCCGCTACCGGCCGAACCATAAGACAGCTTTTTCTCACGACTCAAAGCGATAAATTCCTTGAGCGTGTTGGCGGCCATATCACCGCGACCGGCCAAAATAATCGGGCTGCGTGCGACCATACCCAGAGGGGCAAATGACGTCAGCGGTGCGTAGCCGAGTTTGGGATACAGGGTGGGCGCGACGCCAAGGCTGCTCGTACTGCCCCAAAGAAGCGTGTAGCCGTCGGCTGTTCCACGCGCCACATAGGTCGAGCCCGTGGTTCCACCGGCGCCCGGCCTGTTTTCAATGACAACGGCCTGTTTGAGTATGCTGCCCAAGGACTTGCCGACTAGCCGAGCACTGCTGTCGGTGGGCCCGCCCGGAGGGAACGGCACCACGATGGTGATGGGATGCGTCGGAAATGTTTGTGCGCCAACTGTGGAGAGAACACAGACTGCCGCCGTCACAAAAAATCCGACGGAACGAAGGAATTGAGCGCTTTTTTTCATCTTGGTTCGATACAGGCTTGTATCTCAATAGAGTTCAGAAAAATATCACGAATCACAGCAAAGAAATCAACTGCTGGATTCAAACATTCAACTGAACTCAGGTCAATCAACCAAATGAAAAACACATTTTTACGCCCTCAGGTTGATGCTGGCACCAACTTGTCTTGCGTTTGCGTGTCGAAGTCACTGGCGTCGTGACGCTCATGCAGCTGTGACTCTAAAGGTCCCATCACTCGATTGACCATGCGGCCGCGGATCACGGCAGGACGTTTGGCAATCTCGTTGGCCCAGCGAACGACATGCGTGTACTCGTGCACTTGCAAAAATTCAGCCGCATCGTAAAGCTGCCCTAAGACCAGACCCCCGTACCAAGGCCAAATCGCGATGTCGGCGATGGTGTAGTCGTCTCCGCCCACATAATGACTCTTGGCTAGTCGTCTGTTGAGCACGTCCAACTCACGCTTGGCTTCCATCGAAAAACGGTTGATGGGGTATTCCATTTTTGTCGGTGCGTAGGCGTAGAAATGACCAAAACCACCGCCCAAATAGGGCGCGCTGCCCATCTGCCAAAACAACCATGACAGGCATTCCGCGCGGGCAGCCGCTTCAGTCGGCAACAGCACACCAAACTTCTCTGCCAGATACATCAAAATCGCCCCGGATTCGAAGACCCTCACCGGCTTGGACCCGCTGTAATCCATCAGCGCCGGAATTTTGGAATTTGGGTTGACCTCGACAAAACCACTGCCGAATTGATCGCCCTTCTGAATGCGGATGAGCCAAGCGTCGTACTCCGCCGCGCTGAAGCCAAGCTCGAGCAACTCTTCGAGCATGACGGTGACTTTGACACCATTTGGCGTCGCCAATGAATACAGCTGAAACGGGTGCTTGCCGCGTGGCAACACCTGCTCATGCGTGGGCCCTGCCACTGGCCGGTTGATATTGGCGAATTTTCCACCGTTTTCGCTGTCAAAAGTCCAGACTTTGGGTGGTATGTAGGTTTGTGAATCAGACTGGGTCAAAACATTTTCCTGGTTGAAATTTTTGTAGGTTGATTATGTTGTGGCGACCTCTTCTCTGCAGTCGCCAAGAGAAATGTCAGTCGAATGCCTGAAAATTGAAGGGAAATGCCAGTAACAATCTAATCACTCATAAAAATGATTTATTTGATTACAAATGCGACTTTTTCCACCCTCGGCAGCAGCTTCACCGCTCGCTTACCTCTTGGCCATCGGAACAGCCACCCACAGCCATGCAGCAGAAGACTTCGCCGCCTGCCCACAGTTTTTTGCACACCGAACCGCACCCATCATTGAAAAGCACCCGACACACCGCACGCTTTGCTTCGACGCCTTTGCTCTCTTGCATTCAGGAGAAAGCAAAACCCCCGTGTTCGTCGCCGAGAAGCTCAACAAAGCCAGCATCGCTGATACGCATGAAAAGCGCACCAATCGGTTTTTTGCTGATGCACGACTTCGGTCTGCAGAGCGCGCCACGCTAGAGGACTACAAAGGCAGCGGCTACGATCGCGGTCACATGGCGCCTGCGGGTGACATGCCAACAGCCCAGGCCATGGCGCAAAGTTTTTCGCTGGCCAACATGGTGCCCCAAGCGCCTGAACACAACCGGGGCGTGTGGGCCAAAACCGTTGAAGCAACGACGCGACAATATGCATCCCGTGCGACTGGCGATGTGTATGTCATCACCGGCCCTGTGTATGTGCCCAGCATCGCCTTGAGTCCCGGCATTGGTCCCGGACAGGTCCGCGTTCCGAAGTACCTGTTCAAGCTGGTCTATGACGAGCAGAAAAACAAAGCCTGGGCCTATTGGCAAGAAAATGCGAACACAACGCAAGCCTCAGCCCCAATCAGCTACGCAGAACTGGTGAACAGAACAGGCATTTCTTTTTTACCGAACATCAAAGAAACTGACACCCCACCGGCTCCGCTATTGACGCCAGAAAAGCGCGCGTCAACCAAGTGGGCCTGGCAGCGTTGAATCAACGTGGCCTTTTTGCCATGCTTTTGGAGACACTCATGTTGAAGAACACTCTGATTTTTGCGCTGCTTGCAACGGCCGGGTTTGTGGCATCGGCACAAACAACGACTGCCCCTAAAACGGCACCTGCGGCAACAACAGCCCCCGCAGCGCCAGCGAAGCCTGCTGCGGCCACGCCTGCTACGCCTGCTACGCCAGCGGCACCTGCGGCAGCCACAGCCAAAGCGACTGATGAGCCTGCCGTCAAAAAATCAAAGACCAGCATTTGTCACGACAAGACCAGCGCTAGCTACAAGCAAACCACCAACTTCACCGCGTACAAGACCATGGATGAATGCGTGAAGAGTGGTGGTCGTCCACCGAAAACCGGCAAGTAATCGGACGTTCGCACGGGGCTCAACCAGGGTGTTGGGCACCGTGCATTCCCGGTTGTCTCAACCCTCAAAGCGGCCAAACCCACAGCAGCAGCGGCACACCGACAACGATCACCAGTAGTTCCAGCGGCAGACCCAGCCGCCAATAGTCGGCAAAACGAAAACCGCCGGGTCCCAGAATCAATGTGTTGTTCTGATGACCGATCGGCGTCAAGAAAGCGCAAGACGCACCAATCGCCACCGCCATCAAGAAGGGGTCGACATGAACCCCTAACGCGCTGGCAGTCCCAATGGCGATAGGACACATCACAGCTGCCGTGGCTGCATTGTTCATCAGGTCTGACAGACACATCGTGACCACCAAAATCAGCACAAGTCCGATGACAGCATTGCCTTGAGCAACGCTGTCAAGCAAGAAACGGGCGATCAGATCGGCCGTGCCAGTCGTTTCCATCGCACCGGCCACCGGAATCAGCGCACCCAACAACACCACGACCGGCCAATCAATCGCGTCGTACACGGCTCTCAGTGGGACGGTCCGTAGCACCATCGTCGCCAACACACCAAGCGCAAAAGAAATCGCCGCCGGCAACAGGCCGAAGGCGGCAGCGCCAACGGAGAGCGCCATGATCGCGCTGGCCATCACCGCCTTTCTGTTGTTGGGCATGTGCAATTCACGCTCGGCCAGTGGGACGCAGCCGGAGTCGGCTGAAAATTCGGCCAGCGCCTCGCTAGAGCCCTGCATCAACAACAGGTCGCCGGGCTCAATCGTCAGGCTGCTCAGCCTGGCTTTTGAGCGCGTACCCTCACGCGACACGGCCAGCAGGTTCAGTCCGTAGCGCATGCGCAGTCGCATCTCTTTGGCCGACAAGCCGGCGATGGCCGACATCGGCAGCACCGCCAATTCCATCAACTCGATGTCGTCCGAAGGTGGGGCCTTGGCTTCTTTCGCTTCTTTGTCGTCCGCCTTAGAGTCGCTCTTTACGACGCTCTTGACTACGCCGTCCACAACTCGCTCCTTCTCCACCAGTGCTGGATCCGGTGTGACCGCTTCTTCAAGTTTCAGGCCCAGCCCCGAGAGCACTGTGCCCAGCGTCGCCACATCAGCCTCAATGATCAAAATGTCACCCGCCAGCACCAGCCACCCGGCTTGCGGCGCGGTCAGGTGCCGATCATGGCGAACCACGCCGAACACCAGCGCATCAGCCTCGTCCAGCGCCATCTCAAGGTCGTTCATCATCATGCCGGCGGCCTTGCTGTCGGGCAGCACGCGGACTTCGGTCCGGTAGGCACCGGTTTCAAAGTCGGCCGCACCCTGTTGTTTACGCGCCGGCACCAAACGCCAAGCGACTGCCACAAAAGCCACGCCTGCAACGGCAACGGCCAAGCCGACCGGCGTAAAGTCAAACATGCCAAAACTGCCGGCGCCATTCTGAGCCCGAAAACCAGAAACGATCAGATTCGGCGGCGTGCCTATGAGGGTTGTCATGCCGCCCAGAATGGTGCCGAAGGCCAAAGGCATCAACACACGACCGGGCGGCAGTTCGAGCCGGCCGGCCAGTTGAATGGCGACGGGCATCAGTAGCGCCATGGCGCCGACGTTGTTCATGAAGCCCGACAGCACCGCGCCTAGACCGACCAACGCGGCCAAGCTCAAGGTTGGGCCAGCCTTTTTGGGTAGGGTCCAACGGACCAAGACATCGACCGCACCGGACAGTTGCAGGCCGCGACTCAAGATCAACACGCACACCACCGAGATCACCGCGGGATTGGCAAAACCAGTGAAGGCATCGGCCGGCACAATCAGCCCGCCGAGCACACAAGCCAGCAGCGCCCCAACAGCGACCATGTCATGGCGCCAGCGGCCCCACAAAAACATCAGCACTGTGGCTGCCAGAATGGCAAAAATCAGGATCTGCTTTGAAGTCATAGGGTCAATGGGTAAATTGGCCAAAGGCGATAAAAAAAGCCACCTGCGCAGGTGGCTTTTAGGATGTTTTTGTAACGGGTCAGAGGTTCTTTTTGACAAACGCCACATAGTGGTCAACCCAGCCCTGCAAGAACTTCGCGCTATCAGGGCCGATGTTGCCAGCCGCGTCATACAGGCCGTCCTTGTGGTGGATAAATGCCTCCGGCTGACCCAGCGTGGGCATGTTGAGGTACGCGAGAATGTTACGCAAATGCTGCTGCGCCATCGCCGTGCCTATTGGGCCCATCGATGCACCCATCACACCGGCTGGCTTGCCATTCCAAACACTTTTGCCATACGGACGCGACCCATGGTCCAGTGCATTTTTCAACACACCAGGGATCGACCTGTTGTATTCGGGCGTGATGAACAGCAAACCGTGTGAGGCCGCAACCTGAACCTTCATGCGCTTGACAGGCTCCGAGGGCTGGCCGTCATCATCTTGGTTATAGAGCGGCAAGTCATCAATGCGCAGCGGCTCGAACACAGCATCAGACGGTGCCAGTTTGGCCAGCGCCAGTGCCAATTTTTGGTTGATCGAGTCTTTGCGCAAACTGCCAACAACGACGGCTATTTTGAAGGGGGTCATGTACTTTTCCTTTAAAAATTAATGGCTCAATCTAGACTTAAAACGCTACAGCGTGTCGTTAAACCTAAGGCGCTCCAAGATTTTTTCTGCCTCTTCTTGGCAAAAATAAAATGGCTCTTCTGAGCCTTTGTCGATTTCCTCAGCGCAGTGCCGAATCATCAGTGACAAAGCGTCCCTGATCAGGATCAATTCATGGTCGTTCAGCACCAGTGTGTGCCTCGGGTCGGTCATATGAACTGCTATCAACCTAAAGCGGTGTCAGTCATATTCACTTCTTGCTTGAACCGATGAGGAGCAGCAATAGACCGATACCCACCGTGCCAAGACCTGCCCACATGGGGATATTCACGCGCTCCTGCTCTTTAACTTGAAGTTGAAGCGGCCCAATATTGGCCTTGTGGGTCTCCTTGGTGTAATCAAAACCGCCATAAGCAGCGCCAAGGGCTCCGCCAATGATGAGAAGAATAGCTACGAATTTGAGGGTGTTCATGCTCAGCTCCTGTTAAAGGGGAGGACGACCGCGAATCACACGTATCAAGACCACAACCACTGCGATCACCAACAAAATGTGAATAAATCCCCCTATGGTGTAAGAAGACACCATGCCGAGGGCCCAAAGGATGATTAGAACGATTGCAACGGCTTCAAGCATAGATCTTTTTTACATTCATTTTTATTACATTTTAAATTTTAATTTATACGTATTGATCATACAAATTACTTCGTTTAATTGAGAATTGTTTTTTTATTGACAGCAACTGAAGGGTAAAAACTCCCCAACACGTTGTAAAGAGCTCGAACTTGGGCTCGTGCTCCGGAATTTCCCCTAGTCAATTTCCAAGACCTTCCCCTACGATCTGAAGCTGTCCCGCCAATCTTCTGGAGCAAAAAATGGAAAAGAAAAACCCAGCCTCAACCGTGGGGCGCAGAAGTTTTCTCGGTGGCGTTGTCGCCTCCAGCGCGGCAACCCTGCTGACCACCGTCCAGGCTGCCGGCCCAGATTCCGCCAACAGCACATCAGCGAAACCTTCGGCACTACCCCCTTCGGCACAAGGTGCCGCCGCCGAGACCGGCGTTCCAGCTGATTTGGGCCATGCGCAAGGCATCCCCGGCTCGGACTTCATGGTAGACGTGATCAAGTCGCTCGACATCCCATTCCTGCCCTCAAACTGCGCCTCCAGTTTTCGCGCTTTGCACGAGTCATTGATCGATTACGGCGGCAACACCAAACCGGAATTTCTAACCTGCCTGCATGAAGAATCTGCAGTTGGCATGGCCCATGGCTATTTCAAAATCGCCGGTAAGCCGCTGCTAACCTTGGTCCATGGCACGGTCGGGTTGCAGCACGCGTCGATGGGAATCTACAACGCCTGGTGCGACCGGGTGCCAGTGATCATCGTCGGTGGCAACGACTTAGACGCAGCCTATCGTCCGCCTGGCGTACCCACATTTCACGCCGCGCAAGACATCAATGCCATGGTGCGCGACTACACCAAATGGGATGACACACCGGTTTCACTGCAGCACTTTTCCCAGTCATTCGTGCGGGCCTACAAAATTGCGATGACGCCGCCCTACGGCCCTGTTGCTATTTCTCTAGATGCGGCCCTGCAAATGGCACCGATGCATGCGCATGCCGGGAAGATGCCCTATATCCCGCGCTATGTGCCGACCTCACCCCCGCAGGGCGATAGCGGGGCGGTTAAAGAAGCCGCTAAATTGCTGGCCAATGCAGTCAATCCGGTCATCGTGGCAGACCGCACAGCACGCACCCCAGCAGGTATTGCGCTGTTGGTGGAACTGGCCGAGTTGCTGCAGGCAAAGGTGATCGATCAGGGCAGCCGGATGAATTTCCCGACAACCCACTACCTCAGCAGCGGCCTGGGCGCAGTCGCTGATGCCGACGTGATCATCGGCCTTGAACTGTCGGACTTTTGGGGCACCGTCAATGCCTATACCGACAACAACGCGGAAGGGGGCGATGGCGTGCAAACCAGCCGCATCAAACCCCAAACCAAACTTATCAGCATCAACGCGGTCGAGCTGAACACCAAAGCCAATTACCAAGACTTTCAGCGCTTCCAAGTGGTGGATGTACAAATGGCGGCCGATGCCCAAGCCACCTTGCCAGCGCTCATTGAAGCGGTTCGCTCGGCCATTCCGAACGACCGCAAAGCCATCATTGCCAAACGTGCTGACGCCGCCAAAAAAGCCTGGGAAGAAAATATGGTCCGCAACCGAACGGCCGCAGCTTTGGGCTGGAACGCCAGCCCCATCAGCACCGCGCGTCTGGTGATGGAAACGTTCGACGCCATCAAGCATCTGGATTGGTCTTTGGTGGCATCTGAAGGCAATGTCAGTAACTGGCCAACGCGGTTATGGCCGATGGAAAAACACCACCAGTGGCTCGGGCGTTCTGGTGGCTATGGCGTGGGTTATGGTGCGCCAGCCTCGGTGGGTGCAGCGCTGGCCAACAAAGATCTTGGCCGGTTCTCGGTGTCAATTCAGTCGGACGGCGATTTGATGTATGCGCCGGGCGTGCTGTGGACTGCCGCAAAGCACAAAATCCCCTTGCTCTCCGTGATGCATAACAACCGAGGCTATCACCAAGAAGTCATGCACGTACAACGCTTGGCCAATTTTCGCAACCGCAAAGTCAATCTGGGCGGCGATATGGGTCCGGTGGGGACCAGCCTCCAAAAGCCTGACATTGAATTCCATAAGCTGGCCGAGTCAATGGGCTGGTGGGCCAAAGGCCCCATCAAAGACCCGGCTCAGCTCAAAAGTGCACTCAAAGAAGCCGTTGCAGTGGTCCAGTCGGGCCATCCCGCTTTGCTCAACGTCTGGACGCAACCGCGTTGAAGAAGGAAATCACTCCATGAAATTTTCAGCTTTATGGTCACCATTTTTTATCACCGCAAGTCTGCTGAGTGCGCCGGCCTTGTCTTGGGCGCAATCTGCCGAAAAAGGGAAGGAGACTTTTGTGAAAAACGGTTGCTGGCAATGTCACGGCTTTGTCGGTCAAGGCGGCGTCACAGGGCCAAAATTGGCACCCGACCCAAAGCCATATGAATACATCGCCGTCTTTGTTCGCCATACCAACGGTGCCATGCCACCCTACTCCGAGAAAATTCTATCGAAGGAAGACTTAGCCGACATCTACGCCTTTCTCAAGTCAGTCCCCAAAGGGGCCGACTACAAATCAATTCCCCTGCTGAATTGATTCTACCGATGGCTAGACAGGTCAATAACGATGGGTAGCGAATATTCCTCTAAGTAGGATTTTTCCTCAACGATCGTTGGCTTTGGTGCGAATATAGGCCCAAATAAAATCCATATCAAAATCGGTGATGACTCCGCGCCACGGAGGCATTTGACCTTTACCATTTTGTACAGAACTCTCAAACCGTGGGCGCTCGCCGACCTTCAGTCGACGAAGATCAAAGCTCTGACCAGAATTGACTAAATTCTCACCATGGCATGTCTCACAATAATTGTTGTAGATTTTTTCTCCCTTCTCAACTTTGATCTTATCTTGCGCATGAACTGCGGTCATGAATATCAGTGCCAAGACCCAAATAACCACCAAATGTCTTAATTTCATCTATTTATCTTTATTCAATGTGCAGGAGGAAATCCTATTTTTGTTAAATATTCAATAACCTCGTAACGACAAATATCAATAGGTTTTCTCATCTCACCCGATGCCAAATCAGTTAAAACTTTGACCGAGTCCCAACCTTCACGAACCTTTCGCCTAAAATCTTGTCCGATCATCAACTGGGAATTTGTTACTTGATCAATTTCTTTCTTGACTGCTTCAAAATCGCAAACTACTGCAGCCTCACACCAAGAAAAAAATAAAACTAAAATCAGGCCCAGCAAATAATATTTACACGTTTTAAAATAATTTTTATACATAAAATCAAATGTCAAGCACCTCTTTAAAATACTCTATTTGAATAATAATTGAATACAATTCTCAAAAGCCCGAATTTTTATATGCGAGCTTTATTTTTATAGTATTTATTTACCAATTAGTGCAAACGTCCACAAGGATGCACCCGCAGGCACGTCCTTTAAATTGGGGTCAGCTGCTCGCAACGCATAAAGCCCCCCCATGCCACTCAAAACAGTCACGTATTGACGACCATTTTTCTGCCATGTAATAGGCTGAGATAACATTCCAGAGGATGTTTGAAAACTCCACAGTAACTTACCATTATTAGCGTCATAGGCTTGGAACTCGCCGGTCATCAATCCTGTAAAAACTAAATTTGATTGAGTTACCAAGGTTGAAGACCAATTTGGGCTTTTAAATGGAACCGCCCATGAAGTTTTACCGGTCATTGGGTCCACCGCTTTCAAATGACCTCTCACGTTAGGATCGTCAAAAACCGTGGTTCTTTTCACAGAGCCGGGACCAGAAGGCTTGCCGGGGACATACTTCTCTGGCTCCGGTGCTTCATAGATCATGCCAATATGAAGGGTATTCATATATAACTTCTGAGTTACAGGACTAAATGAAATATGTTGCCAATTTATACCACCGGATGTGGATGGCCAAACTGTGACGTTGCGACCTTCTATGGCGCCTTTGAAGACATCGTTATAAATAGGACGCCCCGTTGTCATATCTATTCCATCAGCCCAATTAACTTTTTCAAATGGGTTTGCGGCTAAGAGCTTTCCATTTGCAGCATCCAATACGTACAAAAATCCACTTCTGTTCGCCTGCATTACCACTTTCTGCGATTTTCCATTGACTTTCAGTGTGGCTTGGATCGGTGTTTGAACTGCATCGTAGTCAAACGGATCGTTAGGAGATGTTTGATAATGCCAAACCAACTCACCAGTTTTTGGCTTTAATGCGACGATAGAATTTGTATAGAGGTTATCCCCCTTGCGGCCTCTGGGGTTCCAAGGGGAAGGATTACCAACACCCCAATACACCAAGTCCAATTCTGGGTCATAACTTCCGGTTACCCAGGAACTACCTCCACCAGTTATATTTGACTCCTTATCCCAAGTTTCCGCCCCTTTTTCGCCCGCTGCGGGAACGTTGTAATGTCGCCAAAGATGTTTACCTGTATTAGCGTCATAGCCTTCGATAAAACCGCGATGTCCATACTCAGCCCCTGCGACACCCACGATGGCAACGCCACCTACTACCAAGGGTGCCCCTGTCATCGCATAACCATTTTCAATCGTAGCGGGTGCAGGTGAGGCCGTACTCCATAGTTCTTTACCCGTCTTTGCATCCATGGCCATGACGATGTTGTTCATTAATGATCTGATGACCTTGCCTTCGTAAATTGCTGCGCCGCGATTCACGATTCCGCAACAAACGACCCTGAGAGTCTCCGGCGGATAATCATGCAATACTTTCCAAACTGGTTTTCCACTCAATGCATCAACCGCAACAGTTGAATTATGAGTAGTTGCATAAATAATACCGTCATGAATAATTGGAAATGACTCGGCGCCACGGTTATCATTCAATGAATAAGACCAAATTGGCACTAATTTTTTAATATTACTCTTGTTAATTTTGGTTAATGGACTAAAACGCTGTGCGTTGTACCCCATACCATAGACCAGCACGTCATCAGTTGACTTACTGTCATTGACCAAGTCCCTGCTAGTCTGAGCATTGACCTTTACTGCGACTAGACCGACAGATAGGGTCAACAATAAAATCGCACTTCTTAAATTTAAAATTTTCATTTATATGCTCCTTGTGACGAGGATTCTAAAGTTAAGAATCATGCATAAAACTAGGATTAACCATTAGTCAATGCCCCGCATCACACACGTCGTGGCAGGAGTTAAATTTCAGAAAATGACTCCCTACGGGATCTCAGAACAAAAGCAAAAGCAAATGCCGGCCAATTAGGCTTGCCACCATCATCACATGTTGATACCATGCGATCTTTCCTTGATTGGACACGATGGCGCATTACAAAAATCTGTACGGACAAGTGCTCGACGAACTGGGTCGGCAAATAGTCTCGGGTAGCGTGGCGCCGGGTGCGGCGTTACCGTCGGAGCCGCTCCTTTGTGAGAGTTTTGGCGTCAGTCGGGTGGTGGTGCGTGAAGCCATCAAGTCACTGTGTGCAAAGGGCCTTGTGACCGTGGGCCCCAGCATCGGCACCCGGGTGCAACCACTTGAGCAATGGCGAATGCTTGATCCAGACGTGCTGTCTTGGCACGCCAGTGGGCAGTTCAGCCCCAAGCTCATCGCCGATCTGATCGAGTTGCGCCGGATCATTGAACCCCAAGCGGCACGCCTCGCTGCTGAACGTGCGAATCCTACGGACTTGCTCGCTATACGACAAGCCTATGCAGAAATGGTCGAAGCGGTGGCGGGCCGCGGGGACTACATCACCGCTGACGCAAACTTTCACAGCGCTGTCCTAACGGCATCACACAATCAATTTCTAGGTCAATTGCAAAGTGCACTGATTCAAATCTTGAAGTTGAGCTTCTCGATTTCGGTCCAGCATCCAGACAATGCGCAGACCAGCTTGCCGTTTCACGAAGCTCTGCTGCTACGCATCGAAGCAAAGGACGCCAATGGCGCCGCGGCCATCGTCGAGGCCATGATTTCCCGCAATGACATTTATCTGCAAAAGATGATGGCCAACTTGCAGCCGACCCACCATTAAGAACCCAAGCCCATGAAAATCACTCGCCTCCATACTGAAGTCGTCAAGCTGCCCCTGGCCAAACCGATCCCGAGCGGTCGTATGACCATCCAGTCGATCGACTGCATCCTGGTCTTTCTTGAAACAGATGAAGGCGCCATTGGCGAGGGACTTGTCTTCACGCTCAATGGACATCGTCTGCCCGCACTCCACGCCATGCTGCAAAGTCTGGCGCCTTTGGTCATCGGCGTGAACCCTGATGAAAGTGCGGCCTTCTGGCTGCGGGCTTACGCCGACCTTGGCTTCCTCGGTCACGGCGGGGCCACCATGGTGGCACTCGCTGGGCTGGACATGGCGATGTGGGATTTAAAAGGTAAAAGCGCGGGTCGCAATGTGTCGAGTCTGCTGGGGCGCTGCCACACCTCGCTTGCCGTTTACCGCAGCGGTGGATTGCGACTGTCCTCCTCAATCGATGAACTGCAGGAAGAGGCAGCGGGTTTTCTGAAGCAAGGCTTCAAGGCCATGAAGATGTCACTCGGCAAGGTGAATCCCGCTGAAGACCGCGCAAGGGTTGCGGCGGTGCGTGAAGCGATTGGCTTTGAGACCACACTCATGACCGACTGCAACCAGCAATTCACCGCGCCGCAAGCCATCCGGCTCGGCCGCATGCTTGAAGAATTTCAGTTGGCATGGATCGAAGAGCCTGTGCCCTACCATGACCATGAAGCATCGGCCAAGGTTGCACAGGCCCTCGACACACCGATCGCCAGTGGCGAAAACGAATACATGCGCCGCGGCATTCTCGACATGATGCGTGCCGGCGCGGCCGACATCTTGATGCCAGACCTGCAGCGCATGGGCGGCCCAACGGAACTGATCAAGGTGGTTCACTGCGCTGAATTGAGTGGCATCCCCGTGTCACTGCATCTGTTCAGCGAGATGAGCTTGTCGCTGGCCGCAACGATGCCCAACGTGAAGTATCTGGAATACATGCCTTGGTTTGCGACGCTGTACACACAGGCACTCGCTCCGGACGCCAACGGCCAAGCCGCCGTACCAACCGCAGCGGGCTGGGGTTATGCATTCGATTTAGAGGCTGTGGCAAGGTTCAAGGTTTAGCTGCACAGCAAAGACTTAGGGCAAAGCAAGGAGACAAAAAATGATTTCACGCCGACAACTATTGCAGACTGTGTCAGCCGCTGGGCTCTTAGCCTCAGGTGCTGTTTGGGCCAAATACCCTGAGCGTCCGATTCGTCTGATCGTGCCGCTGGCAGCTGGCGGCAACGGGGACATCATGGCGCGCCTAGTGCAAACACTGATGGGTGCGTCACTCAACCAAAGCATCGTCGTTGACAACAAGGGCGGCGCTGGCGGCGGTCTTGGGACGGACCTCGCAGCGCATTCGCCGGCAGATGGCTACACATTGCTCTGGGGCTCGAATGGCTCAATGGTCAACAGTCCCCTGATGCTCCGTAAACCGCGTTACGACCCGCTCAAAGACTTTCAGGCGGTCGGCCTGATGTCACTGGTGCCGATGGCGCTGGTCGTGAGCAAGAACATACCCGTCACCAACCTCAAGGAATTCCTGGCCTATGCGGCCAAGTCTGGGAAAGGTCTGAATATCGGTACCTCGGGAATCGGAGGTGCCAATCACATTCCCCTTGAACTTTTTAAGGCTGCGACCAAGGCGAATATCGAGCACGTGCCCTACAAAGGCGGCGGATCGGCACTGCCCGATTTGATGAGCGGCAATGTAGATGGGTTGTTGACGGAAGTCTCCACGGTCATGGACATGCACAACGAAGGGCGAGTGCGTATCGTAGGTCTTGCGGCAGATCAACGCTCGCCTTTACTGCCGAACGTAGAGACCTTTATTGAGTTCGGACTGAAGGACTTCACTGCCTATACATTCAACGGTCTTTGGGCTCCTACCGGCGTCCCTGCCGAAATCATCCAATCCCTGCAGACGGCGCTTGCCAATGCCATCAAAGACCCGAACGTGATCGCCAATGTGACCAAGCGAGCAGCGCAGATGGCGTCTACCGAACTCCAGACGCCAACCGGTGCGCACACATTTTTAGCCAAGGAAATTACCCGAGCCAAACAGGCCATGCAGATTGCCAACATCCAGCCCGAGTGACCTGATGGCGCCAATCACATCCATACAGCAACGCAAACCCGGTTTCCAACTACCTGCCGGAGCCTGCGACACCCATTGCCACATATGGGGGCCGCTGGAGCGCTATCCGTTTGCAGAGCAGCGAACTTATACGCCGCAAGAATGTGACAAACATGTTTTGCGCGCGATGCATCAGCGCTTGGGAATTTCACGAGTCGTGGTGGTGCAACCTATCGTCCATGGCACGGACAACCGCGTCACGCTAGACGCCATCGCGGACGATCCCGCGAATTACCGAGGGATCGCATTGGTCGATGCAGATGTCAGCGATGCTGAACTTTTGAAGCTGCACGAGGGCGGAGTCCGCGGCATTAGGTTCGGTTTTGTCAAACACCTCAAGGCACGTCCTGATCTGGGTGAGTTCCGCCGCATGGTTGATAAGATCGCGCCGCTTGGTTGGCACGTGTTGATCCACCTCGACGCTGCCGACATCGAAGAGCTGCGCGAACTCCTTTGCGGATTGCCGGTGCCCTTTGTCATTGACCACATGGGGCGCATTGATGCTGCAGTAGGCCTACATCAGCCTGCGTTTACGCAACTGCTGGCGCTGGCTAAGCAGCCCAACTGCTGGGTCAAACTCTCAGGCGCTGACCGGGTCTCTGCAACGGGTGACGACTTTATGGACGGCGTGCCTTTCGCACAAGCGTTGATGAGGACATCACCTGACCGTGTGTTGTGGGGGACCGACTTCCCGCACCCCAATCCTCGCCATGCAATCAGTGACGATGCCGATCTTGTCGATCTGCTGCAGCACTTCGGCAACCCGCTTGCATTGCACAAGTTGCTCGTGAGCAACCCAGCACAACTTTATGATTTTTCAGACCCCGGCAAATGAAGACAAGGACTGAGCCCAAACGGCCGCGTTAACACCCCAACATCAAGGAGACAAAAAATGATTCAAAACAAAAAATTTATGCGAGTATTTACGACCGTCGTGGCGGCGATGATTCTGGCGACAACAAGCCACGCTGCGGACGATTGGCCCACGAAGCGACCGATCCGGCTCATCGTCCCTTTTGACGCAGGCGCCAGCGCCGACGCAGTGCAACGGTTCTTCGCAATCCGACTATCGCAAGCGCTGGGACAGCAAATCATTGTGGAAAATTTAGGCGGTGCTGGTGGTGCGATTGGCGCCATGAAAGTGGTGGGTTCCGCACCCGATGGCTATACCTTGCTTGGCACCATCATCACTGCAGTTGCAGCTCTGCCGCACATGCAAAAAATGCAGTACGACACACTCAAGGATGTCACGCCGATCGCCCGGCTTGGCTTCCCGATCACTTTTCTCGGCGCTAGCAAGTCTCTTGGCGTCACGACCATGCAGCAGTTCACGGACAAGGCCAAAGCCCAACCCAGTACGCTTTCTTATGCATCCGCTGGCGTTGGCAGTGCGCCCCAGTTTCGCTACGAAGCATTGATGGCTGCAACTGGTATCAAACTGAACCATGTCCCCTACAAAGGCGGTTCGGCATACGTGGCCGATTTACTGGCCGGGCGCATTGACGCATTTGCCGATGGAACACTTGGCGCCAGTCTCGGCAAGGCGGGGAAAGTGAACTTGCTGGCGGTACTAGATACCAAGCGTGCGGCTGACTTCCCCGATGTACCGTCCATCAACGAAGTGGTCCCCACTTACAGCATTCCGCCGACCTGGTATCTCATTGAAGGGCCGGCGGGTTTGCCGCCCGAGATAACGAATCGCATCGCCACCGAGATTGCCAACATCTCCAAGCAGCCTAAGACGATCGCATTCATGGAGGGACTGATGCTCAGACCCAGCACAGATGCAGCCGACTTCAACCTTGGCGCGGAGATCAAATCAGCTTACGACATGTACGGCAAACTCATCCGCGAGCGCAACATCAAGGCGCCTTGATACTAGTAGACGGCTGAGCAAGCGCAGGGCTGCATTGAATCCTCGAGCACTTAGGTGGTCAGTACTGATGACTAAAGATTCAATCCACACTAGCTCACTCGGCATAGGCAAGTGCATCAACTGTTCCGCTTGCTCAACAGTCGCTCCGACCCAGTCCAGGTAACTCGACTCTGCGAAGATGACTGGTATTCGCTTCTCGTCACCATCTTTGCGACCGGCGCTCTGCCCGACCTGCACAAAAATCTTGAGACAACAGTCCGCGCCTACGACCGTTCGACCGAAGTTTTTCGATCAGCGAATTGATCATCATTTCGCGCGATAGGAAATTTCAGCGTTTCCAGACGTGAAACAGCCCGAAAACCCATGAGCACACTGGTCTGAAGCAACCGCTACAGCTTGGACACCTTCCTTGAGCATCTTGGGTTTCAAAAAACTATGGAGCTCTTGAAAGGCTTGGGATTGCAAAGGATGGATTCACTGGTTCCAATTCCATCCACTGAGCGTCGACGACAACCTGCCGTTTGATTTATTTTCCGCCATGCCGCCGGATTACCTCAGCTACTGCGGCATTTCTGCCTCTTATTGCATGAGCCAACGGAGTGAGGCCATCCTTATTCTTAGCATTGAGGTCTGCGCCTTTGTCGATTAGCAGTTCGGCCACCTCTTGGTTGTCTGCACTAACGGCAGCGAAATGAAGTGGCGTATCGCCATTATTATCTTTGGCGTTGACATCTGCACCCTTGGCGATCAGCAGTTTGACGACATCCTTCAGGCCAAGGAGAACAGCATGATAAAGTGGTGTGTAGCCACCAGTTGTTCTTGCGTTAACGTCTGCACCTTTTTCGATCAGTAGTTTTGCAACGTCCGTGTTGTGTGATGCGAAAGGTCCTAAGAAAGTTGCTCCATGAAGGGGGGTCCAAAAGTCAGGCTTTGTCCTCGCGTTGATGTCAGCACCCTTGTCAATCAGCAGTTCGGCCACCTCCTTGAAGTCCAAGGCGGCAGCGAAATGAAGTGGGGTAGCGTCCTTCATGGCTTTGGCGTTGACGTCTGCCCCCTTGGCGATCAGCATTTTGACCACGTCCCTGCGCCCCTTCTGCGCAGCGAGATGAAGAGGGGTAAGGCCGTCCCTAGTCTTGGCGTTAATGATCGCACCTTCGTCCAGCAGACGGATCACCTCATCTAAGTTTCCCGACTCCAACGCCGACAGAAAATTCTCAGTGACACTTGCTTTTGAAAAGGTACTAAACGACAGGGACAGCGCTAAAAAGATAAATCCAACCAACCAATGTTTGGGCATGATGAAATCCTTTTTGTAGCTGGTTGTCCATGGGAATAGTTTCATACCAATTAAGTACTATCAAAAATACTGAAGCATGAAAAGCGTCATCGTCTGCTGGCAGTGCCCAACGTTGTCAGCGGTGATCGCCATGGCTAAAACTCGAGGTACTTTCAGTAGATGTAAATCAGGACGCCGATCAGCACAACGATCAGCCTTATGAGGATTTTCATCACAGCTCCCTAGTCTCTTCTTTCGGTGTCGCCATTAGCAAGCAATAAAAAAGCCAGCTGAGGGCTGGCTTATTAAGGTATCTATCGATACCTGCAAGTTTTGGATGCCAGTTAATTAGCAATTAAGAAGCTGGTTTTCCTCTTGCACATTCATTGTTGTTGAATGAGATGGAAAAAGGTGCTCGACGGGAGGTAACGGGTAGTGAGGTTTGAAACCATTGGCACAGGCAGGGCTTAGGCCGCTGCTGTTGCTCTCAAGGCTTCCACTGTGGCACTGTGTAGTCCCTAGGCAAGCCCAGCCCACCATAGGCAATGCTTGCCGGCTGTTCCTGCAAGGACAGCAGGTTTTACCCTTGCAGATGCCTTGGATTAGCTCAGAACTGGGGGCTCTCTCGCCACGCGACAACAGCCATCACCAACAATGCTCTGCCAATTGTTCATCAATGCAGCTGACTTTTGAAGCTGCTGTGACCGTTGCTCTGCCCTACTCTGCATTTCAGCTCAATTCGACAAACAAAAAAAGCCTCAAGGATCACTCCAAGAGGCTTAATTAATGCACCCACACCAGCTTGGAAGCCAAATGGATACTGGGTTTTAAATTCATGGGGTGGCTGATGGGGCTCGAACCCA
>CANFWV010000004.1 GCA_947450695.1 Comamonadaceae bacterium
CGCGGCCTGCCTCTTCAGGAGAAATAGTATGAAATTCACCGCTTTTGAGCGCGCATTGCAGGGTACGGGTGCGAGCCGCCGTCTCCGCATCACCGGCCGCACGCCCGGTATTGTTTATGGTGGCACTGGTGCAGCAACGATGATCGAACTCGATCACAACGCACTGTTCCATGCCATCAAAAAAGAAGCCTTCCACGCTTCCATCCTCGAGATGGAACTGTCCGGCAATGTCCACAAGGTCTTGCTGCGCAACTTGCAAATGCACCCCTTTAAACAGCAGATTTTGCACATTGACTTTCAGCGCGTTGAAGCCACCACACGCATGACGATCAAAGTGCCTGTGCATTACAGCGGTGAAGAAAATTCGCCAGCTGTTAAAGCCGAAAACTGCCTGGTCAACCACGTGCTGACCGAGCTGACCATTTCCTGTTTCCCTGCTGACATTCCTGAATTCATCGCCGTCGATTTGAGCGAGATGAAAAAAGGCGCGCCACTGCACGTCAAAGACATCACGCTGCCAAAAGGCGTGAAGTTTGTGGCTAAGGGCCAAGTCAACCCCGTGTTGGTTTCGGTCACGGCCATTGTCGAAGAAGCCCCGGCTGAAGAGACACCAGCGGCTGACGCCAAGGACGCCAAAGGCGGCAAAGGCAAGCCAGCACCAGCAGCTAAGCCAGCCGCTAAGAAGTAAGCTTTTTCCAGAGCCAGCCTCACCGGCCTCGGCCCATATCCTCGCAAGAGGGTATGGGCCGTTTTCATGGGGCCTAGGCGCGTTACAGTCGTATCAATCGACTACCGACACCCAAGTCACTATCACGTCATGATCAAACTCTTTGTTGGCCTAGGCAATCCGGGTCCTGAATACGAAGCCACGCGGCACAACGCGGGTTTTTGGTGGGTCGACGCTTTGGCTCGCGAGCTGAAAGTCAGCCTTGTTCTCGACAAAAGCTATTACGGCGTGTTGGCTCGAACGACCGTGAAAGGCCAAACGCTTTGGCTGCTGGAGCCTCGCACATTCATGAATCTCTCAGGCAAATCAGTCGGCGCCCTCGCCCGCTTTTTCAAAATCAAGCCCGAGGAAATATTGGTTGCGCATGACGAACTCGACATCGTGCCGGGCCAGCTCAAACTGAAATTTGGCGGTAGCCATGCGGGCCACAATGGCCTGCGCGACATCCACGCACAGCTTGGCAGCGCAGACTACTGGCGCCTGCGCATCGGCGTTGGCCATCCTGGCGTCAAGTCAGAAGTCATCAACTGGGTGCTGCAAAAGCCGTCTCAAGAGCATCGCTTTGCGATTGAAGAAGCGCTCACGCGCAGCTTGAAGGCGGTGCCGATGCTGATAGACGGCGAGATGGAAAAGGCCACCATGGTGATTCACACGCACGCGCTTGTCAGGCCTAAACCACCGCGTAAACCGGAAGCAGAGAAACCGGATGCGGAAAAAGCCTCAGGCGGCTGACGCCTCAGCCTGCAAACGTCGGTATTTTTCCCAAAGCGTTTCTTGGCTTTCGATGTGCTGCGGGTTGATCGGAATGCACGCCACCGGGCACACCTGCACGCACTGTGGCTCGTCAAAATGGCCAACACATTCGGTGCATTTTTGCGGGTCAATTTCGTAGATTTCAATGCCCATGAAAATCGCTTGATTCGGGCATTCGGGCTCACACACATCGCAGTTGATGCACTCGTCCGTGATGATCAAGGCCATATCAGGCGCCTTTCAGAACGGCACTTGCAGCAGCGGCCCTATGAGCCGATTGCAGTGCCAAGGCCACCGCAGGGCTCACCATCTGGCTGACGTCACCACCCAGTTTGCTGATCTCGCGCACCAGCGTGCTGCTGATGCATTGCAAAGGCGCGTCAGGCAATAAAAATACGGTCTCGACACTCGGCCGGAGTTTGCGGTTCATGGCGGCCATCTGCGCCTCGTAATCGAAGTCGGTCAAGTTGCGCACACCACGCACCACAGCGATGGCCTGTTGCTGCCCACAAAAATCCATGATGAGACCGTCAAAAGGCAAGACCTTGATGCGCTCGGACTGCGACATGCCCAGTACTGCCTGCTCGACCTGATGCACGCGCTCAGCCAAATCGAACAGGGTTTTCTTGTGGTGGGCCACAGCTACCGCGATGATCAGCTGATCAAACAAGCCTGACGCGCGGCGCACGACATCTTCGTGACCAAGGGTGAATGGGTCAAAAGTGCCAGAATAAACCGCAATCCGAGGTGAGGTCTGGGAGGAAGTCAGGGGCAGTGTGGCCATGGACAGAATTATGCCCCGAGGCCTAAGGCCATGGGGACAGTGATGCAATCAGGCCGTAAAGGCGCCAAGCCTTGCCAACAGGTGGAAATGCACCGCCCCGGCTTTGCTGCTGCGGTAAATCTCCAGCCCCAAAGGGGTCAGCTCGTCGGCAGTCCAGGCGCGCGGGGCTTCCAAATAGACCAGACCCTTGTCTGAAATCACCTCAGCAGCGGCCTTCAACGCCGGCTCGAACAACACTGAGTCAAACGGCGGATCGATGAAAACCAGCTGAATAGAACCTGGGCTTTGACGCCTGAGCAAGCCAACACCATCACCGCGCTCGACTCGCACCACATCGGCCTTTAAGCGCTCCTGCAAGGCCTTCAGCTTGAGCACCAACTGCGAATCTTGCTCGCACAACACCACTTCAGCCGCACCGCGCGAGGCCGCCTCAAGACCAAGCACACCGGTGCCAGCAAAAATATCCATGCAGCGCCAGCCCGTCAGGTCTTGGCCCAGCCAGTTGAACAAGGTTTCACGCACCCGGTCGGGCGTCGGCCGCAGACCGGGCTTGTCGGACACCGGCAGCTTGGTGCGCTTGTAAAGGCCGCCAATGATGCGAACCTCGCCTGGCAACGGTTTGTTGTGACGCGGCCCGGGTTTGCCTTTGGCTTTGTTTTGCGGCTTGGCCGCTGGCGCAGCTTTGGCCTGTTCGGAACGCGGCCTCATGCGCCTGCTCCGAGCACCACGGTGACCATGCGGTCAGGCTGCAGCTTGCGGGCAAATGCCGCCTTGATGTCAGCCGCAGTGATTTTTTCAACCTGGGCGGTCCAGGTGTCGAGGTAATTGAGGGGCAAGTTATTCCAGGCGATGTTGGCGACGTTGGCGATCAGTTTCGCATTGCTGTCGATGAGCAGCGGGAAGCCGCCCATCAGGTTGTCCTTGGCGGCCTTGAGTTCGGCTTCGCTCGGACCTTCCGTGACGAATTTTGCCAGCACTTCGCGAGCCACCTTCACCGCCTGCTCGGCTTGGTCAGGTCGGGTCTGCAAACCGATGGTGAAAGCACCCGCATGCAGCCCCGGCGAAAAGTAGCTGTAAACACTGTAAGCTAGGCCGCGTTTCTCCCGCACTTGACTCGTCAGCCGCGAGACAAAACCACCGCCGCCCAAAGTGTAATTGCCCACCGTAAGGGCAAAGAAATCTGGGTCTGAACGTCTGTAGCCGGGCTGGCCAATCAAGACATGCGCTTGCGCTGATTGAAATGCAATGGCTTGCGTGACAGGCGCAGCCAGCGGCTCAACTTCGGCCAACGGCGGCAAGGCTTCGCAACCCGCAGCATCGTTCTGTGGCAAGCGCGCCAACAGGACCTTCACCAAGGCATCCGCCTGAGGCCGCGTGACATCACCGACGACGCTGACCTTGGCCCTGCAGGGCTGAATGAAGCGACTGTAAAACTGGCGCATGTCGGCAATGGAGATACGCCCCAACGTCTCCTCTGTGATGTCGAAACCATACGGGTGCTTGCCATAGACCGCCGCTGAAAAAGCCTTAGCGGCCAGCGTGGCAGGGCGCGTGTTGGCTTCCCGAATCGAAGCGTCAATGCGTTCACGGTCTCGCAGCCAGATCGCCTCTGGAAAGGCGGGCTCACCAATTTGCCGTGCGGCCAGCGCGACAGCTTTCGGCAACAAATCGGGGTAGCTCAAGGTACGCAATGAAAAGCTCATGCGGTCTCTACCCGAGCCAGCGGAAAATGCAGCACCGAGGTCAGCCCAAGCTTCGCTGAGTTGGTTTTCGTCCAGTGTTGGTAAGCCGGACTTCGCTGTAATCCCCTTGGCGCTCATGTTGGACACCATGGTCGCCAAGCCAGCCTTGTCAACTGGGTCGCGGCGGTCGCCAGCGTCGAAGTCAATCTGCACATCGAGCATCGGAATGCCGTGGCTTTCGACCAAATAAACCTTGGCGCCACTGGCTTGCGTCCAGTGTTGAATCGGCAAGGCGGCCAGGGCAGCGTGGCCCTGCAGCAGCGCAGCGAATGCGACCAAAACGACAAGCTTGGCCGAACCGCTGAATTTTGAAATCAACATATTTTTCTTTCGATTTCAGTGGTCAGTGCAGATCGCCTGAAACGGCTGCGCGAGGCTTGCGATTCGGGTCGATCGGCTGCGGCACCAATACCGCCTGCGTCATCTGATCATCGCCAAAGTAACGCGAGGCCACGGACTGCACTTCAGCGGCACTGACCTTTCGCAACTGCGCCACCAAGCGTGCGCTCGCATCGAGCGGAAAACCGTTGACCCAGTGGCTACCCAGTTCGCGCGCTTGACTGAAGAGCGCATCCAGCTTGTAAATTTCAGAAGCCACCCACTGCGTCTTGACGCGGTTGAGTTCGACATCGTTGACACCCTCGCTGGCGATCTTCATGACCTGCTGGCGGAGTGCGTCAATCACCTGTTGCGGGGACTTGTCTTTGGCCGGTACACCGTCAAGCGTGAATACCTGAGGTCCGCGACCCAACAAGCCGTTATCGGCGCCAGCACTGTCAGCCACGCGGCCCTTGCCCTGCGTCAACGCCCGATTGAGGCGAGCACCGCTATAGCCATCGAGCACGGCCGACAAAACGGTCAAGGCCAGTGCGTCTTGGCTGTTGCTGGGCCCTGACGTGCCAGCGGGCACATCAGCCAATGCGCTGGCCTCAAGTTGCGGCACTTTGAACATCAAGCTGACATAGGCTTGGCTGGCACTGGCCTTGTGCTCGAGACGTCTGACGCCAGCCTGCACCGGTTCTACGCGCGGTTTGCGCAAGGGTGTGGCCGCTGCGGGGATAGCGCCGTAATATTTGTCGGCCAGCGCTTTGACCTGCGCCACATCCACATCCCCAGCAATCACCACCGCCGCATTGCTGGGCACGTACCACTTGCGGTAAAAGCTGCGCACATCGTCCGGCGTCATGGCGTCGAGGTCACTCATCCAGCCGACGATAGGTCGGCGATACGGTGCGGACGTGAAAGTGACGGCATTCGCGGCTTCATAGAGCTGGGCTCGCGGCGAGTCTTCGGTCCGCATCCGGCGCTCTTCTTTGACCACTTCTATCTCGCGCTTGAACTCGTCGTCGTCCCACTGCGTATAGGCAAAGCGGTCGGCTTCGAGTTGCATCACTTCTTCGAGCCGGTTGGCCGGAATCTGTTGGTGATAAGCCGTGGTGTCGCGGCTGGTAAACGCATTTTCGCGCCCGCCCAAAGCGGCAATGCGGCGCGAGAACTCACCAGGTTTGAGGCTGGGTGTGCCTTTGAACATCATGTGTTCCAGCGCGTGCGCCACACCCGAGGTGCCGTCAACCTCGTCCATCGAGCCAACCCGCACCCACAACATGTGCGCCACCGTGGGCGCGCGACGGTCAGGCTTGACGATCAGTGTCATGCCATTGGCCAGCGTGAACTGCTGCGGCTGCACTGCAGCGGCAGCAGGGCTGAGTGCCTGGGCTGAAACGCAGTTGAACGGCGCAAATAGAAAACAAGCGCTAAATGCGAGGACGGCGACCGCGGGCCGCCGCCGCTTGGCCCTTGACAAGTTTGGCTGGAGAGAAAGTAAGGACATAAGCAGGCGAGGCATCATCGTGGTGGGAAAAAATTTACCCGGCTGGGTGTGTTTCATAGAATACCCTGACTCCAAAGACCACTCATGTTCAGTTTTTTCAAGAAAATCCTCAAACCCTCTGCGCCAGCGGCAACGCCCTTACCGGCTGTGTCCCCAGTCGAGGCCTTGACGGCCACGCCCGCTGCCACCACTTCAACCGAGCCAACAAAGTGGGCTGCTGGCGCCAGTTCCGGCGGCCTCATTGGCAGCGCCTTGGTCACGCCAATTGATATTCCAGTACCTGGCACGATACCGCCTGAGCGACAACGCTGGCTGAGCAAACTCTCAGATGGTCTGCGAAAAACCGGTAGCAGTATTTCGAGTGTTTTCACCGGTGCACAAATCAACGAGGCGCTTTATGAGGACTTGGAGTCAGCCTTGTTGATGGCTGACGCCGGCGTGGGCGCGACGCAATACCTGCTGGACGACGTCAAGCGCCGCGTCAAAGACGGTGGCGTGACGCACCCGATTGCTGTCAAGAACGTGCTGATTGAATCCATTACGCTACTTCTCAAACCGCTTGAAAAGCCGCTGGTCATCGGCGAATTTTTGCCTACAGTGATCATGGTCGCCGGCGTCAACGGCGCGGGCAAGACCACCTCCATCGGCAAACTCACGCGGCATTTGGCCGACCACGGCGCCTCTGTGCTGCTGGCCGCGGCCGACACTTTCAGGGCCGCAGCGCGTGAGCAGCTGACCGTCTGGGCCGACCGCAACACGGTCGAGATCATCAGCCAGGAAGGCGGCGATCCGGCTTCTGTGAGTTTTGACGCCGTCACCGCTGGCAAAGCGCGGGGCAGAGACGTGGTGCTGGTCGACACCGCCGGACGCCTGCCAACCCAGTTGCACCTGATGGAGGAACTGAAAAAAATCAAGCGCACTATTGCCAAAGCCGGGGCCGGGGCTGAAACCGCAGCAGTTTCTGCCAGCCCTGGCATCGGCAACCCGCCTCATGAGATTTTGCTGGTGATCGACGGTAACACGGGTCAAAACGCACTGGCGCAGGTGAAGTCTTTTGACGAGGCCTTGCAACTCACCGGCCTCATCGTCACCAAGCTCGACGGCACTGCCAAGGGCGGCGTTCTGGCCGCCATTGCGCTGTGGGCCCGTGAACGTGCCAAAGCCTACCCCACTTGGCGCACAGTGCCGGTGTACTTTATTGGTGTTGGCGAACAAGTCGAAGACCTTGAAACTTTCAACGCGCGCGAGTTTGCTCAAGCTTTGCTAAGCTAAAGGTTTGTAAGCCTCTCGTTGTTCAAGGAATTTATTTGCCTGCCTTCATGTCCCGTTTTTTCCAGCTTGTGATGCGACTCGTGTTCTGGCTGTTTGCCGCCATTGCTCTAGCCAGTTTGCTGGCTGCGGCCTTGGTGGTTGTTTTGCTAAGCCTGTTGCGATCTCTGCTGACTGGCAAGCGACCCACGGGGCCGATGGTCTTTGGACGTTTTCAGCAGTTCTCTAGCAAAGGCATGCAGAGCATGTGGCCGGGTGCAAAACCACCGCCTGCGCCCACCTGCCCGCCTGCCAGTCCGCTGGCAGAACGTGGTCGCCACCAAGACGAGCGGCCCCGCGTTGCCAGCGGCGATGTAGTGGACGTCGAAGTCCGTGACATCACACCTGACAAACCGCCTTTCTAAGCTCTGTCCTGCACCCTTGAGTGGAGTGGCCTAGCGGAGCTGTTCAGCTAATAAGCGTTTACCCTCACACCGAGCCCCTCATTTTCGTATACGATATATTCTTGCGAAATAATCATGCTGCCTTGGCTCACCGAATCATCTTCTGATCGCTTCAACGATGTGCGCGACACGTCGCTGTCAAAGCTTGTCCGCGACGACATGCTCGGGCTGATCCTGAAAGGCGTGCTGATTCCCGGCCAGCGCATCAACGAGCCGGATGTAGCAGCTCGTCTGGGCGTTTCGCGAGTGCCGGTGCGTGAAGCCCTGCGCGAGCTTGAAAGTTCCGGCCTAGTGGTGGCGCGCAAACATTCAGGTGTTTTCGTCAGGCAACTCACTGCACCCGAAATTCGTGACCTGTACCAAATGCGCGCACTGCTGGATGGCTTTGCTGGCAAGCAAGCAGCACAGCGCCCAGCCACCGACAACACCGCCCTACTATGCGTGTTGGACGACTCCATAAACGCCATGAATGACGCCGCCATCCAGCACGACGTTCAGCGCTATTACGGCGAAAATCTGCGCTTTCACTGGGCCATCGTTGAAGCCGCTGGAAATCAAACTTTGACAGAGACTTACCGCGGCATCGTCCAGAAGTTGCACCTTTCGCGTCTGCAGAATCTGGCCCACGACACGGGCATGCAAGCTTCGATCACCGAGCACATAGACATCGTCAGTGCTTTACGTCAAGGTGATCCTAAGCGCTGCTACCAATTGCTCTCCGAGCACGTTGACGACGCCCACAACCGGTTGACAAAAACGATGCTTGTATTAACCTAAATAGGATATTTAATTTTGAAAAATTAACTTTTTTCTCATTTCTTAAATCCTATAAACGCACAGAATCAGAACCGGAGATTTTCATGAAACGCCGTCACCTCATATTTGTCACCCCTGCCCTGCTGGGCGCGCCGGCCTTGAGCTGGGCACAAGCGGCCTTTCCGTCCAAACCCATCCGTTACATAGTGCCAGTATCTGCTGGCGGGGGCAGCGACATGGTCGGTCGCACCTTGACTGAGCGTTGGGGCAACCTGCTCAAGCAACCCTTCATCGTTGACAACCAAGCAGGCGGCGGTGGCGTCATCGCAAGTCAAACCACCGCCCGTGCAGTACCTGACGGCTACACGTTGATGCAAGGCTACGTGGGCACGCACGGCACCAGCCCGGCCACGCGCAAGTTGCCTTACGACGCGATCAAAGACTTTACGCCGATTGGCATGATCGGCGGTACACCCAACGTGCTGGTGGTCAACGCCGCACTGCCGGTTAAAAACATCAAAGAATTCCTTGCTTATCTGAAGAAAAATCCTGGCAAGGTCAGCTACGGCTCGGCGGGTGCCGGATCGCTGACACATATGACCATGGAGCTATTCAAACAACAGGTCAACTCTTTCATGGTTCACATTCCCTACCGTGGGGTGGCTCCAGCCTTCAACGACTTGATCGGAGGCCAGACGCAAGCTATGTTTCCGGGGTTGGCTGCGGCCATTCCGCATATTCGTTCGGGCCGCGTGCGCCCTCTGGCTATCACCGGCATGCAGCGCCACCCGTTGTTCAAAGAAGTCCCCACACTGGACGAGTCAGGCTTCAAGGGCTTTGACGCGCAACAGTGGTACGGCGTGGTCGGCCCGGCGGGTATGCCTGCGCCAATCGTCAAGCTGCTTAATGAAACCTTGGCGACCGTCTTGCGCGCACCTGACATGCGCGAAAAGTTGTCTGTCGAAGCCATAGAGCCCACCGTCATGACACCGGAACAATTCGGCGAGTACATACGCGCCGACATTGCCCGCTGGACCAAGTTAGCCAAAGAACGCGATATTCATCTCGACAACTAAGGACCTAAACCATCCACAGACCTCCGTCACTGCGAGCGTAGCGCGCCAGTCCATGCCCCATAGATTGCCAGGCTACGCTCGCAATGACAAACCACTTTTTTCTGCAACCAATGGCAGTTTCTGCCGAAAGACACCATGGCTCGTAATACCCAGGTCGCCGCCGACCACAATGCTCCTCCCATCACGCAAATCTTGGCGAAATTTGTCGCCACCCATCCGTCCCGCGGCTGGAGCGATGCCGTCGACCACGACGCGCACCGGACCTTCACCAACTGGCTAGGCTGCGCTGTCGGCGCCGCCCACCACGAAGCCGCTGACGCTGCGCTGGCCGCCGCTCAAATATTCCAACCCGCAGCGCAAGCCAGCGTGCTGGGCCGCAGCGAAAAAGTCGACATGGGCAGCGCAGCCCTCATCAACGGCATCACCTCGCACACCTTTGACTTTGACGACACCCACCTGAAAACCATCATCCACCCAGCTGGCCCAGTGGCGTCGGCCATTTTGGCGTTAGCGGAACACATCGGCTCCACGGGCCGCGAATGCATCGACGCGCTGGTCATCGGCATCGACGTCTCTTGCCGTGTTGGCAACGCCATGTACCCCGACCATTACGACCGCGGCTGGCACATCACCGGCTCGACCGGCACGCTGGGTGCGGCTGCAGCTTGCGCCCGCCTGCTCAAGCTGGACACCCAACAAACCGCCATGGCGCTGGGCATTGCGGCCTCACAACCGATCGGCATGCGCGAGCAGTTCGGCACCATGACCAAACCTTTTCATCCTGGCGGCGCAGCCCGCGCCGGCATGATGTCAGCGCTGCTGGCCAGCAAAGGTTTCACCGCCAGTCCGAAAGCTTTAGAAGCACCGCGCGGCATGATGCAAACCGTCTCGACCAAGAACGACTGGAACGAAATCACCGGCGAACTCGGTGAGCGCTTCGAGATCTCCTTCAACTCCTTCAAGCCCTTCGCTTGCGGCATCGTGATTCACCCCAGCATCGACGCCTGCTCACAGCTGCGCGCGCAAGGCGTCACGCCCGACCAAGTGCAAAGTATCGAACTCAAAGTGCATTCCTTGGTGCTGGAGCTGACCGGTAAAAAAGAACCTGCCGACGGCCTGCAAGCCAAGTTCAGCGTCTACCACGGCTGCGCTGCAGGCCTGACCTTTGGCTACGCAGCTGAAGACGAGTTCTCTGATGAGATCGTCAACCGCACCGACATGGTGGCGCTGCGCCGCAAAGTCATCGCCACGGTCGACGATTCGATTGACGAAGCCAGCGCCGACGTCACAGCCGTGTTGAACGACGGTCGCCGCGTCCACGTGTTTGTGGAGCACGCCATTGGCTCGCTGCAAAACCCGATGACCGACAGCCTTCTGGAAGCCAAGTTCCACGGCCTGTCGGACGCGGTGCTGGGCGCTGACAAAACGACCGCCTTGCTGAAGGCCAGCTGGGCCATCGGACAAGCTGTCAATGTGTCGGGCTTGATCAAACTGGCAACTACATCAGCCTGAGTAGCCTAAATGGCTGGCGTTTACAAAACAGATTAATGCTTATAAAGCGGATGGGTTGGCACCCATCCGATCAAACTTTTTAAAGTACTGACGCGCCAGACCCACCAATTGCGGGTCGGTCGGATGGTCACTCGCAACACTTCCGACAATGACCTTGCTCACGGCTGGCTGATGCTGAGCACACCAATCGCGCAACTGATCCCGAACCAAGCCTGGGCCAGTCAGCAACACCTCATGCACGTTTTCCAAGGCCCCAGCAACGTCAGCAAAAAAGCCCGATAAATCGGTCGACTTGCCTTGATGCTGATGGTGGCTGCGTGATTTGATACGCTCGGCTTCAACGTGTTCGCGGTCAAACATCAGCACATGGGCTGCTTGCTGGTCAATCCAGACAACGGCGTGAAAAGTGGTCATTTCATTTTCTTTCTCAAAGGTGGGTGAGTTCAATTTTTTCTTGGCATGACATGCAACGCTGTGCTTCAGGGCGAGCCTTGAGTCGCGGCTCAGGAATGACGGCTGCGCAGTCGATGCAGATGCCATAAGTCCCCGCGTCTAATCTCAGCAAGGCCAATTCAAGCTCAGCCAGCTCGGCGGTTTCATGCTCATTGAGAGCGAACTCCAAGTCACGCTGAGAGGTAACTTGCGCGTGCGAGTCTTCTGCGTTCATGAAGTGATCGGCCGCGACATCCGCACGGCTCCGGCTACCGCCACGCTGTTCTGCGATCTGAGCGAGCAAAGCTGAGCGCAATGCGTGCAATTGCAGGCGGTAAGCCTGAACATCTTGTTGTGGGATCAAAATCAAGTCCTCCTGTTGAGAATGCACTGATCCTAGGGCCGGTGGGACAGTGCCAATTAGATCTACATCAACAAAAGATCATTTTGCGTTGCAAGGGGTCGACAGGTTCAGATCCGTCTCCCCCCTGAAGAGCAAGATCAGCAGACCCGGTATACGCGCCAGCTTGCGGGGGCCGGCAATCGACATCAAATCGACCTAGCCGATTTTTCGCAACGGACGGTTCACATTCGCTTGGGTCCATTCAATCGTGTAGACGCGCTTGAACTTGGCCAGAACATGAAAGCAGTCTGTGCGTTTTTGGGCTTCTGGACAAGCTTTGTCGGCAGTGCCTTCGGCGTTGGCCCGCTCAATGACGGTCGGTGCACTTTTCGGTCTTCACATCAAACGCAAGGACATGCAGGAACTGCTTGCCAACTAACGCCTCGGGTGCGTTTCGTGAACGATGCGACAAGGCACCTTGCGGTCTGGGTCATGCAAGAACACCGTCTAGAGCTGCTTGAACTGACCCGACTTGAAGTCGAGCGAATTGGCTTCAGAGTGACCCTGCACCGGCGGACAAGCCTTCGACACTGTCGATTTTGTCTGCGCGTTAGGCTGTTCGATACGCTGTTTTGACACGGTCATGTCAACGTCGTGTCAATTCAACGCAGTTGGGCCAGTACGCAGCGAAAAGCTGGCTTGCCGCAGACGGCTCATACAGGGTCCGAGCAACTCATCCACAGTGTCTTATTCGCTCAGAAGGTGATGAACATCAAAGACTTTGCGCCTTTGTGAGTTGAAACTGCTCAAAAGCGCTTACAAGCACGATCAGGGGCAAGTTCATGATGAAAGCGTGAAGGCGTAAGGGTCATCCCTAACTTTCTTTAGCACTCTAACTCAGGGAGTGCTAACATTTATCTTTGACGAAAGGAGTCTCTGATGACACTCGCAACGGGTCAAACTGACAACAAAATGAACGCCGTGGCGCTGACCACGCCTTGGGCCAGCGCTTCAAGCCTGCTGCCCCCGCTCGGCAATCTGGATGCTTATATTTCTGCGGTGAACCGGCTACCCATGCTCACTTTAGCGGAGGAGCAGGAATTCGGCCGCAAGCTCAAGGAAGAGAACGACCTTGAGTCAGCCAGTAAGTTAGTGCTCTCTCACTTACGCCTAGTGGTGTCCGTGTCGCGCAAATACTTGGGTTACGGCCTGCCCCACGGCGACCTGATCCAAGAGGGCAACATCGGCCTGATGAAGGCGGTCAAACGCTTTGACCCAGACCAAAATGTCCGCTTGGTGAGCTATGCATTGCACTGGATCAGAGCCGAGATCCATGAGTACATTTTGAAAAACTGGCGGATGGTCAAGATGGCTACGACCAAGGCACAGCGCAAGCTGTTCTTCAATTTGCGCTCGATGAAGCAAGGCTTCAAGGACGATGCCGATGTTGCCACGCACCGCGACACCTTGACCGCCGCACAGATTGATTCGATGGCCAAAACGCTGAACGTCAAGCGTGAAGAGGTCATTGAGATGGAGCAGCGCATGTCGGGCGGCGATACGCTGCTAGACCCCAGCCCGAGCGATGACGGCGAAGATGCTTTTGGTCCGATCGCTTATCTGTCTGACGCCAGCCATGAACCGACCGCCCTGATTGAGTCACATCAGCGAGACATTCTTGCCACTGACGGCATTTCTGCCGCACTGGAGGAACTCGACCCACGTTCACGGCGGATTGTCGAAGAACGCTGGTTGAATGTGAACGACGATGGATCAGGGGGCATGACGCTGCATGACCTGGCAGCTGAATACCAAGTCAGCGCCGAGCGCATTCGCCAGATTGAAGTAGCGGCTATGAAAAAGATGAAGAAAGTGCTGGCGGTTTACGCTTGAGCCATTGCGCCATCTCAGCGTAGCTACTTGGGTTCTGGCGTTGCAAGAAAGCCAATACATAGCGATCCGGTCGCAACACCACAGCCTGCGCTTGGGCGCTGCGGATGGTCTTTTCGAGCACCCCTTCATAGTCACGGATGACCGCATCAGGAACATCAAGTGTGTGCTCCTCCCCCACACGCTTGATGAAATCATCTGACTGCGAAACCACCTGCACGTGCAAGCAGGCTAAACCCGCTGCCGCAAAATCACTGAGAATGCTGCTGACATCGGCATCTCCCAAGGCTAGGAGCGAAAATCCGTGGCCTAACACCTCGTCCATCAGCAGATGGACACCATCCGGCATTTCCACCATGGGCTGCGGCAGTAACTGCCCCACTGCGACCAACGCTAAAGGCGTCACTTGGCCGAGGAAGAACCCATGCGCAAAGCGAGGCTTGGGTTTGAACTTGAGCTGAAGGACGTAATCCCGCACGGGGCGGTAGACACTGCAAAACTTCAGCCCGCCTTGCGTCAACATCGCCATCAGGGTTGATTTGGGCTGCATGAATGAGCCAATGCGCACCGCCATTTTGATCAGCGACCAGGCATGCGGCTTGCGTTCCGTTTCATAAGTGTCCAGCAATGACGGCAAAAGCTGACCTCGCTCCACAGCGGCCAGTTTCCACGCCAAGTTGGCGGCATCGCGCACACCACTGTTCATCCCCTGCCCCGCAAAAGGTGGCGTCAAATGCGCCGCGTCACCCGCAAGGAAAACCCGACCAGACTTCCAGCGCTCCGCAACGCGCGCATGAAAGCCATACACCACCTTGCGCGCAATAACGAGCTTGGCATCTGCCGGCTCACGCGCATAGATCCAACTGCGAATGCTGACCTCATCAAGTACATGTTCAGGGTTTTCACCGTCATGCAACATGAACTCGTAGCGTAGCGTGCCCTGGGGTCCCGGCAAACGTATCGCCGGGCGCACAGGATCGCAATACGTCCGGGTATGTCGAAAGGCACTTGTGCGGTCCAGCAGATCCACAATCAACCACTTTTCATCGTAACTACTGCCTGTCAGTCGGATACCCAGCTGCTCCCTGACAGGGCTGCGGCCACCATCACAGGCCACCAACCAATTGCAACTGATGGTCTTGGATTTTCCGTCGTGCTGGAGCGTTAGGTGAACCGCGTCACCATCATCTTGAAAGTGCAGCAGTTCATGCCCAAACCAAATCGGCATCGCGTCGAAACGTTGCAGCCCATCGCGCAGCTGTCCCACCAGCAATTGCTGCCTGAAGGCATTGCGTTTGGGGAAACCGTGTTCGATGACACTCGGCTCAATCCGCGCGAACTCATTGCCGCGCCATGAGTAGTAATGCACTCCATAACCCTGCACAACTTGCGGTAACACCTGACTGATCAAACCTGTGGCCTGAACCGTTCGAAGACTTTCATCATCGATCGTCACAGCACGCGGCTCGCCCACGGTGTTGTGACTTTGCTCAACCACTAAGGTTTTGATGCCCTGGATGCCCAGCAGATTAGCGAGCATGAGGCCGGTCGGTCCAGCGCCCACAATGATCACTGGAAAATGCGTGTCAGTGGCAAGCGCCGATTGATTTTCAACAGGTAAAGGTGCGTTCATGATGAGCCACTAACTACGCAGAATTGCTTTGCCCCACAGATTGAGGGTGCGTTCTTCATGTCGCCACTCGCCAGCGGTGCGGCCGGTAGCGCAGTGCTCAATCTCGGACGATATTTCAGCGAGATTGCCGTCAGGATCGCGCACCATGAAAAAAACGTCGTTGCCCGGACCGTGCCGGCCAATTCCCCAGACGATCGGCACCTGAAGCGCCGCCATGTGGTCTCCCCAGTCCTTCATGCTGGCCCAGTTCGGCGCCTCAAATGATTGATGGTCAAAACAAGTCATCGGCGCAGAAAATAGTGCGAGCGCGTGGTGCAGGAAGTCTGTCCGTAAAAAGCAGGCACGCAGTTCACCTTCCGCATCTTTCACCGCATCGGACAGCACAAAACCCAAGCTGTTGACGTAGAAGTCCATCATGGCCGGAAGCTTAGACGTCCGCAGCGCGAAGTGCTGCAGCGATGCAGGCGGAACCACAGTGGATTCCAACCCTTGAGAGCCAACAATGGGCGGCGTGAAGACCACCAAGTTGCCGTCTGGGTCTTGCAGAGCCACTGCGTGACTCTGGCCGGTGAATGCACTGGGTAGAGCCTGCTGTTTGAGACCGGACACCCGCGCGGCAAAAGCATTCCATGCGCTTTCAGTGTTCAGAGCAAAGTGAGCGTAGCGGAGTTGGTTGACAGGTCCCTCGGAAACTTCCAATTCCCGGCCCACGCCAGAGCACCGGTAGCCTTCAGGGGTGGACGTCATCGCCATCTCGTAAGTGCTGCTGTAAAAGCATGCCACCTTTAGGGGGTCAGGCGAATAGAGATGAAGGCGGTGAAGCGCAGCTTGAATTTCCATGACAAATTATTTCAACAGAAGCGCAATATCAGAGGCCAGTGCGTCCACCCCCGACCCGTAGCGCGTATAAAGCCGCACACGGCCTTCAGGATCAAAAATGTAACTACCCGCCGAGTGGTCCATGGTGTAACTGCCAGGGGTCTTACCTTCGCTCTTTTTGTAGTAAATCTTGAAGGCTTTGGCGACCTCGGGCAGCTGCGCCATCGTTGGCCGCAAGGCCACAAAACTCGGGTCGAAATTCGCCATATAAGCCTTCAGCACCTCTTCGGTGTCACGCTCCGGATCGACTGTGATGAAGATCCCTTGCAATCGATCGCCCTGGCTGCCGAGTTTGCGTTTGACCTCAGCCAACTCGGTCAATGCGGTAGGACATACATCGGGACATTGCGTGAAACCGAAGAACACGATCACCACCTTGCCCTTGAAGTCTTTCAAGCTGCGTTGCACGCCGATGTGGTCAGTCAAGCTGAAGTCTTTGGCGTAGTCGGCACCGGTGATGTCGATGCTTTTGAACTGCAGTTTTTCAGGGCCGCAGGCGCTCAGCGCAGCAGCAGCCAACACGGCAGTCACGGATTTTAGAAGGGTCCGGCGACGACTCAAAGTAGATACGTTGAAGTGGGTCATATGAGGTAGTGGTCGACCAGCAAGGCGGCAAACAGCAAAGACAAATGAATCAGGGAAAACCGAAAGGTCTTGCGTGCCAGCGCGTCAGAATACTCACGCAAGAGTCGCCAGGCATACCAGCTGAATCCAATGCTCAAGATCACCGCGGCCGCCAAGTAAAACCAGCCGCTCATTTGAAATACAAAGGGCATCAGACAGGCGGCAAACAGCACCAACGTGTATAGAAAAATTTGCAGCCGCGTGAACTCATTGCCATGCGTCACAGGCAACATCGGCAGACCCGACTTGCGGTACTCCTCAACCCGGTAAAGCGCCAGCGCCCAAAAATGTGGCGGTGTCCACAAGAAGATGATGAGGAACAAAATCAGCGCTTCAGGGCCAACATTGCCAGTCATGGCCGACCAGCCCAGCACTGGTGGCATAGCACCAGAAGCACCGCCGATGACGATATTTTGTGGCGTCAAAGGTTTCAGGATCACGGTGTACACCACGGCATAACCGACAAAGGTGGCAAACGTCAGCCACATGGTCAAGGGGTTGACCCAGACATACAAAATCCAGGAGCCAACAGCGCACAGCAGCGCCGAAAACCCCAACGTCAACGCATTGTTCAGCTGTCCCTGTGCAGTGGGTCGCCACGCTGTGCGCCGCATTTTGGAATCGATCTGCTGCTCCACCAGACAGTTAAAAGCTGCCGCTGCACCGGCCACCAGCCAGATACCGGCACAGGCGATCAAGGCCAGCTGTGCATCGGCCCAACTCGGTACGCCCGGCACAGCCAAGACCATACCAATGAGGGCGCAAAACACAATCAATTGCACCACACGTGGTTTGGTCAGCGCATAAAACTGCGCCCAGCGGGAGGCTAAGAACGGCAATGGCGCACTCGGCGCTGGGGAGGGTTCAGTAGGATTCATGCGGACAATCGTGAAGCATTCAATTTTGGCGCAGAACTGGCCGCGCGGCACGGCGGCAAGAAAACAAAGCACCGGTCAACACCACCACCAAGGCCGCAGCGCCGCCGGTGTGTGAAACAGCTGCCAGCAAGGGCCAGCCAAGCACCACATTGCTGATGCCCGTGACAAGCTGCAACAACACCAGCGCCAAGATCCAGTGGGCATGTATGCGCATGCCAGGCGCACGGTAGAGCTGGCGAGCTAGCAGCAGCAGCGCTGCAAACACCAAGTAAGCCGACAGCCGGTGAACGTAGTGAATGGCTGTCAGCGCCTCAAAAGTAAAGTTGGCGTCACCGTGGCCGGCACCGAGTTCACGCCAGAGTGTGAAGCCAAGCCGGAAATCCATGTTCGGCCAGAAGGAGCCTTGGCAAGACGGAAATTCAGTGCAAGCCAGCACGGCGTAATTGGTGCTGACCCAGCCGCCCAAAGCGATCTGCAGCCACAGCAGGGCAAAGCCCCCTAAAAGCAAGCACCACGTGCTGCGCGGCACGGTCACCACTTGCACATCGCCAGCAGTCACCGCAAAGCGTGCAGACTGCGCGCGAAGCAACGCCAGCAAGACCATGCCGCCCAGCAAGTGCATGGTGACGATGGCCGGAAAGAGTTTCATGGTTACCGTCAACGCACCAAAAGCGCCTTGTAGGCACACCCAAATCAAGGTCAGCGTGGGCCACCACGGTTGCAATACATCGGCCACACTACCGGCCGCAGACAAAGTCACGGGCTCCTGCAGTTTTCGGGCCTGCAGACGTGCCAACCAAGTGACGACGGCCAGCGTCAAAATCAACACACCGACGCCCGTTGCCAAGTAGCGGTGAATCATCTCGATCCAGGCTTTCGGATGCGTCACAGGGCCCGAGGGCATGGCGGCTTGCGCTTGCGTGATGTCAGCGTGTGCGCCCAGCGGGCTAGCATTGCCGTAACAACCCGGCCAGTCCGGGCAGCCAAGACCGGAATCAGTCAGGCGCGTGAAAGCGCCGAACAGCACCAGATCAAAAGTGAGAAACAGCGTCACCAGCGTCAGCATACGCAGCCGATGCGGCAGCGGCGCACGACGGCTGCGCAGCCAGACCCAAGCCAGCGGGCCGAGCGCCACTGTGAGGCCCATGAGCATCAAGCGCAGGACCGGACTGAGGTCGTAAAGCGCTTGATCCGTCATGGGCGCCCTTCATTGTCCCAACTACTGGAAGCGCGTAACAGTCGCTCGAGATCAGCCTTGGCTTTGGCCGCGCCGGCGGCATCCATAGCAGCCGGAAAACGCATCATCCAGTTGCCCATCGGATCGACCAAATACAAGTGGTCTGCCAACCGTTGACCGGCTGCCGCTTCCAGCCACTGCGCCAAATCGGACGGTCTCACGCGCAACACCGTCGCACCTTTGAGAGCGGACTCCAGAGCCGCTGGCGTAGGTACATCGTCATTGACCAGCCAAACCCAATCAACCCGTTCTTTCTCCCGCCCTAAAGACTCGCGAAGTTGCCGCTGAAAGTACAAGTGCTGTTGACACACGGCATCGCAAGCGCCACCAGCCACGCTAATCAAGAGCCATTGGTCCTTGAGCGACGTCACGGGCACCACAGCACCGTTGGCCGTCGTCACGTTGAAGGTCGGCAAGGGCCGCTGCGGCGTGATGAGCTCGCCATAGTTGCGCCGGCCCTCAGGGCGCACCACGTAATACATGAAGTAAGACGCGATCACCGGAGCCGCGCACACCAGCAAGATGATCAGCATCTTCAAGCGCCCATTGGTATTGACCGGGGCGGCTTGGTCGGCTCGCGGCAGTTCATGCACGGTCAAACCCAAGGGCTGGTCCTGATCAGGGCGGTTCTGCGCTTTGGATCGAGTTGAAGGCGTTTCAATGGACATGGCAGATCAGACTTTATGGTTGGATGGAGGCGCTAACCGACGTTGACGGTAGGGCAAGAGCAGCTGAAACCAGACGTACAAACCCAGCACCAAGGCGCAAAGTCCGAACCACTGAACGGCGTAACCATAGTGTTTATCCACCCCGGTGTTAGGCGCGGCCCAATCGCGCTGCAATCCATCGCTCGCGGGATCAATTTGGATCACCAGTGCAGAGATCAGCGGCAAACCGGTTTCAGCAGCAAACATTGGGATGTCGAGATTTTGCCGGATGCTGCCGGTGTCCGCGCCTTTGAAGGCATATAGCTTGGCAGGTGCGGGGGCCATTCGCCCTAACAACGTGACGTTTTGGGCCGGGGTTTCAATGTGAGCAAGCGCTGTACGGTCGCCAAAATTACGCGGGATCCAGCCACGCTGCACCAGCACGGCCTTGTCAGACCCCGTCAGCAGCAAAGGCGTCATCACCCAAAAACCTGGCTTGGCGTTCATTGGCCGGTTGTCAAGGTAAACCGATTGTTCGGCCAACCAACGGCCTGTAAGCTCAATTCGCCGGTCAACTAACGCGGCGGGGATCGAATTCTGACTCACCAGCAACTCTGCATTGATCAATGGCGGCAATTCTTTTTTCTGATCGAGCGAAGCTTGCAGGGTTTGCTTTTGCGCCGCTCGTCTAAGTTGCCATTGCCCGAGCGAAAAAGTCAGTGCCGCAGTCAGTAGCGCGGCCACGGTGACGACCCAGAAGCGGCCAGAATATGCGGATGCTCTCGAAGACGGATAATCAGCCATATGTCCTACCTCATTGCTTTCGCTTTTGTCGCTATTTTGGGCAGCTTAGCCAGCGCCCTTTACTTCATGATGAAAGACGGTACTGGCGGTAAAGCCAAGACCAGTCACATGGCCCGCGCCCTTGCGATTCGCGTCGGCTTGTCGATTCTTCTGTTTGTCTGCATTTTGCTGGCCTGGAAACTCGGCTACATCCAACCGACGGGATTGCCATCCGGTCGTTGATTGCGAAAGCGGCAAAATAACAGCAGCCCTAGGGGCATAAAAAAGGCCGCTTATGCGGCCTTTTTGATGTGGTTCCCTTTGTAGCACTAAAAGCGATGACGCCGCAATGCAGCGCCTCGCCTACAACAACTCAGAGCCAATAAACCAAGATGTAAAGACCCAGCCAGACAACGTCGACAAAGTGCCAGTACCAAGCGGCACCTTCAAACCCAAAGTGACGCTCTGAAGTGAAATGGCCCTTGCTCAGACGCAAGGTGATGAACAACAACATGAGGGTGCCAATAAACACGTGGAAACCGTGAAAACCCGTCAGCATATAAAAAGTTGATCCATAGATGCCGGAAGACATCTTGAGATTCAGTTCGCTGTAAAGGTGGGCGTATTCATAACCTTGCACGAACAAAAACAGAACACCGAGCAATACCGTGACCCACATGAAGCCAATGGTGCGTGCACGCAGACCATCACGTAGCGCATGGTGGGCGATGGTCAGTGTCACACCCGAGCTGAGCAACAAGGCAGTGTTGATCGTTGGCAACCAAAAGGGGCCGACGGTACTGAAAGGCTCAATGATGCCGGCGGGTGAAGCCGTCACGCCAGCAGCCATGCTGGGCCAAACGGCCTTGAAGTCAGGCCACAGCAGCGCATTCTCCAGGCTGCCCAATGCAGGGATTGAATGTGAACGAGCCCACCAGAGCGCGGTGAAAAAGGCGCCGAAAAACATCACTTCAGAAAAGATAAACCAGCTCATGCTCCAGCGGAACGACATGTCGATCTTTCGACCGTAGTTACCGTCTTCACTTTCGCCTACCGCTTGGCTGAACCACTGGAACAACACGGCGAGGAAGAAGATCATGCCTAAGGTTAACGAGTAGGCACCCCAGCCCACGCCGTTAATCCACTGGCCTGCACCCAGAATCACGAAAAACAGGCCCAAGGCAGCCATGGCAGGATGACGGGATGGACCCGGCACGAAATAATAAGGGGTTGACCCGTGTGTTGCTGAAGACATCTCTATTCCTCTGTTCTCTCTAAATTCTTTAATTTTCGAAAAATCTTGTAATTTCCACACTGATTGTCAGTGGGCGCATTTTTATAACTCTTGACTTGGCTTACTTTGGTACCACCCAATTGACGAACAAAACCAAAGCACCCACAAACAAAAAAATAAACACCAGAGCAACCGCTACGACATGCAAGGGGTTGAGCTTCTTATCATTTTGTTCGGAATCTTTGCTTCCGCGCAAACCGATGAAGGACCAAGCAACTGCCTTGACAGTGTGCAAAATCGTCAATGCTGTCGAACGGGCGCTCATAAACCAACGACCTCAGGTTTGACTAAAGTTGCGGCAGCAACCGGCTTCAAAGCTGATTTATCCTGGAACCCTGGCGGTGCCGCTGGGGTTTTGCCACCCACTTCAAAGAAGGTGTACGACAGAGTGATCGTGGTGACATCCTTCGGCAACTTGTTGTCAATCACAAAGGCCACAGGCCATTCTTTTTTCTCACCAGGTGCAAGGGTGTATTGGTTAAAGCAGAAACATTCCAACTTGTTGAAATGAGCTGCCGACTGCCGAGGCGCGTAGCTAGGAATGGCCTGCGCGGACATGACGCGGTCCTGGACATTTTGAAATTCATACATGACGGTTGTGAGTTCGCCAGGGTGCACTTGCAAGCTGCGCGTGGCCGGCTTGAAGTGCCACGGACCGCGCGAATTAGCGTCAAACTCAATGGTGATGCTGCGCGTCTTGTCGACCTGCGTATTGGCCGCCTGCGACGACGTAGCACCAGGAATCTGTTTGTCACCCATGGCCAGGATATTGATCCCGGTCATTTCGCAAATGGCGTTGTAAAGCGGTACCAGCGCATAACCAAAAGCGAACATGCCGAGCACGATAACGCCCAGCTTGCCCAACATTTTTGAGTTTTCGCGCGTGTTTGCCATAGCGTTCGACTTCAACCGCGGCCAAGCAAGATTGAGCGCGCCACGAACCCGACGAAGAACACCAACGCGACCGTCGCCAAGATCAAGCCAAGGCGGCGATTGCTCTTTTTTTGTTCGGGTGTCATGTAGTCTTTACGAATCAGTTGTCGGCGATCAGCCGATCACCTTGTTGGCTGCAGCATTCAGCTTAGGTGGGTTCTCGAAGGTATGGAAAGGTGCAGGCGAAGGCACTTCCCACTCAAGGCCCTCTGCGCCTTCCCATGGGCTGGCAACGGCTTTAGGGCCAATGCCACGCATAGCGGGAATCACCACGAAGACGAAGAAGTAAACCTGAGCCAAACCAAAGAACAGTCCACCAACACTGGCCAAGGCATTGAAGTCAGCAAACTGCATTGGATAGTCGGCGTAACGCCGTGGCATACCAGCCAGACCCAAGAAGTGCATTGGGAAGAAAGTGACGTTGAAAGAGATCAGCGACCACCAGAAGTGGATCTTGCCGCGTGACTCGTTGTACATCACGCCGGTCCACTTAGGACACCAGTAGTAGAAGCCGGCAAACATGGCGTATAGGGAACCTGCCACCAGCACGTAGTGGAAGTGAGCAACCACGTAGTAAGTGTCTTGCAGTTGGATATCAATCGGCGCCACTGAGAGGATCAGACCGGTGAAACCACCCATCGTGAAAACGAACAGAAAACCAACCGCAAACAACATCGGCGTCTCAAAGGTCATGGAGCCTTTCCACATCGTGGCGATCCAGTTAAACACCTTCACACCTGTGGGGATGGCGATCAACATGGTCGAGTACATGAAGAACAGTTGACCGGTCACCGGCATGCCGGTGGTGAACATGTGGTGAGCCCAAACGACAAAGCTCAAAATAGCGATTGAGCCCGTGGCGTAAACCATCGAAGCGTAGCCAAACAGACGCTTGCGTGAGAAAGCCGGGATGATGTGGCTGACGATGCCGAAAGCCGGCAAGATCATGATGTACACCTCGGGGTGACCAAAGAACCAGAAAATGTGCTGATACATCACTGGGTCGCCGCCACCAGCGGGGTTAAAGAAGCTGGTGCCGAAATGGCGATCCGTCAGCGTCATGGTGATAGCGCCAGCCAACACGGGCATGACAGCGATCAGCAGGTAAGCGGTGATGAGCCATGTCCAGCAAAACATCGGCATTTTCATCAGCGTCATACCAGGCGCGCGCATGTTCAGGATGGTGACGATGATATTGATCGAGCCCATGATGGATGAAGCACCCAGCAGGTGCATGGCAAAAATGCCTGCATCCATGGAAGGACCCATCTGCAGGGTCAGTGGTGCGTACAGCGTCCAGCCAGCCGCGGGAGCGCCACCAGGCATAAAAAAGGACAGCATCAGCGTCACGCCAGCCGGGATCATCAGCCAGAAGCTGAAGTTATTCATGCGGGCAAAAGCCATGTCTCCCGCGCCAATCTGCAACGGGATCATCCAGTTCGCAAATCCGACGAAGGCCGGCATGATGGCGCCGAACACCATGATCAGGCCGTGCATGGTGGTGAGCTGATTGAACAGTTCTGGATTCACTAATTGCAATCCAGGCTGGTACAACTCAGCCCGGATGGCCATGGCAAGCAATCCGCCGACCATCAACATCGTAAAAGCGAACAGCAGATACAGCGTCCCAATGTCCTTGTGGTTGGTCGCAAAGACCCAGCGGCGCCAGCCCGTGGGGGCGTGATGCTCATGGTCATGAGCATGATCGTGATGGTCTAGAACTGCACTCATCTGACTTCCTTTGATAGCTTAACTTGGCACGAGCCGGATGACCCGGCTACTGATGATTGAGGGCGGATAACGGATTATTTGCGAGCAGCCACAACCTCTGAGGGCTGGACGATCTGGCCGGTCTTGTTAGACCAATTGTTCTTGGTGTAGGTCGCCACAGCGGCGAGTTCGGTGTCGCTGAGTGCCTTCCACGAAGGCATCGCGCCGTTGTTAACCCCATTGAGCAAAATGTTGATTTGCTTCAGGTGATCTGTATTCAACACAATGGCTGAGCCATCCAATGGCTTCACTGGACCAGCGCCTTTACCATTGGCCTGGTGACAGGCCGCGCAATTGGCAGCGTAGACTTTTTCGCCGCGGGCAATCAGATCCGTCTGTGTCCAGACTTTCGTTGGATCATCCGCCTTGGCAGCAACTTCCTTCAGCTTGCCATCCACCCATTGCGTGTATTCCTCAGCCGTGACAACTTTGACGTGAATCGGCATGTAGGCATGTTCTTTACCGCAAAGCTCTTGACACTGACCATAAAAGTTACCGGTTTTTTCGGCACGGAACCAGGTATCACGCACAAAGCCGGGAATCGCATCTTGCTTGATACCAAAAGCTGGCACGGCAAAAGCATGCACAACGTCATTCGCTGTGGTGATGATGCGGATCTTCTGGTTGACCGGGACAACCAACGGGTTGTCTACTTTGAGCAAGTAGTCATCGACATCCTCGCCCTTTTTCGGGCCGCCATCATTGGACATTTGGCGCTGAGCTGAGTCAAGGGTAGATACAAAGCCAATTCCGGCACCCTCGCCGTTGATGTATTCGTAGCCCCATTTCCACTGAATACCAGTGGCCTTGATGGTCAAATCGGCATTGGTGGTGTCTTTGGAAGCCACTAGCACCTTGGTCGCCGGCAAAGCCATGCCAATGACGATCAGGAACGGGATAACAGTCCAAGCGATCTCGACTGCCGTGGACTCGTGAAAGTTGGCAGCCTTGTGACCGACGGACTTACGGTGCTTCCAAATTGAATAAAACATGACGCCGAACACCGCCAGGAAAATCACCGTGCAGACGATCATCATGAACCAGTGCAGCCAAATTTGCTCTGCGGCGATACGGGTGGCCGGCATCGGCAAGTTCAGCTGATTGACGCCGGGACCGCCTGGCAAGTCTTTGACGCCGGCAAGTGCCGCGCCACTCAAAGTAGCCGAAGAGACCAGCACTGCGGCTGTGGTTGCTGCCTTGCAAAACACAGCCATAGGAGCGTTTTTCACCGACTCCAATATCGCCCCTGCGTGTGTCATGCCAGACCTTGTGGTTTTGCTTGCGTTCATCGTCATCACTTTTATGGAATCAATTACGGACTAATTTAACTAGCGGATTATAAAGTTAGCTCAGGCAAGCTTTTTCGACGCGCTATTTTGACACCAGAATTGCGACAAAATGCTTTTGTTTACAGAGCAGACCCATGCAAAGTTCACGGGCCAGTACATCATTTCGGCGGGATAAAAACCCACCATTCAAATGACAAAACAAGGCTCCCGTGCAGCAAGTCCCCCTGACACCCAACCTGCATTTAAGGTGACGCTCTTGACATCTCAAGCCCTGCCGGGCGACCCGCGCTGGCCTTGCAACATGGTGCGCATCTCTTCAACAGAAACCGCACTGAGCGCCGACACCTTGATCTTTGGCTTCGCTTTCAGGGCGTGGCCATAGATCACCTCGAAGGTCAGCGACAGTCGGCCATCCGTTCCGCGCGGAAAACGCTCGCTGATGCGTTGCTCCAGCGTCGCCCTCCACTGCCGTCCGCGCAAGGAACTAAAACGTTCAGGATGAAAATTTCGCCCTAACTCTCTCAGCTCCTGCAACAGCCGTGCTGGCGTCTCAAACGTGAGCGTGATGCGCTCCATGTCCATCACTGGTTCGGCAAAGCCGGTTTGTACCAGCATGTCTCCCCAGTCATGCATGTCGGTCAGCTGGTGGCCTGCCGCAGGCCAGCCCAACGCTTGGTACAACTCGCGCACTTCACGTGCCGTGTCGGGTCCCAGGCAAGAGAACATCAGGAAGCCGTCGACCGCCAATAAGCGATGCCACGTTGCCAGTAGCGCTTGAGGATCAGCGGCCTCATGCAAGGCCATATTGGCCCAAAGCATGTCGGCACTGCCGGCCGCAGGTGCTTCAAAGTGCGGCGCTGAAACGCCGCCAGACATCGCTCGCCATAGTCTTGTCCACCAGGGCGGCATCAACGCTTCGCGGGCCAAGGTCTTTCGCCGCTCAGCGGTTTCAATGACGTGGCACTGAGCGCGGGCATATTGTTTGGCCAGCGCTACGTGGGCTTGCCCCCCCCCGCGAACAGCACCCCAATGCGCCCAAATGGCAGGCTGCAGCTTGATCCATTGCAGCCGGTCCAGCATGCGCTGCGCCACCTCCTCGTGCAACCACGGCGCCTCCCCAGGCGCCATGCGCTGCCATCGCTCGACGGCAATCTGGTCTAGTGTTGGCGGGCGTTGGGTCGAAATCATAGGGTCGAGTATATTGACCCGATGAATTTCAACGCACTGCACCGGTTATACGGATCACTCATGAACCGCGTCCCGAGCCAGTGCGCGATTTGCCGAAGCTGGCAGACTGCGCCGGTGTGTCACGACTGCATGATCCGGTTCGGTGAACCATGCAAACGCTGCCGTACCTGCGCGCTCGAGTTGCCCGCTGAGCTCCAGAGCACGCAGTGCGCCCGATGCCTGCGTGAACCCTACGGACTGGACGCCTGCTTTGCCGCGCTGCCCTATGCGTTTCCGTGGGTAGAGTTGGTGTCGCGTTACAAGTTTGACAGCCAGACCGGCTGGGCTGCCTTCATGGCCCGCACACTTTTGGGTCAGTCAGCGGTGCGCGATTTTTTGAGCCAGTTGACGCGCGACGATTGGCTGCTGCCGCTGCCGCTGTCAACCGAACGGCTGGCGTGGCGCGGCTTTAACCAATCGTGGGAGTTAGCCTGTGCCCTGCAGCGCCAAAGCGCCTGCCGTGCCACCAGCGATGCATCGCTGCTGCTTCGCATACGTCACACGCGGCCGCAAAGCGAGCTCAAACGCAATGCACGGCGGGAGAACTTGAAGGGTGCCTTTGCTGTCGAGCCACTGCGCATTTCTGAACTGAAAGGCCGGCGCGTGGTGTTGGTCGATGACGTGATGACCAGCGGCGCTTCGCTGTTGACCGCGGCGAGCGTGCTGCGTCAGGCTGGCGCGACACATGTCAGCGCCGTGGTGCTGACGCGTACAGCCCCGACATAATGGCGCGCATGTTTCATATTGTTCTGGTCGCCCCCGAAATTCCGCCCAACACGGGTAACGTCATCCGCCTCGCGGCCAACACCGGCTGCACGCTGCACTTGGTGGAACCGCTGGGGTTCTCCATGGAGGACAAGCACATGCGCCGCGCCGGGCTTGATTACCACGAGTACACACGCGTTTTGCGCCATGCCAATTGGCAGGCGCTGGTAGACAGCCAACAACCGCGGCTTGAGCGCATGTTTGCCATGACTACGCGCGGCAGTAGCAGTGTCTACGACGCGCACTTTGAAGCCGGTGACTGGCTGGTATTCGGCTCTGAAACGCAAGGACTTCATCCCGAATTACGCGACACCTTCGCACTGTCACAACGACTGAGACTGCCGATGCTGGCCGGTCAACGCAGCCTGAACTTGTCCAATGCAGTGGCTGTGTCGGTGTTTGAAGCTTGGCGACAAAACGGCTTCGCCACAAGCAATAGCATCACGACCGCGTCACCGGACTGAACTTGAAAGCACTTGAACGGCTTGATTCGCCTTTATTTCCGTTAGTGCAAAGCGTCCCAAAGCAACTTGCTGCCCGTCAGTCCCATGCCCCAGAGGATCAAGCGGTTGAACAGCAACGGACTCATGCGCTTCCCCATGGCCAGACCCGTGAAAACTCCGATGGGGACCAACGGCAAGAGTACCAATGACGTCGCCATATTTCGCCAATCCAGCAGGCCTAACAAGGCAAACGGGACCCATTTAGACAGATTGATCACAAAGAAAAAATAAGCCATCGTTGACGCGAAGTACAGAGGGCTTAGACGCATAGGAATCACGTAAGCGGCAATGGGGGGCCCGCCTGAATGAGCAATAAAACTAGTGAAACCGGACAGGGTGCTCAAAATCACCCCGACCCAACGCGGTGGTGGCGGACTGTCAGCTTGGGGTGGGAACACCAAGCGTTGCGCCAGAAAAAGCAGCGTGAAGCCGCCCACCAAGCCAGCGACCAGGTGACTGTCCAAGGACCTGAACATCAGTGAACCCAACAGGACGCCTAGCAAGCCGTAAGGGATCAAAAAGCGCAAAAGTTTGACATCGATGTTTTTGCGAAAAGCGGCCATCCCCAACACATCGACCAACAGCAGCACCGGCATCAAGATCGCAGCCGCTTGCGGCACCGTGATGGTGAGAGCCATCAGCGGCACAGCCAGTGAACCAATACCCATCCCAAAACCACTTTTACTGATGCCCACCAATAGCACGGCCGGCACAGCGCACAGGTAAAAAATCGGATCAGTGATGAGGGGAAAGTTCAAACCGGTACATCCAGACCCAAATAAGCCTTCTGTATCTCGGGCCGCGTCAGCAACTCACTGGCCAAGCCTTCCGCCACGATGCGCCCTTCTTCCATCACGTAAGCCCGGTGCGCCAAGGCCATGGCCATCGCCACGTTTTGCTCAACCAGCAGCACCGACGTCCCCTCCGCATTGATCTTGCGGATAGCGCCAAACATGTCCAATACAATCGCTGGCGCCAAACCGAGCGAAGGCTCGTCCATCAACAGCAAACCTGGCCGAGCCATCAAAGCGCGGCCAATGGCCACCATCTGTTGCTGCCCACCTGAAAGTGATCCGGCCAGACTCTGCAGCTTCACCTTGAGTGCCGGAAACAGGGACAACACATACTCCAGCGTCTCTTGCCGCTTGGCCTTGGCCGGCGCGATATAACTGCCCAGTTCTAGGTTGTCGTAGACCGTCATCTGAGTGAACAAGCGCCGGCCTTCAGGAACGATGGCAATGCCAGCCTCGCAAAAACGGTGGCTCTCCAGTTGCGTGATATCGCGGCCGTTGAAATTCAGCGTGCCACCGCGCACGCGGTGCATGCCGGCAATGGCGTTGATCAACGTGGTTTTGCCTGCGCCGTTGGGGCCGACCACGCACACCATCTCGCCCGTTTTGACTTCGAGGCTGACGCCCCACAAAGCCGGTGCGGCACCGTAATTGACCAGAATATTGTCGACTTTAAGCATGCGGCGTTCCCAGGTAAGCGCTGACAACTTCAGCATTGCGCATGACGTCATGGGCGGAGCCAATCGCAATCAGTTGCCCGTGGTTAAGCACCGCCACGCGATCGGCCAGCGCCATCACCGCACGCATCACATGCTCGACAAAAACGATGGTCGCGCCACGATCGCGGATCTTCCGAATCAATTCAATCGCCTCGTTGATCTCGCCCGGCGTCAGGCCTGACAGCACCTCGTCGAGCAAGACCAGTCGCGGCCTAGAAGCCAACGCCCGCGTCAACTCCAAAAACTTGCGTTGATGCAAATTCAGATCGTCCGGCAAAGCATTCGCCTTGTCCTTGAGCCCTGTGAATTCCAGCCAGGTCCAGGCTTCGTGTGTGGCCTGCCGTTGGTCCAGGGCTGCGCCGCCAAACATGGCGACCAGTGCCACGTTTTGCAGCACGCTCATGTGCGCAAATGGCCGAGGAATTTGGTATGTGCGCGCAATGCCGGCTTGGGCAATGCGGTGCGCGGGCAGCCCGGCGAGTTGCTGACCGGCAAAGACAATAGCGCCGCCGCTGGTCGGGTAATGACCGCTCACCACATTGATAAAGGTCGACTTGCCTGAACCATTGGGGCCAAGCAAACCAAGAATTTCACCCTCGTGAACTTGCAAGCTGACCTTGTCGAGCGCTTGCACGCCCTTGAAGGCTTTGGAGAGATCGCGCACCTCCAAAAGAATCTTGGGATCGATGAGAGGAGCGGGCACACGGGTCTCAGCAGGGGCCGAAGGGAGCGTCTCTGAAACGGCTGTATGGGCTTGTTGCTTAGCGGCCAACCGCTTGAAAAAGAAACCCAGAATGCCATTCGGCATGAATAAAATCACGACGATCAATATCACGCCCACCGCAGCTTTACCGGCCACAGGGCTGTTGCCCGCGGTGAAAAAATACAGCAGACAAGTGATGACCGTGGCGCCCACCGCCGGCCCAGCCCAGTGGCGCGTGCCCCCAAGCACACTCATCAGCACCACGGTCAGCGGCACGACGATGGTGAAAGTCTCACCCGCGGTCACGTACGACACAAACAGCGCGTGAATTCCGCCGGCCAAACCTGCCAGAGCCGACGATAAACAGAAGGCCACGAGTTTGTAGCGAAAGGTCGGCACGCCCATGACTTCAGCCACGTCTTCGTCATCGTGAATGGCGAACAGACCCGTGCCCAATTTGGACGACTGCACTTTGTAAGCGATCAACAGCGTCAACACCGCGGCGGCCAAAGCCATCAGATAAATTGATGCCGAAGCTGTCGGACCGATGGCCGGCACCGGCGTCGCATTCAAGGAAATTCCAGGACCGCCATCGATGCGGGTGTTCAGCACAATCGTGCCGACCACAAACGTGATGGCGAGGGTCAGCAACGCGAACAATTCACCTCGCACTGCTTTGACCCTGAACACTACGGCCCCCAAGGCCAGACCCAGCAGCGCTGCCATCAGGGCGGCAGCCGGCAGCGTCCATAAAAATGGCCAATTCAGATGGGCGGCCAGACCGGCGGAGGTGTACATGCCGACGCCAAAAAAAGCGCCATGACCAAAAGAAAAATACCCGGAGTAGCCCGACAAAATGTTCCAAGACAAAGCCAGGATCATCCAGTGGCAGATCAGGTACAAAAAGGATTCGTAGAAAGCTGGCAGGCCAAGCCAAGGCACGCACGCAAGCGTTGCTCCGGCCACCAAAATGCCGATGACTGTTTTATTCATTTCTCAGATCTTTCCGGGGCGCAATAACAGCATCAAGATCAGCAGCGAAAAAGACACGATGGGCGCCCACGAAGGCGAAGCCACCGCCATAGTGATAGCTTCACTGACACCAATGATGATGCCCGCCACCAAAGGGCCAATGGCACTGCCCAGCCCCCCCAACATGACCGCTGCAAAGATCACACCGATCCAGGCAAAAATCTGCGAAGGCGTCAGCGTGAAGGTCAGCGCCAGGCAAATACCAGCCACCGCAGCCAGAGCCGCACAAACGCCGGCAAGCATCAACGACATGCCCTTTTGGTTGATGCCAAAAGCGGCAGCAATTTGCCCGTCTTCAGCCATCGCCCGCAGCGCCTTGCCGATGTCGGTGTAACGCATGCCCGCCCAAATGAGCAACGCGATTGAGACCGACAACACCAGTGTGACCAGCTCTGGCACCGGAATGTAGAGCGAGCCAACGGTGAACTTCAAGTCGTTGTAATGCGTTTCAAGCCTTCGGTAATCTGCCGTCCAGGCCGCCTGAATCCCGCTTTCAATCACCACCGCGATGCCGAAGGTGACCAACAGAGAATTGAAGGGTGTGATCTGAAAGCGGGCCAACAACCACTGCATGCCAACGCCAATCAAAAAGAACAGCGGCGGTAAAATCAACAGCCCCAGCAAAGGGTCCACATGCCACACCGTGGCCATGTGGTAGCTCAGGTACGCAGCCAGAAAAACCAGCCCAAAATGGGACAGGTTGATCTGCCGAAGCATGCCCCAAGTCAGGCCAAGTCCAAGCCCAATCAAACCATACAGACCGCCGATAAAAATCCCCGAGAGGATGGATTGCGCCAGTAAATTAAAACTCGGGAAACTCATCTGCAGTCCTTAAGAGATGACCGATTACTTCACTTGGAGCTTGACGCCAGGCGGCGCAAACTGCGTTGGGTAGACCACCGCCCACTTGCCGTTTTGGACCTGCTTGATCTTCATCAGGTCATCGCCATAGTTGCCAGGGCCGTCAAAACGCAGACGACCATGAATGGTCTCAACGCGGTTCTTGCGCAACCAAGCAGCGATGGCTTTGTCGTCCAAGCTGTTGGCCCCGCGCACGCCGGCTTCCAAAATTTGCCAGGCCGAATAAGACGCTGCGGCCTGCACTTCGACACTGGTGTCGGGCAAGTTCAGTTTGGCTGCGCGCTCGTTGAAAATTTTGACGAACTGGGCTGCCGTCGGGTTGTTAGTGAACGGTGCGTGCTCTTCAAAAATCGTCACGGCCAGCGCGTTGTTGCCGTCAGCCGCTTTGCTCATCGGCCCAGGGGCCGGGTAGAGGTGGAAATGCAGCGGCGGTGTGTAGTCAATCTTTTTCATCGCGTCGAGGAGCATGTTGCCCTCAAGACCGATGTCACCGATCCAAACCAGATCGGGCTTAGCATCTTTCACCCGCGCAGCAATCGGTCCAAAGTCCCGGTTACCAAATTCCCATTCCAAAAACAGCACTTCGGTCAAGCCGCGTTTTTTAGCCACTTCACGACCTCCCAGCGACATGAAGTGAATCGATGGAAATTTGCTGGTGACGATGGCGATCGTCTTCGGTGGTTTGGGTGATGCCGCCAATGCGTCAAAAAGCGTGTTGGGCACCGTGACCTGGGGATCGGAACCCAGCGACCAGGACGGAAACTGCATGTCGTACTTGGCCAGCGAAGGAATACCGAAGGTGTGATGCACCAACACTTTGTTATAGCGCTGCGCCACGCCCATGGCTGACAAGATTGCGCCTGTGGCGTAAGGCCCCATCAGCAGATCCACCTTGTCAGACGTCACCAGCTGTTCGTAAAGCGTGCGCGCCAACTCGGGCTTGGACTGATCGTCTTTGACTGTCCACTCGACCTTGCGGCCCAGCAACCCACCGCGCGCGTTGAGTTGCTCGATGTAAATTTCACCAACCAATTTATGCGTCAGAGCGGTCGACGACAACGGGCCCGTCAAAGCCAGCGTGCTGCCGATGCGCACCGGACCGGGCGCCTGCGCCTGCACCGCTGCGGTGAATGTCAAGGCTGCCCCCACGGCAGTCACCCCAAGCAAAGTTCTTCTAGTCGTTTTCATGGTTTGTCTCCTGTTTATTTGTATATGAACCGCAGAAAAATAAAACTAAATTTGAAACGCCTCTCAGTCGACCTGTGCACCTGAGCGTTTGACCAAGTCGGCCCACTTGGTGATTTCAGTCCGACCAAAACTGCCCAGTTCATCGGGCTTCATGTTGCGCAACTCCAGGCCTTGCACACCGAGCTTGGCGATCACCTCCGGGTTCGCCATAGCTTGTGCGGCGGCGTCCCGCAAACGGGCCAAAACAGCTGCCGGCGTAGCCGCAGGCGCGTACAACATGAACCAAGCCACCAAGTCAAAATCAGGCACACCTTGCTCGACCAAGGTCGGCACATCGGGTGCAGCCGCACTGCGTTTGGCACTGGACGCGCCGAGTGCGCGAAGCTTGCCCGACTTGATGTGCGGCATCACCGCCGCCGGGTGGTAGAACATGAACTGCACCTGCCCACCCATCACGTCGGTCAAGGCCTGACCGCCTTCTTTGTAAGGCACATGGACCATGTCACCACCCACGCGAGCCTTCAACAACTCACCAGCCAGATGGCCTGAGGTGCCATTGCCCGCAGACGAATAACTCACCTTACTGCCGGGCTGAGTGGCTTGTGCCGCCAAATCTTTCACAGACTGGAGCGGTGAATTCGCGGCAACCACCAACAGGGTCGGCGTGTAACCGGCAAACGCCACAGGCGCGAAGTCTTTCAACGGGTCATAGGGGAGCTTCTTGAACAGCGTGGCGTTGATCGCGTGCGTACCGACTGTGCCCATGACGATGGTGTAACCATCTGCCGCTGATTTGGCCACCAAATCTGAGCCAATGACGCCACCCGCACCAGCGCGGTTTTCAATCACCACGGACTGTCCCAACGGCTTACTCAATCCTTCCGCGATCACCCGAGAAATAATATCGGTGGTCGTTCCAGGACCAAACGGCACGACCAGCTTGATCGGCCGCTGTGGGTAGTCTTGCGCTTGGGCGGCCAGAGCGCTCAATCCAAAACCAACCGCGGCCAACAGACCGGCTGCCAGTGCGCTACGGCTTGAGCCTGAAGTCATACGTTACTTTCATTCGCAGCCGGCGTTTGCTGGTAAGCCGCACGAGCAGCCCAGCCACGCGCGAACTCTGCGTTGTGCTGACCCAGCAGCGGCGGCGCAGTGACGTCGAGCGAACGCTCGCCGTCAAACGACAAGGGTGAGCGCACCGTCTTGAAAGTACCGACAACCGGGTGGGGCGCCTCAACAAACAACTGCAGGTGTTGCGCTTGCGGGTCTTGCGGCACCTCGGCGGTGGTGTAAACCGGCGCGTTCGGCACGTCTTCAGCTACCAATCGAGCACACCACTCCGCCCGCGAGCGCAGCTTGAAAGTCGCGGCCAGAACATGCATCAGCGCTTCTTGGTTCTCGATGCGCGCTTGCCGCGTGGCAAAGCGCGGGTCTTCGAAAATATCGTGACGCTCCAACGCTGTCGCTAGCCCTTGCCAGAATTTAGGCGGGGACGACATGTGCAGCGCCAACCACAAACCATCGCTGCACTGCATCACATACGACTGCGACACGCTGGGCCGACTGAACGGACCCATGACTTCATCAGCAGAAAACAAATGCGTGAAGGCGTCCAGATTAAAGTGTGTCATGGCCTCCATCATGGAGACCTCGACCTTGCGACCAAGGCCTGTTTCATGCCTTTCGTGCAACGCGCCAAGCACGCCATAAGCGGCATAAAACCCGGTCAGCGCATCGGCCAGCGCCGGTCCCACCACACGCGGATTGGCGGGGTTGATCAACAGTCCTAAAAATCCGCTGGCCGCTTGCGCCACGGTGTCGTAACTTGGGCGATCCGCATACGGACCGGTCGGCCCGAAGCCGCTGATAGCGCAGTAAATCAAGCGTGGATTGATCTTTTGCAAACGCGCTTGGCCAGCCCCAATCTGCTCAGCCACGCCAGGCCGGAAGTTCTGAATATAAACATCGGCTTCGCGGATCAAATCGTCAAAGCGCGCCAAATCAGCCGCGTCTTTGGTGTTCAGCGTGATGCTGCGTTTGTTGCGGTTGTAGGTCTGAAAGTGCGGGCTGTACAACTCACCCTGAAAGGCCCGAAACGGATCTCCGGTGACCGGCAACTCGACCTTCACCACATCTGCACCCAAGTCGGCCAGCAGCATGGAGGCGGCCGGTCCGGTGATGAAGGTGCCGTGCTCGACGACCTTGACGTTGGCAAGAACTTGAGCCATTGCGCGTTCAGCCCGCTGTCGGCATGTCGCCGGTGTATTCCTGCCCTTGCGTGGCTTGGTACGACAGTGCAAAACCAATCGGATCTTCCAACTCTTCGTTCAAGTGGGCAATCAGACTGGCCGTGCGTGCCAACATGGGGACACCTTTGAGCGCATTGACGGGGAAACCAACGCCCAGCAGCACCGCAGGAATCGCGCCGGAAACATTCATCCGGAGTTCCTTGCCAACCACCTCAGGGATGATGGCCTCTACCACTTTGGCGATTTCAACATAACGCTGGCCACCACCCGCCGCGAGGGAGACTTCAAGCAAACGGACAGCGCGCGGATCACTCCGCTTGTGCTCTGGGTGACCGTAACCGGCAATCGGCAATTTGCGCGCACGCAAATCGGTCACCACGACGCGTGCCGCCGCATGCAAATCGCCGCCGTGTTTCTCAGCTTCTTTTTCGACGGCCAAAAACAAACGCCCAGCCGTTTCAGATGCACCCAAAATCACCGAGCCTGAACCCAACAATCCGGCCGCAACGGCCCCCTGCATGGCATCCGGCGCAGCGGCTAAAGTCATGCGGGCCGCTTGAACGCTGGGCACCAAGCCGTGTTCAGCAATCGCCACCAAAGTGGAATTCAGCACCGCACTGGTCGCCGCATCAGCACGGCGTCCGGTCACTAGCAAGTAGAAGTAGTCGCCAAAATTGATATGCCCAATCAGGTCGCGGGACAAGTCCGCGCCGCGAACCACAATCGTGTCTTCGTTCGAGGTGCAGATGGCTGAGCGGGGTTGGGTGGCCTTGCCAATTTTCAAAATGAGACTCCTGAGATGGAATGAAAAACGTTCAAGCCGAAGGCACGAGTTTGAAGTCGTAGTAGGCCGTGTGGAAAGACGTGCTCATGACGCGACCATCCGGTGCAGTGCCCGCTGGATGGGCCTCGAAATCAACAATCAGGCTGTTGCGCACACCGAAAACGGCGTCAGAGTCAAGGAACGGGCTGTCAGACACAAACAAGTGCGTGATCAAGCGCTCATAGCCGGGTGCGCTGAGCATGGTGTGCATGTGGCCGGGCCGGTTCGGGTGCCGACCCATGCGGCGCAGCATGCCGCCGACCGGACCGTCATCAGGCACCGGGTAGTAAGCTGGTTTGATCGACCAGAAGCGGTAGTTGCCGTCCGCATCGGTGTGAAAGCGCGCGCGCAGGGCCATCGGCGCATCCGGGCCTTTTTGCAAGTCGTAAAAGCCATCGCCATCACCAGACCAGACATCAAGCGTGCAGTGGGCGACCGGTTGGCCCGCAGTGTCGGTGACACGGCCATGGTAGTAAGCCGGCGTACCCGAGCTGTCACCCGTGATGTCGGCGCCCAAGGCCAGCTCGGGTGCGCCCTCCCAGAAAAACGGGCCGAGCACCGTGGCCTCAGTGGCCTTCAGTGCAGTCGGCTTGGCCTTCAGCGCGGCAGCAGCACCCTTGGCCTGCTCGATCCCGACCACCGCCATGGAGACTCCCAGCGTATCTGACAGCAGAATGAATTCTTGGCGCTTCTCGTCACACATCTGGCCAGCAGCCGTCAGGAATTCGATAGTCCCCATCCATTCATCAGGGGTCAGTTGCACCTCTTGCACAAACGAGTGGACGTGTTTGACCAGCGATGTCATGACCTTTTTGAACCGTGGGTCCTTGCATTCAGCCATGCGCTCAATCACCGCTTGCGCCAAGTCTTTAACTTCAAGTTCTGCCATGCTATGTCTCCATTTTTAAATTACATCACTGCGAGAGTCATCACAAAATATCGTCACTGGATCGCGGTCTTACAGAACGCTGCAGGCTTGCTCAAAGCTCAGCCGCGGGTTGCGGTCAAACAGCTTGCTGTTGTCGCCATAACCCAAGTTGATCAAGAAGTTGGCTTGCAGACGTCCGTCGGGGAAGAATTCGGCATTGACCTTGGCCAGATCGACACCGCTCATCGGGCCGCAATCAAGACCCACTGCGCGCGCGGCGATCATGAAATAGGCACCGCTCAAGGTGCTGTTGCGAACACCCGTGCCATCGGCCATCGGCTTATTGCCTTCAAACATTTCCTTGGCACCCGGGTTATGCCAGACGACCGGCATGTGCTCGTAAAAACGGGTATCGGTGGCGACGATAACGGTGACCGGTGCGACTTTGGTTTTTTCGACATTACCAGGGGAGAGGGCAGGAATCAGGCGTTGGCGCGACTCAGATGAGTTCAAGAAGACATAGCGGGCAGGCTGCGTGTTCATCGAGGTCGCGCCCATCTTGGCAATGTCATAGACCTGTTGCAGCAGCTCGGCAGGCACCGGCTTGTCAATGAAACCGTTGGCAGTACGGGCTTTGAAAAAAAGTTGGTCGAGACAAGCTTCGGAAATACGCATGGGAAGAGTTCTTTAAAAAGTTGAAGAAGAGGGGAGATTACAAATTTACTCGGGCCTGATGTCAAGATCACGCGTCAACTTGGTCCATCGGTCAACGTCGCGCTTCACCAGCGCCCGTGTTTCGGCGAGGTTCAGCGCCAGTGGCCGCCCCCCCGCCTTACGGAAAATATCGATCACATCCGGCGCAGCGATAACCTTGGCCAATTCGGTGCGCAGCTGTGCAGCCACATCCGCCGGGGTTTTGGCCGGCATGAAAAGCCCAAACCAAGACTCCAGTTCAAGTGCAGCGACACCGGTCTCAGTGATGGTCGGCACTCCGGGGTGAGCCGCCAATCGGGCACTGCCAGAAACCGCCAACGCTTTCACATTGCCTGCATCAACCTGCACACGGGCGGTCGGCGACAAGTCAAAAAACACATCGACCCGGCCACCCAGCAAGTCTTGGTAAGCCGCCTGTGCGCCACGGTACGGCACGTGCACCAACTCAACGCCGGCCAGATGCCAGAGAGCGGCGGCCAGCACGTGCTGTCCAGAACCATTGCCCGCCGACGCATAGGTCAGCTTGCCGGAGTTGGTCTTGGCATGCGCCACCAAGTCTTTCAGGGAATTGAAGGGCAAGTCCTTGCGCGCCATCAAGGTGTAGCTGTAAGCCACGGCCAAACCGACCGGCTCGAAATCACGCAGGCTGTCATAGGGCAAGTTGCGATACAAACCGGGGTTGATCGCGAGGTTGGAGACCGACCCGACCAGCAGCGTGTAACCGTCAGGAGCCGCTTTGGCCACCGCATCGGTACCAATCAGGGTGCCAGAGCCGGGGCGATTCTCGACCACTACCGGTTGCGCCAGTGGCTTGCTCAGCCGGTCCGCCAACAGCCGACCGACAAAGTCAAAACCGCCGCCCGGCGGCTGCGGCACCACCACCCTCAGTGGCTTGTTAGGAAATACTTGCGCCGCCACTGGCATTGTCGCTAGCAAGGTAAAAGCCAGCGCAGCCAGCAGCGACTGGGCCAACGCCAGGCTAACGCGATACTTCAGGGCGCAGCGGGTCATGTCTTTGTCTCCGGTTTATTTATTTTTTAGTACGACATGCACAAGAAAGGGTCAGCGCTCAATCGCACCACCCGCCAGCCAACGTGCTCCGCGCTGATAAAGTTCTTGGACCACAGGTCCCTTCAACATGGGCATGTCGAGCTTGACGGTGTAGCCAATCCGAGTCTGAATGTAAGCAAGGTGGCGATACCCTTCCGGAAAGCCCGCCAAGGCCTCTTGGTCCAAGGACAAAGTAGCCGATGAATCGACCGGATCAATGCGGTCTTTTTCGTAAATCGGCTGGCGATGCAACAGCTTCCACTGGCCTTCATGACGTTCAACAAAGTCATAAAAACGGCCGGTGCAGACCACATCGCACAGGACTGGGCCGTTGGCACCTTCAACCATGCCGCGCTGCGAGATCGTCATTTTGGTTTGCGCGATCGCGCGATCACCCGATACCTCGACGGCCGAACCACCCAAAAAATGCAGGATGCTGACGCCCTTGCTCCAACCCTCTTGCGTGACGCGGATGAAATCCTGAAACGAACCCTGAAACCAGGTCGCCATCATGACGCCTTCGGGATGCCAAACTGTCGCAAAACGTGCCCAGTCACCGGCATCACGCCATACCGCCCAGCGTTCCACCATCTGGCGTATTTCCAACTCACTTGTCATGTCATGGTTCATTCATTTCTCCGTTTTAAATTGAGGGGTCCGTCGCAACGACAAACGCTGGCGGAGTGACGTAATCAACTTGGTGCCGCGCCGTGCGCAGGTCGGCCAGTTCACGCTTGACGCGCAGGTGTTCGGGATGCACGGCATAGGCGTCGAGCGCTGCCTGGCTTTCAAATTCCGAATACAACACGACGTCGCAGGCGTAATCAATCCGGCTCGAATCTACGCCAATTTCAAGGTGTAGCAAACCGGGAATACGCCCCCGCAGCGACTCGAAGCTGCGCTGCAGCTGCGCAATGCAATCGCGTTTTTCAACCGGCGTCTCACCGCGAAGGTTCCACATGACGATGTGTTTGATCACAGAGTTCTCCAGAATCAATGCAATCAGGCGGAGGGTGGAAAGCCAACGCGTTGTGGCCACAGATTGGTAAATCCGTGGACCTCGCAGCGCGCATACAAACCCGCCAGATTGAAAGGTTCACTGGCCAACCAGGCATCGGCTGCCGCACGCGATTCAAAGTCAATCGCCAACAAACTACCCACCATGGTTTGACCGTCGCCTGCCAACAGCGGGCCGGCAAAAGCGATGCGATCAGCCACCGTGGCGAGGTAAATTTTGTGTTCGGGTCGAACACGTTGCCGCAATGCGGCAGCGTCAGGCTTATCGAGCAGGTGAAATATGTAGATCATGCGATAAAGGATTCAAGACGAAATCAAAATCAAGACTGAACAAGCCGTCAGGCTGCTGCACCCAATCAGCCACCAGCGACTGCCGGACGCCAAACACGGCGTCCGAATCCAGGTAGGGATCACCATTGCGAAAGACGTGCGTAGTGAGTGTTTCGTAGCCATCGGCTTGGATCATGAAATGCAAATGCGCCGGGCGCCAAGGGTGACGCCGCGTGGCTTTTAGCAATTCGCCAACCGGACCGTCGTTCGGAATCGGGTACGGCTCAGCCACGATGCTGCGAAAGTGAAAGCTGCCAGCGGCGTCTGAACGGAGCACACCGCGCGCCCGATGCTCAGCCAGGTCGGCATATTGCACGTCATAGTTTCCTGCCGCATCCGCTTGCCAGACCTCGATCAGGGCGTTGGGAACAACCTCGCCACCCAGCCCCAGCACGCGGCCGCGCACCAGACACGGTTGACCCACGGCTCCATTGGCGACATCAGCGCCCAACGCATAGTGCGGTGCACCCTCCACGTGAAAGGGGCCGACCACCGTGGCTTCGGTGCAGCCCTGCGGCTTGTCGTTGTTCATGGCCACGGTCAACATTGACAGACCCAGCACATCGCTGAGCAAGATGAACTCTTGCCGTTGTTCGTCGCATTTTTGACCTGTGGCGGTGAGAAACTCGATGCCCTGCACCCACTCAGCTTCGGTCAGGCGCGTCTCGCGGGCAAAGGCGTGCAAATGCTGCACCAGACTGGTCACCACCTCCTTGAGCCGAGGCTCAGGGGTCTGCGCAAACCGGGCGATCACGGCTTGGGTAATGGTGTCCTGATTCAAATTGCGCACTCGGTCTCCGTCGGGTTGGCTGGGCTTTCGAAGAATATAGTGGGCGGGCGCCCGATCTGAAAGCAGACTGGCGCAAATGACTTTTTCATGCGGCGGAAGAAAGCCTCGCGGTCTGCGCCACAATGCAGGCCAAGAACCGATGGGTCGGTGAGAACGGAGACACAGCGTGGATCGCTGGACTGAAATAGAACTTTTTGTGCAGGTCGCCGAAACAGGCAGCCTGAGCCGTGCGGCTGAAGCATTGGAATTGTCCAACGCGGCGGCCAGTCGGCATTTGTCGGCACTCGAAGAGCGGCTGGGCGCGCGCTTGGTTGAGCGCAACACACGCCGGCTTTATCTGACTGACACCGGTCAGGAGTTTTTCAGACGCGCCAAAACCATTTTGGCGGAGCTCAAGGATGCTGAGTCGGCCGTCAATGCCACCGCGCTCGACCCGAGCGGTGTGCTGCGCATCACCGCGTCCCTGTCGTTTTCAGTTCACCATGTGGCGCCGCTGCTGCGTGAATACACCCAGCGCTACCCCAACGTGCAGGTCCATGTGGAGTCGGCCAACCGTTACCTCGACATCATCGACAACAACATCGATGTTGCTATCCGTACGCGCGAGTCGGAGCCGGATTCGAACATCACCATCCGGCGCGTCGCCGAAACCCGGCGCATCATGGCCGCCTCGCCGCGCTACCTGTCTAAGCATGGTTTCCCGAAAACCCTAGACGATTTGCATCAGCACAAGATGTTGATGTACACCTACGCCAACAACCCGAACGAGTTGCGCTTCACGCGTGGTGACGAAACTCGCACGGTCACAGTCAAGGGACTGCTTGAGTCAAACGATGGTCAAATTTTGCGGGCAGCCGCACTGGATGGCATGGGCATTCTGGTGCAGCCCACCTACATTCTTTACGAAGACATCGTCGCCGGCCGGCTGGTCCCGGTACTCGATGACTGGGATTTGCCGCACCTCAATATCAACCTAGCTTATCCGAGCCGTAAGCATCTGTCCGCCAAAGTCCGCACCTTCATCGACTTCATGGTCGAGCACTTCACCAAGATGGACTACGAACGCAAGTGGACTGGCAGGTTCTAGTCAGGACGTCGGCCATCAAAAGCGTTTTGCAGCAATTGCCGCAGCGCCACTCGCTCGAGCGGCCGCGGATTGGGGTATTGGTTCTGCAGCGCGATGTCGCAGGCTTTGTCGAGATCAGCCTCTTGCATGCCTAGGGCTTTCAGCGACACCGCGGCACCGTTGTCTTGCGCTAAGTCGAAGACCGCAGCCGCCGCACTTCGCACGCCTTGTTGATTCCCGGTTGTCAAACTGGCGCCATTCAATGCCTGCGCGATATGCGTCATCGCCTGCGGCGCATTCGGGGCGTTGTAAGCCAGCGCATGCGGCAGCACCACGGTATGAGTTTCAGCATGCGGTAAATTGAAAGTGCCGCCCAGCGTGTGGCACAGCTTGTGGTGCAAAGCCATGCCGACGTTGTTCAGCACCAAACCGCACAGCCAAGCGCCATACAGCGCATCGCTGCGGGCCGCTAGGTTGGCAGACGACTGGCGAATCAAAGGCAGCGAACGGGCCAGCGCGGCGATCCCTTCACGGGCCATCAAGTCCATCACCGGATTGCTGTCGATGCAGTACAGCCCTTCAGCCGCGTGAGCAATGGCATTGATACCACTGGTCACGCTCAGACTCACGGGGAGCGTGAGCGTGAGCTCCGGATCGTAAATCACAGTGCGCGGCAAGACACGCGGGTCGCGGCCGGTTTTCTTCAAACCGTTTTCTGTGATGCCGTAGATCTCGGTCATCTCCGAACCCGCGTAGGTTGTGGGTATGGCCACAATCGGCAAGCCAGAATCCAACGCGATGGCCTTGCCCAGACCCGTGGTCGAACCGCCACCGATGGCCACAGCGCAATCAGCGCCAAGTTGACGAGCCAAGGCCCTGATCTCCTGAACTGTTTCGATCGGGACATGCATCACGGCGCGGTCAAAAATACCGGCCGCACGCGCGCCGAGCAAGTCAGCCACGAGTTCTGCCGACGCGCGTTGCTCTGGGGTGCACAGCACCAAGGCTTTTTTCGCCCCGAGGGCTTCAATTTCAGCGCCGAGTTGGCTCAGCGAGCCAGGGCCAAATACCACCTTGCCAGCTTGACCGCGGTAAACAAAACTTCTCATGGGCTCTTTCATTCTTGAGACGTCAGGCCAGCGTTTCGCTCGACCGTTCGGATGATGGCGGCGTAGTCCAGCAAGCCGTCCCCTTGCGCCATGGCGGCGTGCATGAGCTGGTGTGTGAGAGATGTTTGCGGCAGCGGTGCATGCACGGCCGCACCGGCATCCAAAATCAAATCAAGGTCTTTGGTCATCTGCTCGACGGTGAAGGTGGGCGTGTAATCTCGCACGCCGAGCTGCACTGATTTGGCCTTGAGAATCGGTGACGCCACGGCGCTGGCACTCAAGACTTGCCACATGTCTTGCCACTGCAAACCGCCCTTTTGACCCAGCGTCAGCCCTTCAGACAGCATAGCGCTGGTCTGCGCAATCATCAGGTTGACCACCAACTTCATGAGCCGGGATTCCTCCGCTTGACCCAGATAAAAATGATGCGGACCAAGCTGCTGCAGCAAGGACAACACTTGGTCATAAGCGACCCGTGGACCGGACACCATGACAGTGAGTTGCGCCGCTTCGGCCATCTTGTTGTTGCCCGACACCGTCACCCGCAAATAAGTGATGCCCGCCGCCACACACACACTGGCCACTTGGGCCGAGGCCTGCTGGGAGACGGTGCTGGTGTCGATATAGATGCAGCCCTTGCGTGCCTGCGCTGCCACCTGTGCACTGACAGCCAGCAACGCCGCATCATTCGGTAGCGATGAAAAAATCACGTCAGCTGCAGCCAAGGCTTGCGCAGCATCTGTCGCCACGAGCAGCCCTTCTGCCTTGGCCAATTGCTGCCGCTCAGCGCTCGGGTCACTGACCGTCACGGCGTGTCCCGCAGCATGCAGATGCCCAGCCATCGGCAAACCCATCTTGCCGACGCCCAGAAAATGAACAGCGATTTTTTGAATCACGGCGCTCATGCAGCGCCCTGCACCGCCGGCGCCAAGCCGCCTACCGTACCGGCCATGAACTGGCTGTGCTCCATCCCGAGCAAGCGATTCCAACGTTGTTGCCCCATGGTCAAGCCAATGAAAAACCCCAGCTCAACGATGGCTTCTTTGCTGAAATGGTCATACAGGCCTTGCCACAAATCATCCGTCGGCTCAAGTCCCCAGGTGATAGCTTCGGCCAAGCGCAACGCGGCTTTTTGCCGTACTGAAAAGCGCGTCGCCTTGTCGAAGTCCAGCAAGTCTTTCACGTGGTCTTCCAGTAAACCTTCGGCCTGCGCCTTGACCGATCGCTGGTTGCCGCAGTAGTTGCAGTTGACGGCCTGCGACACGTACAAGCGACACAATTCTTTGATGGCGTGCTCGCACACGCCATTGACAAAAGTGTCGTTCCAGGCATTGGTGAAGGCCCAAAATACTTTGGGCACGTTGGCCCGAATGGCATGACTTTCCGGGCGAGGTGCACCATCCCGAGCCGCACGCTGAAACTCTGCCAGCATGGCCGGGTCGGTGATAGCGGCCGGGTCGATGTAAGGGATGCGCGGTGACGAACTCATCGAAAACTCCTTTGGCTTGTTATTGAGATTAGAGCGGCGCCATCTGCATGGCCGCGTCGTAGTGGGAGAGGTCCAAGTAATGATCCAGCGGCGGCGTCACACCACCCCACATGCCTTCCATTTCGGCACGAATCGACAGCACCGTCTGAAAGCCCGGGCGACTGAACGCAGCGTCAGGTGCAAGACCGGAACCAGGCGCCACCAGCGCGTCGTAGGTGCCCTCGGCCGCACCGGCAGAGAGCAGGAATTTTTCTTGCAACAAAGCCGTCATGGCGGCTCTGTTCACCGGATTCATCACATGTCGCTGGCCTTGGATGTAAGCCGCCAGATAGCGTCTCAACACATCGGCGTTGTCAGCCGCCCAGTGGCGCTGCACAAAAGCCCCCGTCGCTTGGTAAGGCCCGAGCAAACTAAATTGGCTGCCCAAACTTTTCAAACCTTTTTCGCGCACCGTGAAAGAAAACGGCGGGTTGATCATGCCAGCCGCCAGCTGCGGGTCGGCCACCATGGCGGCAGAACGCGGCCCAGTGCCACCGGCCAGCTTGACGCCGTAGTCACGATTTTCTAGCAGCCCGTGGTTCTTCAATATTTTCTTGGCCGCCAGCGCGTATGCGGTGCCCGGGGCATCGACGGCCAGCAGCTTGCCGCGCAGGTCGGCAATCGTGTTGATTTCTGCGCGCACCATCAAATCGTTCATGCCGGCATCGCCGCCACACACAATCACCACGTCTTGCCCAGCCGACTCGACCATGGCGACGGCGTTGTCGACCGCCGCATGCGCAATCTCAAAGTGACCCGCTGCCAAACCAGCGCGCTGCGCATCGGAGTTCGGCGTGTTTTGTACCGCGATGGTCAATTGGCGGCGGGCGAAGTAACCCTCGGCCATGGCCACCATCAACGGCAGATTGCTGGAGGTGTTAAAGATGTTGACGCGCAACAACGTCGGTGCAAATGAGGGTGAAGGTTTGTTGGACATCATCGAGGATCGGCCAGTGCTGCCTGCAGCAAGGCGTCGGCGCTGAGTGGCATTTGACGCATACGCAAGCCCAGCGCATCGGCCACGGCGTTGGCGATCGCTGCGGCCACCGGCCCATGCGTGGCTTCGCCCGCACCCAGTGATTTGTCACCTGGTCGGCTGACAAGTTGCACATCGACTTTCGGCATCTCAGAAAAACGCAAGATCGGATAGTCCTCCCAACTGCGACTGGTGACGCGCGTCCGGTCAAATTGCACGGCTTCTTTGAGCACCCAGCTGACGGTCTGAATAGCACCGCCTTCGATCTGATTCCGGACACCATCGGGGTTCACCACCAAACCGACGTCGGCGGCAATCCACAGCTGTTCAACGCGGACCTCGGCCTCGGCATGAACCGCCGCCGCCACCGCGCAATAAGCACTGGTATTTTTATAGCGGGCATAGGCGATACCCAAACCGCTGCCTTCGCGTCGCGCACCGGCATGTCGGTTCGGCCAATCGGCCATCGTCGCCGCCGCATTGAGCACAGCGCGTCCGCGTTCATCGCTGAGGTGACGCAGTCGAAACACCAGGGGATCAACGCCCAGTTGCTCAGCCATTTCATCCAAAAAAGATTCAACCGCGAAGACATTGCAATGCGCGCCCAACGAGCGCAACGAGGACGTGCGCAGCGGCATGGTCAGCGCGCGGTGACAGTGGGTACGCCACTGCGCAAAGTCATACGATGGCAACGAATTACGCTCAGCGCCGCCGCCGTTGGCCAGTGGCATATTGATAGCGACTTGACGTGGAAATGGTTTTTCAAGCAAGGCTGCAGCATGCAGCACGGGTGTACTGGAACGGCCGGGCCGCATGCTGTGACCGTTCGACCAAACGTCGTGCTGCCAGTCGCTGATGCGACCATCGGCATCGACCACAGCTTGCAAATCAACCGCCATGGCGGCACCAAAAGGCGCGCAGGTCAATTCGTCCTCACGGGTCCATTGCAGTTGTACTGGACGGCCTGGCACGGCACGCGCCAACAGCACGGCATCGCAGGCTGCGTCGTCAGCACCGTTATGGCCGTAGCAGCCGGCACCGGGCACATGCTGTATCGCAATCTGCGCGGCAGGCAAACCCAGCACCAAGGCCAGGTCAGGACGCAGATTGTAAATGCCTTGACTGTGGGTCCAGACTTCAACGCCCGTGATCTCTCCGCTGGCGTTGGCCGTACACCGCGCCAGCGCGCACGACGGGCCGATGGAGGCATGCGCCAAAAATGGCCGAGCGTAAGACGCCTTGAACGACCGAGCGCCTACGGCCTGTCTTGAAGCCTCTGAGGACGTCAGACTCGGGCCCGACGTCTCGGATTTTTTCTCTCCATACAGCTTGCTTTCAACCGGCTGCATGCGTAAAAATTCTGGCACTGCATGCATGTCAGGCAAGGTCGCAGGCTCGTCCCAGCGGGCCGCGGCGGCGAGCTTTTTCAAAGCCTGTACTGCCGCGTGATCTGTCTTGGCGATAACACCAATGAAACTGCCATCGCGCACGGTGGTGACCACGTCGGGTAAGGCGTTGATAGCCTCAAGCGCCACCTCCAGCAACACAGCACCCGGTGACGGCGGATGCGCCACGCGGCCGTACAACTGGCCGGGCAGCACCATGTCATGTATGAAATCCGGCTGCCCCAACACCTTGCCCGGCATGTCCAAACGCGGCACAGGCTGACCGCTCAAGGTGTGCTCGGCCACAGATTTTGGCTTGACGTTGCCAGTGGCTTCTATGTCCAACAAGGCGTCGTCAGCGAGAGTCCAGTAACTTCCGATAACTTGGTCTGTGCTGCTGACGAATTCACCGTCCAGCACGCGCAGCCCAGCCCGCTGGCTTGGCGACAAACCACGTTGCTCCGCCGCAAGATCTAAATAAATGGCCCTGGCTTCAGCGCAGGCTTGGCGCAAGGCGCTGCCGGAGTCTTGCACCGACATGCTGCCGGCCGTCATGCCTTCGTTCGGACCTTGCACAGTGGTGGCGCGCTCCATGCGGATGCGCCCCACAGAAACGTCCAGTTCTTCAGCCGCGATTTGCGCCAACACGGTACTGATGCCCTGCCCCAGATCGACCTTGCCAGTGCGCACGGTGACACGGCCACCGGCATGAAAAGCCAGCCACTGCGACAAGCGGCGATTGGTCTGCAAACTACCCGGCAAGACGACCGGAATTTTCGAGGTGGTTTTGCTCATGTTCGCGCTCATGTTGAGGTTCCAACAGCAGCGGCCTTGAGCACCGCGCGCACCATGCGGTTGTGCGCGCCACAGCGACACAAATGCGGGTCAAGCGCCTCACGAACCTGCCCCTCGCTCGGCTGCGGGCACTTGGCCAGCAAAGCCGCAGCGCTGACGAGAATGCCCGACACGCAATAGCCGCACTGTGCAGCTTGTTCGTCAATGAAGGCTTGCTGCAGCGCATGCAAAGCATCCGGTTGCCCCAGCCCTTCAATGGTGAGCACTGCTTTGTTTTCAGCGGCCCAGAGCGGCGTGTCACACGCCGGAACTGAGACACCCTCCAGCATCACATGACATGCACCGCATTGGGATTGTCCGCAACCCAGCCGCGTGCCCTTGAGTCCGAGTTGTTCGCGCAAAACGTAGACCAGCGGCGTGTTGTCGTCTGCCTCGACTTGCGTCAATTGACCGTTGACGGTCAGGTCGACAGTGCGTAGTTGCAGTGGGTTTTTTTGGCTCACTTCGGTGCGGCCTTCATCACTGCGCCTAAGGTGATGAATTCTTCTTTGATGTAGGCGTCAAATTGTTCAGGTTTCATGGGCATGGATTCTGCGCCCAACTTGGCCATACGCTCCTTGACAGCAGGCTGCTCAAGGATCTTCGCGATTTCAACGTTGAGCTTGTTGACCACGGCGCGCGGTGTCTTCGCCGGTGCCAGCAGGCCAATCCAGAAGTCGAACACAAAACCCGGCAGACCGGCTTCGGCCACCGTCGGCACGTCAGGCATGGCGCCCGAGCGCTTGGCGGTACTGACGGCCAAGGCCCGCATGCGGCCGTCACGGATCGTCGAAATGGACGCCAGCACCGGCGTGAACATGAAGTCAACCCGACCTGAACTGGTTTCAACAATGGTCTCTGGCGTTCCCTTGAACGGAATATGCGTGATTTGAATTCCAGCCACACTGCGGAATTTTTCAGCATTCACGTGGGTTGCGCTGCCAACGCCAGCCGAAGCATAGTTGAGTGAGTCTGGCTTGGCCTTGGCAGCGGCGATTAGATCTTTCACCGTCTTGAACGGGCTGCCAGAACCCACCACCAGCACGTTCGGCAGAGAGGCCAGCGGGGAGATACCGGCAAAGTCCGCCACAGTGTCGTAAGTTAAGCCTGGGTACAAGGTCGGGTTGACCACATGGCCCGTAGACACCACCAACAGCGTGTAGCCGTCGGGTTCGCTCTTGGCCACTTGCGCCGACCCCAATGTGCCGCCGGCACCGGGCCGGTTGTCAACGATCACAGATTGGCCCAGACTGACGCTCAGCCTTTCACCGACGACGCGCGCCATGATGTCGGTCGCACTTCCAGCGGTAAAAGGCACGACGATTTTGATCGTCTTGTTCGGGTAGTCAGCACCCGTTGGTTGCGCACTGACGGTGGCAACAGACAAGACCGCAGCACAGGCGATTAAAAAGCGTTTCATGGATTTGTCTCCCGAAGATTGAAAGGCCTGCGGTCTGTGCCGCTTAGATAAAAAAATCCGCTTGAACTCAATGCACAGAGCCCAACCCAAGCGCCAAAGCGATTTTTTCGCCCGACTGCTGCAAGGCGCGCAAATGGGGTTGCAAGTCAACGCCAAGCAACAGACCTGCGCGTTTTTTCCATTGACCCGCCACCATGACGCTGTCGATGTTTGCCAGCGAGGTTTGCATGACGACTGAATTCACGACATCGTGCACCGGCTGCATGTTCAGATCGGTGGCGCGGATCATCACCAAATCAGCCTGTTTACCAGTGGCCAGAGAACCAATACGGTCCGCCTGTTTCAGCATGCGTGCGCCCTCGATAGTGACCCATGACAAGGCTTCCCGAGTAGTCACAGTGGACGTATTGGGGATGCTGCCGTGCAGGTCCCGATGGGCTGCATTGTCGAGGGAACGCTGCATGCCGAGGGCCACGCGAGCCTGCACCAACATCTCACCACTGATAGCGCTTTCAAGATCAACACCCAGCGATGGTGCACGGCCAAATGCGCGCAGACGCCCAGTGATCGGGTAACCATGACCTTGCGTCATTTCACTTTCCGGCGCGGCGGAAAAGCTCATGCCGAGATCGCAAAAACGCTTCAGCTGGGCGTCGCTCAAAGCATGGCCATGAACGATGTTGATGTGGTCACCAAGCAGCCCGGCGACCTCCAACTTTTCCCAGCCGTCTGGCGTGCGGGCTGGCCCACCGCCTTGGTGCAGCGAAGCGATCAGCCCGAGCTCCTTGGCCATGGCAAAGTCGTGCATGGCAACGTCCAGCGTCGAATAATGGGGGCCCAGCACCGCAGCCTGCACACTCAACAAAGAGCGGCCTTGATGCACTTTGAGCAAGCGCTCAATCTCAGCGCGCGGATGAGGAACTTCCCAAAAAGGCGTCTGCCCGGGCAGTGGGTCCGGCTTGGGCGTGCCATGAAAAAATGCAGCCCGAATACCCGAGGCCAGCAAACCGGCAATCGCCGCGTCATTGGACTCTGGCGTCGGGTTGTTATGACACCAATCGGCCAGCGTGGTGGTGCCGCAGTTGAGCTGGTTCAACGCCCCGACCAAGGTGGCGATGTACAAGTCTTGCGGTTCGAACACCGTCGCCAGACCGGCGTGCATCTTGCGGAAATATTCGAGCAAAGTCCAGTTTGAAGCCAGTCCGCGCAAGGCTGTCTGCCAAGTGTGCATGTGGGCATTCACCAGCCCCGGGATGACGATGTAACCGCTGCCATCAATCACCTCCGCGTCATCCACATGAATGCGCGGCGCAATTTCAGTGAGCGTCTCACCCGTGATGAGAATGTCGCCCTGCGGCAGATCACCCTGCGCATCCATCGTGATGATAGACGCGCCGCGGATCAGACTGCGTTTAGCTTGGACTGGCTGGGAACGCTGGGTGACCATGACTCAGGACTCCAGACCGTCGCTCATTTTCACGTTTTCCGAGGTCAGTACCAGGCCGGCATCGGCGGCCGTTTCTTGCAACAGCACGGCAAAATCAATGTCTTCATGGCCGCGGCCAACCATGCGCGACACCGACTCGCGTGTGGCTGCTGCTGCAGGCATGGCGACGCCATAAGTACGTGCAGCAGCCAAACCCAAGTCCATGTCTTTGAGCAACAGTTTGGGCGTGAAAGTGACTTGATCAAACGTCAGGTTCGTCAGCATCGGAGTCTTGTACTTGGTGTACATCGAACCGAGCACAGAGTCGTTGATGCTCTCAAGAAAGATATGACGCGGAATCCCGGCTTTTTCAGCCAACACGGTGATCTCACACAGGTTCTGAATCACGACACCAAACATGGTGTTGTGCGCGATTTTCCAGATGCGCGCCAGCTCACCCTCGCCGACCCACATCACCTTGCGCGCCATCGCTTGCAGGCAAGGCTCGATTTCGGCGTACAACGCTTTCGGACCTGAGGCCACTTGCAGCAATTTACCGGCCTTGGCGACCTTGGCGTTGCCTGACACCGGGCTGCACAAGTAGCCCACGCCCATCGCTTCAAGGCGCTGACGAACCTCCGCCGAACCCTCTTGAGAAATGGAGGAGCTGTCGATCACCACCTTGGGCTTGGCCGAACCGGCCACCAAACCACCGTCGCCAAACAACACTTCTTTCAGGTCGTTGGTGGTTGAGACCATGGTGAAAACGAAATCGCAGTGGGCCAAGTCTTGCTTGGTGGCGACAATCGTGGCGCCGTATTCAACCAGCGGCGCAGCTTTGGAGGCAGTGCGGTTCCAGACGCTGACCTTGTGACCGGCCTTGAGCAGCCGCTTGGACATGGCCTCGCCCATACGACCCAACCCGATCCATCCAATTTGCTTCCCCGTTGTCAATGTCATTGTGTTTCCTTGTTGTCTTTTTAACTCTGCGTAGTGTGTCGCAGAGCCTAGTTCGTCACAAGAAAACCAGCGGAAATCAGTTTTTCCATGAGTGGAAAAACCGCATCCAGTCACCACTTAATCGAGCGTTGCGCCCGAGAGTCGGACGATCTCGGCCCATTGAGCGCTCTCTTTTTTAATCCGTGCGGCGTACGCTGTTGGACCACCCAATAGCGGTACGGCGCCCTCCACGCCCAGACGGGACTGAAATTCGGCCGTGGCGGCGATCTTCAGAATTTGCATGGCCAACTCGTTGATCACCGCGTCGGGTGTGCCACGGGGCGCCAGCAATCCATAGGTCAGCGTGCTTTCGAAATCGGCGAGTGTGCTGATACCCGACTCGGCGATGGTCGGCACGTCTGGCATCGACGGATTGCGTTTGGCACTCGTCACGGCGATGGCGCGCAAACGTCCGCTGGCGACCAAGGCCAAGGCAGGTGGAATCACGCTGAACATCATCTGCACCTGGCTGCCGACGAGATCAGTGATTGCCGGCGCGGTGCCTTTGTAGGGGATGTGGCTGAGCTTGACACCGGTCTTGTGCTCAAACAATTCGCCGCACAAGTGGCCACCCGTACCACCGCCACTGGAGGCGTAATTGACCCGGCCCGGCTCTGACTTAGCCAGTGCCAGCAGATCGGCCACTGACTTGACCTTCGACGAAGCGGGCACCACCAAGACCAACGCCGATGACGCAAACATGGCGACTGGCGCCAAGTCTTTCTGGGTGTCGTATTTCAGTTGCTTGTACAGCGCCGGATTGATCGACACCGTACCCGAGTGACCGAGCAGCAGCGTGCTACCGTCGGCCGGGCTGCGCACCACGAGCTCGGTGCCAATGTTGCCGCCTGCGCCCGGCTTGTTGTCAACCAGCACGCTTTGATTGCGCAGCTCGCCCAAGCTTTTGGCCATCTGACGGCCGAACACATCGTTGCCACCACCGGGCGCAAAAGGCACCACGATCTTGATCGGTTTGCCTTGGGCGCGAGCGGCCAAGCTGAAGAAAGACCAAGCAGCCCCCCCCAAAAATAGCCACCAAGACTTGGCGGCGGTTGGGGGTGGTGAACGTCACCGTTAAACCCGCTCGAGAATCAGCGCAATACCTTGACCCACCCCGATGCACATGGTGCACAGCGCGTAGCGGCCACCCGTGGCATGCAAGCGGTTGACGGCCGTCGTGGCCAACCGGGCGCCCGAAGCGCCCAACGGGTGCCCCAACGCAATCGCGCCGCCCCAGGCATTCACGCGGACATCGTCATCTTGCAAACCGAGCTGGCGCAACACGGCCAAACCCTGCGCTGCAAACGCTTCGTTGAGCTCGATCACGTCCAGTTGTTCCAGCTTGAGACCCGTCAGCGCCAACACTTTTTGCGTGGCCGGTGCGGGGCCGATGCCCATGATGCGCGGTGGCACGCCGGCTGTCGCCATGCCCACAATGCGGGCACGCGGTGTCAAGCCATTCTTGGCAGCGCTGGCTTCATCGGCCAACAACAGCGCACAAGCACCATCATTCACGCCGCTGGCGTTACCGGCCGTCACGGTGCCATCTGGACGCACCACGCCTTTGAGCTTGGCCAGCGTTTCCATGGTGGTGGCCCGTGGGTGCTCATCTGTGTCAACGACGATCGCATCACCCTTTTTCTGGGCGATCGTGACAGCGGTGATTTCGCGTGCAAAGTGACCCGCTTTTTGTGCTGCCACGGCGTTTAACTGGCTGGCTAGCGCCATACGGTCTTGCGATTCGCGATCGATATTGAAATCCGTCGCCACGTTCTCAGCCGTCTCAGGCATGGAGTCGACGCCGTACGCTTGCTTCATCAGTTTGTTGACGAAGCGCCAGCCGATGGTCGTGTCGTAGACCGCGTTGGCACGGCTGAAGGCGCTCTCCGCCTTCGGCATGACAAACGGTGCGCGGCTCATGCTTTCAACGCCGCCAGCGATCATCAGACCGGCTTCTCCGGAACGAATTGCACGGGCGGCTGTACCCACAGCATCAAGACCCGAACCGCACAAGCGGTTGATGGTGGCACCCGGAACTTCAAACGGTAAGCCGGCCAGCAAGCTCGACATGTGGGCCACGTTGCGGTTGTCTTCGCCTGCTTGATTGGCACAGCCGTAGATCACGTCGGTGATGGCTTGCCAGTCCACATTAGGGTTACGTGCCATCAGTGCGCGCAGAGGAATGGCACCGAGGTCATCAGCGCGAACGCTTGATAATGCGCCGCCATAACGGCCGAAAGGTGTGCGGATAGCGTCGCAAATAAAAGCTTGTGAACTCATAGTGTCTCTTCTTTCAATGATGATTGTTCGTGATTTTTCAGGCGGCCACGGCGATCGGCAGACCGAGCATTTTTTCAAGCTCAGCGTGCGCCAAGCCGTCCACCATGTCAATTAGCAACAGACCTTTTGGCGTGCATTCAAGCGTGGCCAGTTCGGAGTAAATCCGCTTGACGCAGCCTATGCCGGTGATCGGATAACTGCACTCGCTGACAACTTTGCTCTCGCCTTTTTTTGTCAGCAAATCCATCATCACCCACGTCTGCTTGGCACCGATCGCCAAGTCCATGGCACCGCCAACGGCTGGAATCGCGTCTTTTTCGCCAGTGCTCCAGTTCGCTAGGTCACCCGTTGCGCTGACCTGAAACGCACCCAGAACGCAAATGTCCAAATGCCCACCGCGCATCATGCTGAAGCTGTCTGCGTGGTGAAAATAAGCCCCCCCTGGCAGCAGGGTCACCGGCTGCTTGCCAGCGTTGATCAGGTCGTAGTCTTCATCACCCGCTGCGGGCGCCGGACCCATGCCCAAAATACCGTTTTCGCTTTGCAGAATCACTTCAATGCCGGCCGGCAAATGATTCGCCACCAGCGTCGGCATACCGATGCCGAGGTTGACGTAAGCACCGTCATGAATGTCTTTGGCCACGCGCTGGGCCAACTGCTCTTTGCTGCGTTTTTGATAGCTAATGTCACTCATGCTCATGCCGCCTTTTTAAAACCGCCGGCCTGGGTGGCGACGCGGTCAATCTTCACAATTTTGCTGACAAAAATGCCGGGGGTGACGATGTTCTCTGGGTCGAGTGTGCCCAGTTCCACCACCTCGTGGACCGTGGCCACGGTCATCTTCGCGGCGGTCGCCATCACCGGGCCAAAGTTGCGCGCAGCCTTGCGGTAAAGCAAGTTACCCCAGCGGTCGCCGGTTTCGGCTTTGATCAATGCCACGTCGGCGTAAATCGGCATTTCGAGCACGTAAAACTTACCGTTGATCTCGCGGGTTTCTTTGCCCTTGGCCAGCTCAGTGCCGTAGCCTGTCGGTGAGAAAAAAGCCCCGATGCCAGCACCTGCGGCGCGAATGCGCTCAGCCAAATTGCCCTGAGGAACCAGTTCCAATTCAAGCTTTCCACTGCGGTAGAGAGCGTCAAAAATTTGGCTGTCAGCTTGCCGCGGAAAGCTGCAAATGATCTTGCGCACTTGGCCGGCCTTGAGCAAAGCCGCCAGACCAGTTTCACCGTTGCCGGCGTTGTTGTTGACGATGACGAGGTCCTTCGCGCCTTGCGCGATCAGTCCGTCAATCAACTCATTGGGAATGCCGGCGGTGCCAAACCCGCCAATCATCACGGTGGAACCATCTTTCACCTCGGCCAAGGCCGCAGTGATGGACGGGGCAATTTTGTTGATCATTCAAACAGCTCCAAGGTTATCGATTTACTGACTTTTATTTGTTCGCAATAAGAACAAATGTTCGTATAATGAATTTTAGGAGATTCCAGGCGCCATGGCAACCAGCTCATCAACATCGCTTTCCAGCCTAGACAAACCCCCAGTCCCCGGTGACAACTACGTTCAGTCTTTTGCCCGAGGCCTGCGAGTCATCCGCTCTTTCAGTGCTCAGTCGCCCCGTCAAACATTGACCGAAGTCGCCGGCCGCAGTGAACTCACGCGGGCCGGCGCCAGACGCATTTTGCTGACCCTGCAAAGTCTGGGCTACGTCGAAGGCGATGGTAAGTTGTTCAGCCTGACGCCGCGCATTCTGGACCTCGGTTTCGCCTATTTGTCGTCAATGCCCATCTGGAATTTGGCTGAACCCATCATGGAGGCCTTGGTCGATGAGGTCAAGGAATCTTGCTCCGCCGCCGTGCTGGAGGGCACCGACATTATTTATGTGCTGCGCGTGCCGACCCACAAGATCATGAGCATCAGTCTGGGCGTGGGTTCGCGCTTGCCGGCCTACTGCACCTCGCTGGGCCGCGTACTGCTGGCAGGCCTGCCAGATGAAGAAGTGCTGAGCCGCTTACAGGCCAGCGACCGCAAAGCCCTGACCCGCCACACGCTGACCGACGCGCGCGAGCTACTGACCAAGGTCCAAGCCACGCGCAAGCAAGGCTGGTCGTTGGTCAATCAGGAGCTGGAAGAGGGCCTCGTGTCATTGGCGGCGCCAGTGACCAACCGGGAAGGCCGCACCGTGGCGGCACTCAACATCAGCGGCCAAGCCAACCGCACCAGCGCCAAGATCATGCAAGACAGCATGTTGCCGGCGCTGCTGGCCGCTGCCAAAACCATTTCAACGCTGCTGGCTGTGAAGCGGGCTTGAGCAGAGTGCTAACGCAGAGTTAAGCCAACGTTAGGCCGTTTTGGCGTGCTACTCTTTCGACATGTTCACGCCCTCTCAATCCGACGTCCGCACCTTCTTCTGTGCGGTCTACGCCAAGTCACTGGCAGGCTCGCCACTCGACGCCATGGAAACCATCGTCAGCCAGTGGATCGACGAGCACCCCGAATACCACGCAGACTTCGCTGATGCAGAGGCCGCCGTCGCCAAAATGTACGACGTCGAAAGCGGCAAGACCAATCCGTTCTTGCATTTGTCGATGCACTTGACGATCAGCGAACAATGCTCAATCGACCAGCCCCGCGGCATCCGCCAAGCAGTGGAGTTACTCACCGCCCGCCGCAACTCGCTACACACAGCACACCACGAAACCATGGACTGCTTAGGCCAGATGGTCTGGGAAAGCCAGCGCGCCGGCCGCCCACCAGACGGCGCTGCCTACATCGACTGCGTGCAGCGCCACGCCACGCGGGACTGAACCTAACGCATCGGGTTTTAGGACGCTAGTGGGCAAGCGGACGAGGGACGACTCTGGATACTCGACCAACAGTTTCGGGGTCATGAGCTGACTTGCCTTGAATGGCCGTTGAAGGGCATTTACGGGCGTTGGAAAAGTTTGGTATGTGGCGATGGATAGCTAGGGTATTCCCTGAATTGCATACGAATGCAATGCCTGAATAATTTGAGCGCATGCGTATGCATCCTTTCTTTAAATTCAGGAACTGAACCCATGATTCGATACCTCAAACGCGGCCGCGACGTGCAAGCCCGGGCAAATGACGACGTCAAAGTGCGAGCCACTGTTGAAGGCATTATTTGCGACATCGAACAACGCGGTGATGACGCAGTACGCGAGTACAGCCGCAAATTTGACAACTGGGAGCCTGCCGACTTCCGCCTGTCAAAGGGCCAGATTGAGCAAGCGATGAACAGCCTGTCGGCGCGCGAACTCGAGGACATCCGATTTGCACAAGCGCAGATCCGCAATTTTGCGCAGATTCAGCGTGACTCGATGCGCGATGTGGAAGTGGAAACCCGTCCCGGCGTGATCCTTGGCCACCGCCACATTCCCGTCAATGCCGTGGGTTGTTACGTGCCCGGTGGAAAGTACCCGATGATCGCGTCGGCCCACATGAGCGCACTGACAGCCAAAGTAGCCGGGGTCAAGCGCATCGTCTCAACGGCACCGCCGTTCAATGGCGCACCACATCCGGCGATCGTCACAGCCATGCACCTTGCCGGCGCGGACGAGATATTGGTGCTCGGCGGTGTGCAGGCCGTGGTGGCGATGGCGGTCGGTACGCCTAGCCTCAAGCCGGTCGATATGCTGGTTGGCCCGGGCAACATGTTTGTGGCCGAGGCGAAACGCCAGTTGTACGGCCGTGTCGGCATCGACTTGTTCGCCGGACCGACTGAAACGCTGGTAATCGCTGATGACTCTGTCGACGGTGAGCTGGTGGCCGTTGACCTGCTGGGTCAGGCCGAACACGGCGCTACGTCGCCCTCTGTGCTGCTGACCGACAGCGAGGCCTTGGCACGCAGCACCATGGCAGAGATCGAGCGCCAGCTCAAAGTGTTGCCGACGGCGGCCATTGCCGCGCAAAGCTGGGCAGAGTTCGGCGAAATCATCGTCTGCGACAGCCGTCAAGAGATGCTGCAAAAGGCTGACGAACTGGCGTCTGAGCACGTACAGATCATGACACGTGAGCCGGACTATTTCCAGCACAACATGACCAACTACGGCGCGCTGTTCATCGGCCCGCGTACTAACGTGGCGTTTGGCGACAAGGTCATCGGCACCAATCACACGCTGCCGACCAACAAGGCTGCGCGTTACACCGGGGGTCTGTGGGTCGGCAAGTTCTTGAAGACATGCACCTATCAAAAGGTGACGACTGACGAGGCCAGCGCAGAGATCGGTGAGTACTGCTCACGCCTGTGCCACATGGAAAATTTTGCCGGCCATGGCGAACAGGCCAATATCCGGGTACGCCGTTATGGCACACGGCCAGATGTACCTTGGTATCAACCCGTGCCAGCGATGGACGCATGACCGCGCTTGGCCGCATTGGCCGCGTGGAAGAGGTGATGGGCCCTATCTTGTTCCTGGCCAGCGAAGCGTCGAGCCTGATGACCGGCAGCGCGTTGATGCTTGACGGCGGCTGGACAGCGGCATGAAATCCAATCCGACCGCCCACGACGTCGCCCGGCTGGCGGGCGTTTCACAGTCGGCCGTGAGCCGCAGTTTCACCGCCGGCGCCAGTGTGGCGCCGGCCACGCGAGAGCGCATCTTGGCGGCTGCACGCGAGATCGGTTACCGGCCCAATGCCATTGCCCGTAGCCTCATCACCAGGCGCAGCCGCATCGTTGGGCTGGTCATGAGCTACCTTGAGAATCAGTTCTACCCGCTGGTCATTGAGCGCTTCTCGCAAGCCCTGCAACGCAACGGCTATCACGTGCTCCTGTTCATCAGCGAGACGACGGATGCGGACGCGATTCTGACCGACATCCTTCAGTACCAGGTCGACGGGATCGTGATGGCGTCCACCACACTGTCGTCTGGTCTGGCACAGGACTGCGCCAAAGCCGGCATCCCGGTGGTGTTGTTCAACCGGGTGGCGCAACTTGGTGCCATGGGGCGTTTCTCCACCAGTTCAGTGACGTCGCAAAACCGCAAGGGCGGCCGGCTGGTGGGCGAACTGTTGCTGCAGACGGGTCACCGCCGCATCGCGTGGCTGGCCGGACTTGAAGATGCATCAACCAGCCTGGACCGCGAGGCTGGGCTTCGCGAGGCGCTAGGGGAAGCTGGTATGGCGCTATACGCCAGGGGCGTTGGCCGCTATGATTTTTCTGAGGCAAAGCAGGTCGTGCTGAAGATGTTCAGCGACCCCGCTACACGACCCGATGCATTGTTTGCGGCTAATGATCACATGGCCATTGCGGCGCTGGAGACTTTGCGCACCGACCTCGGGCTTCGGGTGCCAGAGGATGTCTCTGTGGTGGGCTTCGACAACGTGCCGCAAGCGGCGTGGCCATCCTTTAACTTGACCACAGTTCAGCAGGATGTGGACCGCATGGTGGAGGCCACCCATACCCTGTTGTTCGAACAAATCGACGGCGAAGTGCTGGCGCGCAGCGTGACCGTGCCCTGCGTGCTGGTGGAGCGCGGCACCGTGCGCGTTCGGGAATCACGGCGCGTCGTGTTAACACCGGCCGGGGGCCCAGTACCCCATCCAGAAAAGAAGCGGAACACAACAACATGATGGATCTTCAGAAATTCAGTAACGACCGGACGATTTCCATCGTGGGCGCCGGCCTGTTCGACGCCAATCCGGAGATCACCCACAAGGCGATTCCGTTGATCGGCGTTCGCGCTGGGGCTGTCGATCTCGCCATGGGTGCTGATCGTGCGCCCGGTGGCGTGGCTGACTATGCCGCGCGGCTGGGACCGCTGTACAAACGTATTGCCGCATCGCGCCAGCACGAACAACCGTGGGATGAAGCGCTGATCAAAGTGGTGCAAGCACAGCGCGGCAACCACTTGGGTCATGCCGAGCTGGAGTCTCGCCGGGCTTGGCGAGATGAACAATGCATGACCTTTGCAGCGGCCTGACGGCGGCCTTGACACCAATCTTCTTGATTCAACCCAACCCACCGAAAACGACTTCATCGTGAATAGTTACCCCACACTCCCCGCCCAAGCCGTCCGTCGCCTGCTGAGCACAGCCATAGCCCTGGCAGCCTGCGGCCTGCCCGCCGCACATGCTCAGAGCGAATACCCCAACAAGCCGATCCGCCTGATCGTGCCCTTCGCCACCGCTGGCGTGACCGACACCAGTGCCCGCATCGTGGCAGAGAAGCTCAGCCGGGAGCTGGGCCAGCAGGTGGTGGTCGACAACAAGCCCGGCGCGGCCGGCAACATCGGCACCCAGATGGTCGCACGAGCCGAACCGGACGGCTACACCTTGCTGCTCGGCTATGACGGCACGCTGGTGATCAACCCCAACGTCTATGCCAAGGTGCCTTTCGACCCTGTCAAGGACTTCGCTCCCATCGGCAAGATCGGCGACGCCATCTTGGTCGTAGCGACTAATGCCAAATTGGGCGTCAACACCATGGCCGAACTGCAGAACTACGCCAAGACCGTTCCGGGCGGCATGTCCTACGGCAGCGCCGGCACCGGCAGCACCACCCATCTGGCTGGCGAAATGTTGCACCAACGCACCGGCATCCCGATGACCCACGTGCCCTACAAGGGCGGCGGGCAGGCGGTGGCTGACGTGGTGGGCGGCGCCCTGCCGGTGACGTTCGCCGCGGTGGCAGGGGCCATGCCCTTCGTCAAGGGTGGCCAGATCAAAGCCGTGGCCGTTACCTCGCGCCAGCGTGCGCCCTCATTACCGGACGTACCGACCTTCATAGAAGCCGGTCTGAAGGACTTCGAGATCAACTCCTGGGTCGGTCTGCTGGCGCCAGCGCGCACGCCTAAGCCCGTGATCGACAAGCTGAACGTGGCGCTGCAAAAGGTGCTGAACGCGCCCGAAATGCGCGACCGCCTCTCTTCGCTGGGCATCGTGGCCATGCCGGGCACGCCCGAGGCCTACGGCCGCGAGATTGTGCGCGACCTGGAGAAGAACAAGGCGATCGTCAAAGCCGCCGACATCAAGCTGGAATGAGCGCTTTTCTTTTTCCTTATTCTTGACAGGAACTACCATGGCCAATCCCATCCTTCGACAAAAACTCGCTGCGGGCGAATTCATCGTCATCCCCGGCGTGCAAGACATGATTGCGACCGTCATGACCAACAAGGTTGGTTTTGACATCATCTACGGGACCGGCTACTGGACCACCGCCTCAGCCTATGGCTTGCCAGACGCCGGCATCGCCACTTACACCCAGATGGTCGACCGCATGCGCACCATCACGCGCACAAGCAATGCCGCCCTCATCGCCGACGCAGACACCGGGTACGGCGGCCTGCTCAACGTGCACCATACGGTGCGCGGCTATGAAGAAGCCGGCGTCACCGCGATTCAGATTGAGGATCAGGAATTCCCCAAAAAATGCGGCCACACGCCCTACAAGCGCTGTGTGCCTATCGAAGACATGGTCGAGAAGATCAAGGTCGCGTCCGAAGCTCGCGAAGACAAGGAGAACTTCCTCATCATCGCCCGAACCGATGCGCGCGCCAGTCTCGGCATGGACGATGCCTTGCGCCGCATGGAGGCCTATGCAAAGGCTGGTGCCGACATCCTGTTCTTCGAGGCGCCTCAGTCAGAGGAAGAGATGCGCCGAGCCTGCGCGGCCTTCGACCTGCCCATGATGGCGAACATGGCCGACGGCGGGAAAACACCCATTCTGCCGGCCGATGTGCTCAAAGAAATTGGCTATTCCCTTGCCATCTTTCCCGCCATGACCAGCCTGGTCGCAGCCGCTGCGATGGAGAAAGCGCTGCGTCACCTCAAGGAGGCTGGCACCAGCTTGTCGCCCGACATTCCCATGACCGACTTCAACGAGTTCTGCCGCTTGATCGGCTTCGATGAAGTCTGGGACTTCGAGAAGCGCTGGGCGCGTTGAGACCGGTTGGTCAAATATGAAAAACAACAGGCAGATCACCGACAAGACTAAGTGCCGCGGCCCGAACATGGGCGTGGAATGCCGACACTGCCATGGCACAGTACTTAGACTTCGTGGCTGCATCGCGTACAACAGAGATGGAACTCAGTCCTCGATGATGGCGAATGGACAAGGACTGTTGAAAGGTCATGCGTCGTTGTACTCATATGCTTTTTCAGGTATCCCGTTGACTCTACATCTCAATCAACAAAGCTCGAAAGATTTATGAAAATCCGCGCCGCCATTCTTGAATCCGTTGGACTCCCTGCACCCTATCGGCAGAGTCGTCCCCTGCGCATCCTGGAGGTCGACCTTGATCCGCCCCAGCACGGCGAGGTACTGGTGCGCATCCGCGCCGCAGGCCTCTGCCATTCTGATTTGTCGGTGATCAACGGCGACCGGCCTCGGCCGGTACCCATGGTGCTAGGACACGAAGCTGCCGCCGAAGTCGTCGAATGCGGCGCTGGCGTGACCGACCTCGCGCCGGGTGACCGCGTCGTGCTAGTGTTCATCCCGAGTTGTGGTTGCTGCACGCTTTGCGCAGAAGGCCGTCCGGCACTTTGCGAGCCAGGCGCCCTGAGCAACAACGCAGGCACACTGCTCGGTGGTGGCAGACGCCTGAACAAGGGTGGTACGCCGATCAACCACCACATAGGTGTCTCGTGCTTTGCCGAGTACGCGGTTGTTTCGCGACACTCGTGCGTGAAGATCCAATCTGACATCTCGTATCCCGAGGCCGCACTGTTCGGCTGTGCCGTGCTGACCGGTGTTGGCGCAGTCGTGAACACCGCGAGACTGCAGGCAGGTAGCACGGCGGCCATACTCGGGCTTGGCGGCGTCGGCTTCAGCGCGTTGCTTGGGGCTGTCGCCAGCGGCGCACGCGAAATCGTCGCGATCGACCTCAATGAAGAAAAACTCAAACTCGCGCGCGAACTTGGCGCGACTGCGACGTTCAACGCGGGGCACCCCGACTGCGCCGAACAGATCCGTGAAATCACGAAAGGCGGAGTTGACTACGCATTCGAAATGGCAGGTGCGATTCCGGCGATGGAACTGGCATGGAAGATCACTCGGCGCGGCGGCAGCACGATCTCGGCCGGACTACCCAACCCAGCGCTACGGTTCCAGTTGCCACCAGTGACGCTGGTAGCCGAGGAGCGCACCTTGCGCGGAAGCTACATTGGATCGGCCGTTCCTGCGCGTGACATTCCACGTTACATCGACCTCTACCAGCGCGGCAAGCTGCCTGTTAACCGCCTGATGGGCGCGCAACTTGCGTTCGATGACATCAACGAAGGTTTCGACCGCCTAGCGACCGGTCACGCGTTGCGGGATGTGGTGGTTTTCAAATGATGAGGACAGCCATGCTGGTGACAGACCCGTGCAGGTATTGAACCCAGCTTAATCCTTGAGGCTCACCCCCAGAACATTTAGCTTTTTAGCCAAGGAAGCCCTGCGTTTAGCGGCCCTAGCCGCGGTTTCGATGGCCGCTTGAATGGCCTTAGGCCCCTTTTGTTCAACCGCTTTGATCAATCCGAATTTGTGAGCCGCATCGGCATCCGCCCTCTTGAAAGTGGCGATGAGTTCGGCATGGGCAATGGATTGATTCACAAGGACCTTATTGTCTGAAGCACTATTTTCTGCGCATTTGCTGCAGATGCCCCCTGAAGGTGATGCGGTGCTAAAGGGTTGCACGTGTCTGTATAAAAGGGTCGATATAACCGACGAGAACAAGCATTAGAAAATGATCTTTAGCCACGCCGAGCAAAACCAACGCACCATAAAAAAAGCCGCTTCACTGCGGCTTTTTTATGGTGCGGGCCGTGAAGCCAGCCAGCTTCAGCGGAAGCGGCTTTGAGGCACGACTTTGACGTCGCCCTGGACAGAAGAGATGTAGTTCGCCAGCATCTTGAGTTCAGCATTGCTGTACTGCTTGGCCATGCTGCCCATGATCGGGTTCGCACGGCCCACCTTGGCGTTGTCGGAAATTTTGTAGGCTTTTAAAGCGACAAACAAATAGTCAGCGTGCTGACCGCCGATTTTCGGGTACGAAGGGTCAATGGGCATGCTGAAATTAGCACCATGGCAAGACGCGCAATTGGCTTTGCCCAACAGAGCGGCGACTTCAGCACTAGGGGGTTTGGCTTCTTTGGGAGCCAGTTGGCCTTCAACTAAGCCGTGAACGCTGTAGTAAGCAGCCAAATCGGCGATATTCTGATCTGTCAGGCTCTCAGTGATGCCGCGCATCGTTGGGTGCTTACGGTCGCCCTTTTTGTAAGCATGCAAGGCAGACTCAATGTATTTGGCATTTTGGCCAGAAATCATCGGCACTTTGTAGACCTCTGGGAAACTGGCTTGGTAACCTTTGATGCCGTGGCATCCAATGCACATGGCATTGATTTTCTGACCGGCCTCGGCATGGCCTGTGATGTCCTGGGCTTGGGCCGTGAAAGTCACGAACGAGACGGCCAGAGCGAAAATAGTAGGGAGCAGCTTAATCATTTTTGCGCGCACAATCAGTTGAAATTCATCTTAAAACCTCATCGGATTATATAGCTGCGAGTCACGGCCCCGCCGACCGCTCATGCGGGCGCCCCTCCTGCACAATCTCCCCTATCCACTTTCATTCCAACGCAACATGAAATTTCAAGGCTCTCAAAACTACGTCGCCACTGAAGACCTGATGCTGGCCGTGAACGCCTCAGCCACGCTCCGCAAGCCACTGCTGGTCAAGGGCGAACCCGGCACCGGCAAAACCATGCTGGCCGAGGAAGTGGCCGAAGCGTTGAAGTTGCCGCTACTGCAGTGGCACATCAAGTCGACCACCAAGGCGCAACAAGGTCTGTACGAATACGATGCAGTTTCCCGTCTGCGCGACTCCCAGCTAGGCGACGAAAAAGTCAAAGACATCCACAACTACATCGTCAAAGGCGTGTTGTGGCAAGCCTTCACGGCAGACCAACCGGTGGCGCTGCTGATCGACGAGATCGACAAGGCCGACATTGAATTCCCCAACGACTTGCTGCGCGAAATCGACCGGATGGAGTTCTACTGTTATGAAACGCGGGAGCTGATCAAAGCCAAGCACCGGCCGCTGGTTTTCATCACCTCGAACAACGAGAAAGAACTGCCTGACGCGTTTCTGCGTCGCTGTTTTTTCCATTACATAAAGTTTCCCGAAGCCGAGACGATGAAAAAAATTGTCGACGTGCACTTTCCAGGGCTGAAAAAGGAATTGCTGGCGGCCGCCATGAAAACGTTTTACGACGTGCGCAACCTGCCAGGCTTGAAGAAAAAACCGTCGACCAGTGAACTACTGGACTGGCTCAAACTGCTGGTGGCCGAAGACATCTCGCTTGACGTGCTGCAAAGCCAAGACAACAAGGTGTCGGTGCCACCGCTGGTCGGCGCACTGCTGAAGAACGAGCAAGATGTGACCCTGTTTGAAAAACTGGTGTTCATGCAACGCCAAAACCGATGAGACGCTCATGCGCAACAACACTCTGTGGTTTGAAGGCCTGAGCGATGCTGTTGGCTTCGTCGGCGGTGCCCTTCTGGGATTCTGGTTTGGCCGCCTGCTGGGGCTCGACATCTTCACCGATGGCTACACCAACCATGCCATTGGCGGCATCGTGTTGGTCGGGCTGGGCGGTGGTTTGGGGCTGCAAGGGGTCCGGCGCTGGCGTCTAGCCAAAGCGGCCAGTGCCGCCAACGCATCGGAATCAGACCACTGAGCGCGCAGATGAACTGGGTGAACGCTGTCACGCTGTCTGGCCGGGGAATTGAACTTCGACCCTTAACCTTGGCGCATGAAACCGGTCTGGCCGCTGCGGCGGCTGATGGCGAATTGTGGCGCCTGCGTGTCACCTCGGTGCCTGAGCCTGAGAACACCCGACGCTACATTGAGTCCGCGCTGCAGGGCGAAGTCGAAGGCCATAGGCTGCCGTTTGCCGTGGTCGACGCAGCCAGCGGCCAAGTGCTCGGCTGCACCAGTTACCACGACATCGTCCCGGCCATCCAGCGGCTAGAAATCGGCTGGACTTGGTACGCCGCAAGCGCTCAGCGCACGCACATTAACACCAGTTGCAAGTTGCTGCTGCTCACGCACGCTTTTGAAAAATTGGCTTGCAAGGTGGTGGGCTGGCGCACAGACAATTTCAATTTTGCGTCACAGCGCGCCATTGAACGACTCGGCGCTCACAAAGATGGCGTCCTTCGTGGTCATGCGATGCGCCGCGACGGCACCATCCGAGACACCGTGATGTACAGCTTGACAGCAGGTGAATGGCCCGAAGTCAAAGCCCACTTGCTGTCTCTATTGGAGCGCTCAGGAGGCCGTCATGCTGATTGATTTTTTCTACACCTTGCGTTCGGCCAAGCTGCCGGTTTCGGTCAAGGAATACCTGACGCTGTTGGAAGCGCTGAAGGCCGGCGTGGTCGGGCCGAACAGCGGCGACGCCGACCCTTCAGCAGAAGGCGCCTACAAGATCGATGATTTTTATTACCTGAGCCGCACCGTGCTGGTGAAGGACGAAAAGCATTACGACAAGTTTGACCGCGCCTTCGCGTCTTACTTCAAAGGCGTCGAGATGGTGGCCGACTTCACCAAGGACATTCCACTCGAATGGCTGCGCAAAAACCTCGAACTCGAACTCAGCGCCGAGGACAAAGCCAAGATCGAAAAGATGGGCTGGGAAGAGCTCATGGAAACGTTGAAGAAGCGTTTTGAAGAGCAAAAAGAACGCCACGAAGGCGGCAGCAAATGGATCGGCACGGGCGGTACATCACCGTTCGGTGCCAACGGCGTCAATCCCCAAGGCATCCGCATCGGGCAGGAAAAAAGCCGCAACAAAAGTGCGGTGAAGGTCTGGGACCAGCGCGCCTACAAAGACTACGACGACTCCCAAGAACTCGGCACCCGCAACATCAAAGTAGCGTTGCGCCGCCTGCGCAAATTTGCAAGGCAAGGCAGTGCCGAAGAGCTTGACCTCGACGACACCATCCGCTCCACCGCAGCCAATGCCGGCTGGCTCGACATCAAGATGGTGCCCGAGCGCCACAACAATGTGAAGGTGCTGCTGCTGATGGATGTCGGCGGCACCATGGACGAGCACATCGCCCGCGTTGAAGAATTGTTCTCTGCCAGCAAGAGCGAGTTCAAGCACCTGGAGTTTTATTACTTCCACAACTGCGTCTATGACTTCATGTGGAAGAACAACCGCCGCCGCTTCAGCGAAAAATTCGCCACTTTTGACATCATCCGCAAGTACAACAAAGACTACAAGCTCATCTTTATCGGTGATGCCACTATGAGCCCTTACGAGATCCTTCAGCCCGGTGGCAGCGTGGAATACAACAACGCAGAAAGCGGTGCCGAATGGATTCAGCGTTTGACCAGCGCCTTCCCAAAATTCGCTTGGATCAACCCCGAACCACAGGGCGTTTGGCAGTACCGGCAGAGCATTGCCGTGATGCAACAGCTCGTCGGCAACCGGATGTACCCCTTGACCCTTAAAGGACTTGAAGAAGCCATGCGCCTGCTGACCAAGTGACCGTAAACTTGCCCGCGTGACTTTTGACTTACCCCGCAGCCGTTTATTCTTCATTTGTGTCGGGGTCATGGCCGTGTGGACGGCACTCACAACCCTAGCCCACGCTCAGCCCAACGCCAATGCATTTGACATTCGCGTCGAAGCACCCGCCAACATTCGGGACTTGCTAGTGCGCCATTTGCAACTGGAGCGCTACCGTGCCGTGACCGACTTGGAAGACGCAGAGCTGGCGCGACTGATGGTGCTGGCCGACAGCGATGTCCGCAATCTGCTCGGCACCTTGGGCTACTTCAGCCCTGACGTTCAGATCAGCCGCAGCCCGGCCAGCACGCCGCCAGCGCAAGCCACAACACCGACCATACTCATCCAGGTTGAGCTAGGAGAAGCCACCCGTACGGCGCAAGCTGATTTGCGCTTCAAGGGCGATATTGCCAGCTCTCCCGATGCGGACGCCGCAAGGCAGCGAGACAGCATCAACCAGAACTGGCGCTTGCCACCCGGCCAGCCTTTCACGCAAGACAGCTGGGATGCCGCCAAGACCCAAGCACTGCGACAACTGGTGGCGCGGCGTTACCCGGCAGGGAAAATTTCGTACAGCTTGGCAGACATCGATCCACCCGCGCACGCCGCCACGCTCACACTGGAGATGGACTCTGGACCACTCTACCGCTTGGGAGAGCTCAAGGTCAGCGGACTCGAGCGTTACGACCCAGTGCTGGTGCCCCGACTGGCCCGCTTGAACCCCGGCGATATTTACGACCAGCGCAAGCTCATTGAGGCCCAGCAAAGGTTGGCCGGCAGCGGTTATTTCGATTCAGCCTATGTGTTGGTCGACCCGGACAGTGACCCGGACGCGGCACCCGTCACCGTGCAGGTCCGCGAAGCCAAGCTGCAAAAAGTGGTGCTCGGCGTCGGCCTGACCACCGACACCGGACCGCGTGCGTCCATTGAACACACCCATAACCGCGTGCCCGGCCTAGACTGGCGAGCCGTGACCAAATTGCAACTCGACAGCAAACTTCCTTTGGCGCAGACCGAGTGGACGTCCCTGCCCGACGCCGACAACTGGCGTTGGGTCGCGCTGGCGCGCGTTGCTCGGATGGACGACAACGAACTGGTCACCGACGCGCAGACCCTGCGCTTCGGGCGAGTGCAAATCGGCGACCGGATCGACCGCTCGACTTACTTGCAATATGACCGGGCCACGGTGACCGCCAGCGGCACTGCCAGCACGCTAGACGATGCGCGCCTCGGCGACGGTTCAGCGCTGAGCCTGAACTACGGCTGGACTGGCCGCTACTTTGACAGCCTACCCTTTCCCTCGCGTGGCTATGGACTCGGATTTGACGTTGGCGGCGGTACCACGATGGGGGCCAATCGCCAACCATTTGTGCGTGCGGTCGGTCGCTGGATGGGGATCGCGCCGCTGGAGCGAGGCCGCATCGCCATGCGCGCCGAAGGCGGCGCGGTGGTGGTCACCAACGATGCCGCCATGCCCGCAACGCAGCTGTTTCGCACCGGTGGCGATACCACCGTGCGAGGCTACGGGCTGCGCGACATCGGCATCGCCCTGCCCAACGGATTGACCGGCCCCGGCCACTACATGGCCGTCGCCAGCGCGGAGTGGCAAAGGCCGATTTTGAGCGCCGGATTGCCGACCGATTGGGAAAGCACACTTTTCATGGATGCTGGCAATGTGGCCGACAGCGCTGCGGATCTGCAGCGAAGTATCGCCGTTGGGGTAGGAGCCGGCGCACGTTGGAAAAGCCCGATTGGTCCGCTGCAGATTGATCTGGCTTATGGCGTGAAAACCCAGCAAGTGCGTCTCCACGTCAGCGTCGGCTTTGTGTTTTAAATGCGGCAAACACTTCGTCTTTTTGTGCGCTTTTTAACAAGTACGGTCTTCCTGCTGGGACTGACGGCTGGCGGCGTTTGGTGGTGGAGTGGCAGCGAAGGTTCACTCGCAACCGCTTTGCGCTGGATGAGCCAATCTACTTTATGGCCTGCCCCAAATCGTTTGAGTGCTGAGGACGTGACCGGATCCATCCGACAAGGGGGCCGTATTGGACGCCTGATTTGGCAAGGCTACAGCCTGCGCGTCACAGCCTCACAGCTTGATGTGCGCTGGCAATGGCAAGAGCTCATCTCTGGTCGACTTCAGATCGACCGGCTGCATCTGGCGAGTCTGCAGATCGACCCCCTCGACACGGATGAAACGACTGCGGCAACATCCCCACCATTACTTCTCCTGCCACTGGACGTGACGCTCGAAGACCTCGCCGTGGGCCACCTCGCATGGGGCGGTCAACCGGCTGTTCAAGCGACAGAACTGCGCGCCAACTACCGCTACGCCAAGGCACAACACGACCTCACCTTGGACCACGTGCTAATCGCCCGCGGCAGTTACCAAGGCGCCGTCAGCTTGGCAGCCGACGACGCCATGACGCTAGACGCCAGCCTAGCGGGCGTACTGGAGGCGGCGCTACCCAACGGAGCCCCGCCACTGCCATTGACGTTCAAGGCCACAGTCCAAGGTGCACTGACTGAATTCACCTTGAAGGCGGCGTTAGACCTTGACCGCGCAGCCAGCTCAGACTCAAGAATCAGTTTGCAGCCGCAAGCCAGCGTCAGTGCGCGCGTCTTGCCGTGGGCCGCGCAACCATTGCCAGAAGCCGACGCTGCGTTTCATGACCTCGACTTGGCCATGCTCTGGCCGCAAGCGCCCCAAACCCTGCTCACGGGAACGGCGCAGGTTCAGCCGCAAGGTGTTGCCGGTTGGACGATTAAAACAGCGCTGAAAAACCGCCGTGCCGGTCCTTGGGATCAGCAACGCTTGCCCATCGACCAGCTCCAAGCCAGCGGTGAATGGCGCGGCGGCAAAGCCATGTTGCGCTCACTGGATGCGCAACTCGGCGCGGGCCGACTTCAAGCCAGCGGCGATTGGACAGACAACACGACGTCGAAAACCGCTAGCAATGATTGGCGAGTCAATGTGCAGCTTCAGCAGATCAACCCTGCGTCACTGCATTCAAAGTTAACGACGCAGCTGATGAACGGCAACGCTGCGCTGAAGTCGACGGGCGATACGCTCGAACTCGCCGCTTTGCAGTTGCGCACGCGGGACGCTGAGATCAAAGCCAGTGGTCAGTTTCAACCGAAGGCGCTCGGTGGCAAAGGTCAGTTGTCGCTGTCTGCGCCCGGCATTCAAGTTGGTGCCCAAGGTGAATTGATGCAAAACAATGGGACTGGACAACTCACGGTGAAAGCGTCCGACATGCAGCAGGCCTTGCGCTGGTTGCACGGCCTGCCGGGGCTGTCTGCGCCGCTCGACGCTACCGCCGCGCAAGGCCGTGGCCAACTCTCTGTGGACTGGCAAGGCGGCTGGCGTGATCCACAACTCAAAGCGTCACTGACCGTTCCGACCTTGGACTGGCAGCAGTCAACAGCCAAGCTGCGGCTGAGCGACCTACAACTCAGCCTGAACGGACGTCTGAGCCAAGCGCAATTGACGGCAAAGGGGCGTGCCGACATCGGCACGCGGCGCATCATGCTGGAGCTCGGGGCCGAAGGCGGCAGCAACGCCAAACCACCCTCAACTTGGCAAGCGATTGTCAAGCAACTCAAAATCTCCGTCGAAGACCCAGCGTTGGGCGCAGGTGTTTGGCGCCTTGAGTCGCAACGCGCTTTTAACTTGCGCGGTGCCGCCGACTTGGTCGAGCTAGACGCTGGCCAAGCCAGTTTGACAGCCCCCTCCACACAACTTGGCGAGCGCAACGCCGCCCCGAGCCAAGCGCTGCTGGCTTGGCAGGCAGCACGCTGGCAACCGGGTGAAATCGTCACCGCAGGCTCGCTCAAAGGCTTGCCTTTGGCTTGGGCAGAACTGGTACTCGGGCCACAAATCACCAAGGCTGGTTTGGTTGGGAACTTGTTGTTTGACGGTGAGTGGGATGTCGTGATCGGCTCCACGCTGAAGCTGAAAGCACAACTCGCGCGCAGCAGCGGCGACCTCACGTTACAAGCGGAAAGCGTCGATGGCGTGTCGACGCGTGTCGCAGCCGGCATTCGTGAAGCTCGCCTCAGCGTCACCACCCACAGCAACGAAGGCGGCGCGTTAACGGCCAAGCTGCTTTGGGACAGCGCGCGCGCCGGCACGGCTGAGGGGCAGTTGCGCACACAGCTCAAACGCACATTGGCAAGTGAAGCCACTGCGCAAGACAGACCGATGGTTGCTGGCTGGGGTTGGCCCGCAGACGCGGCGCTCAGCGGTCAACTCAAAGCGCAACTACCGCGTCTTGGCGCATGGTCCGTGCTGGCGCCGCCGGGCTGGCGACTGCGCGGCTCCTTGAGCACCAACATGGCCATCAGCGGGACCCGTTCCGCCCCGCAATTTGTCGGCGATGTACTGGCCGATGACATGGCGCTGCGATCCGTGGTCGACGGCTTTGAATTCGGCAATGGTCGGCTGCGAGCACACGTCGATGGCACGCGCCTGCGCATCAGCGAGTTCACGCTGCAGGGCGCCGGCGCGAAAGATGCCGGCGGCGTGCTCAGTGCCGTCGGTGAGGCCAGCTGGATTGAAGGCGCTCCACAAGTCACGCTCACAGCGCAGCTGGAGCGCTTGCGTGCAAGTATTCGCAGCGACCGGCAACTCACCCTTTCAGGCCAACTCCAAGCCTCTCTCACAGGGGCTGCGGCCCACATCAGCGGCGCCCTCAAGGTTGATCAGGCGCGCATTGTGTTGCCTGACGAAAGCCGCCCTCAGCTCGGTGACGATGTGCGAGTGCGAACCGCACAACCCGGTTTGCAGACAACGAAGACAGCACTGTCAACAAACCGCGTCACCAAGATCGATGTCCAAATAGACTTGGGCAACGACTTTCGCATCGAAGGCAAAGGGATCAAAACGCGCATGCGCGGCTCACTGAACCTGCTGGGAGATTCGGTCGCCGCGCCACGGCTGTTCGGAGCGATCACAACCATCGGCGGCGAATACAGCGCGTACGGCCAAAGGCTGGACATCGAAACCGGGGTGTTGAGATTCACCGGCCCGATCGACAATCCGACTCTGACTATTTTGGCTATTCGCCCCAACCTGACCCAGCGCGTTGGTGTAGAAATCACGGGTACGGCCTTGCTACCCACGGTTCGGCTCTACGCTCAACCCGACTTGCCTGATGCTGAAAAATTGTCCTGGCTGGTGCTGGGCCGGTCGTCTGCCGCTGGCGGTGCCGAAGCCGCCCTGCTGCAACAAGCCGCCATCGCTTTACTGGGCAGCAAAAGCGGCGCCATGTCAGGTGGACTCGCTTCGTCGCTAGGGCTGGACGAGCTGTCTTTTCGTGCCCCCTCCAGCAGTGCGGACACCAGCGCCGCTGCCGCGGGCGCCATCACACTGGGCAAACGCTTTTCACGCAACTTTTATGCAGCCTACGAGCGTTCACTGTCTGGCACTGTGGGCACGCTGTTCATGTTTTACGAACTATCGCGGCGCTTCACCGTGCGCGCTCAGGCCGGCGAACAAACCGCAATCGACCTGATCTTCACCGTACCCTACGAGTGAAGCAGCCGTAGCTACAGCCCCTCACCGAATACAATGAAAAGTTGTCGAATTTTTCGACTCATTTGAATATCTCGCCGTAGCACAGTGGATAGTGCACATGCCTCCTAAGCGTGGGACACTGGTTCGATTCCAGTCGGCGAGACCAAGCACTTCAATTTTAAAAGAGCCTATTACGCTTTCTTGATGACTGAGGCCAAGCGGGAATGCAGCGCGGCTTCGCGCTCGACCCATGCAGAAACCGTCGCTGGTGAAGAAGCGACAACCTCTGCCGCCACCTTGGACAACGCTTGTCGAATGCTCTCCTGTGACAGCACCGATTTAAAAGCCGCATAAAGCGTCGTCACATGGTCCCGATCCCAAGAAGCTGGCGCAAAAGCCGCTTGCCACAGGCTGTATTCAAATCCCATGAGCATAGCTTCGGACACTGTGGGCAAGTCTTTTAATGGCTCCAGTGAGGAGCGTGTTCCAGTGGTGACGGCAATCGGGGTCACGCGAGCATTGGGGACCAAAACCGAACCGGCCCCGACAGTCGCAAAATCGATATGCCCACCAGCCAAGTTCAGCATGGCCGCATGCGAGCCCTGAAACGGAATGTGGATGGCTGTTGCCGACAATCGTTGCACCAAATCTGCAGCGCACATATGCGTGCCATTGCCGATGCCGGCAGAGCCGTAACTCAGCTCCGGAGTCGACTTGAGTTTGCTCAAAAATCCGGCCGCATCCTTGACGCCCAACGAGCTCCTAACCACCAGCACCATGGGCACGGTCGAGGTGATGCTGACAGGTTGCATGGTTTGCAAACTGAGGCGATCTGCACTGGCGGCACTGATAACTTCAGCGATGCTGGATGTGGCAAAGAAAAAGCGAGAAATATCGCCACCCACTTCGGCTACTCGGCGTAGGGCCAATACGCCATTGGCCCCCGTGAGATTCTCGACAACCACGGGTCTAGACAGCACAGCCGACAGGCCGGGCGCCAGGATTCTGGCCACTGTATCGACGGCCCCCCCGGGTGGGAAGCCAAGGGTCATGCGCAAGGGTGTACCCGCAGGCAACAAGGGGAGGTCAAGCGCCAAGGCGCGTGGCATGTATCCGTTGGCGGCAAGCCCAATGCTGGCGGCCAATAACTGTCTTCGACTGGTCATAGAGTGAATGGAATATTAACGCGCGGTAGGCGCACCAAATTGATCGGCCAGTTGTCGCTTGACAACTTTTCCCTGGGTATTTCTCGGAAATTCAGCGACGACGGCGATGGCGCGCGGCGCCCGCACGCCTAATGCCTGCCTCGCATGGCTGAGCAACTCTGCCGACGTCATGGCGCCAGAATTTCTCAGAATGACGGCGGCCACAGGAATCTCGCCGTGGGTTGAAGATTTCAACGGGAAACAGGCGGCTTCCATCACTTCAGGCAAATTCTCGAGCATGCGTTCAACCTCCGCGGGGAAGATGTTGATGCCGTTAAGGATCATCAAATCATCCCGGCGTCCGTGCAGGACGACATAACCATCCGCATCCATTCGCGCCATGTCGGAGGGATAAAACCAGCCGTTCCTGAAAGTGCGTTGACTGGCTTCGTCATTTCCGATGTAAACATCGGCCATACCCGCCGCTTTCACTCTGACATGGCCCACCACACCGGTCGGCACGGGTTGATCTGTATCATCCACAATCTCGAAGCTCACACTCGGCAAAGGACTGCCGACGGTTTCCCGCTCATCCGTGACCTTGTCTGGGCCGCAAAAGGTCATGCCGCCCAATTCAGTGGCCCCGTATGAAATGTGAAGCTGTGAACACACCATTTTTGTGAAGTCCCGCCTCAACTCAATGGGAACACGAGCACCCCCTAGGCGCGCCCGGGTGAATGCAGGCAGAGGCCCTAGGCTTTGGCTGGCCCGCACACAGTCTTGTGCAGTGAAAGTCGCCAACTCAAGCCAAGTCACGTGGTGATCACGACACATGTCGTGAATGCTCTTGTCGTTGCCCATTTTTAAGACACAGCAGCCGCCAAGATAAAGCGTGTAAAGACGCAGTCGCTTGGAATTATTGAATTCAACGGAAGCGGTTCTGTAGACCCTTTCGCGTTGGTAGTCACCATAGCCGCGCAGGGCTTGCTCAGCCAATTGCAACTCCGTGAAGCACACAATTTTGGGGACACCGGTTGTGCCTGATCCGGTCAAATAAATCCCTGCATCGTCGTTTCGAACGGAGTCATTGAGCGGCGCCGCATCGGGGGGACTCGCGGGCAGACGTAAGACGGGCAATGCATCCGGTAGCGAGAAATCGAAGTCTGCCAAGCAGTGCGCCACACCGACTGTCTCGCACAAATAGGCGTGTTGAACGGCAGAGTCTTGAGAAGCCAGCGTGATGTGCTTAACGCCGAGTTGCAGCAGCGACAAGGTCACCACCAAATGCAGCGTTTCGTCCCGAATGGCCAGCCCGACCGTCGCCCCGCCGCGAAGACCTTCCAAGTGCAGCCATTGCGCCCAAGCAGTGGAGAGGTCTTTGAGCAGAGCATACGAGATCGCGCCCTGAGGGCCGTCTATGGCTATGTGATCGGGCTGTTCAGCGGCCCAGTTGCAAAGCTTGTCGCTAAAAGTCGGGATTATGAGACTATCAAACATCAAGAATTGTCAAATATAACAATATCAATAAAATTGGTATATTATCACGACTCATGAAGATGCTGAGTGATCAAAGCTGGCTTGCTAAAGATATGCAAGATGCCAACCGTTGGGTGCTTCCTATCGATGCGTCCTGCCAGCAGGCGTTGGCGTGTCTCGTGCGTGGCGATGGCACTTCAACAGGCGCGGCAAGTCTTGATCAATCGCTCCAAAACTTGTTCGTGACAGCAAGCGAGCGTCTTGAAAACGACACCGGTTTGCTCGTGTTGCGGGGGATTCCCTTGGAGGGCCTGAGCCTGAACGAGCAACAAAATCTCTTCACCCTGATGTGTCGTCAGCTCGGTCAATTAACGCCCCAAACGAAAGAAGGCTTGCTCATTGGTGAGGTCCGCCATCAAGCAGGCGATGCCGCGGCTCGCATCGGCCGTTGGTATGGCAGCAACGCCGAATTGGGCTTTCACTCAGACCGTTGCGACGTACTGGCCTTGCTTTTCTTGCAGCAATCCAGCGAAGGTGGCGTCAGCAAAGTCTGTAGCAGTGTGGCCATCCATCAGGCGCTGGAGCAGCGCCATCCAGAATTTTTGTCCGTGCTTTATGAGCCTTTTTACTGGAGAAATCCGGAACGACCCTGGCCAGGAATTCCTGCGTATTTTGAGCAACCCGTTTTCGCTTCAACCCGGCAGCGTTTGGCTTGCTGCTTCAACCGATTTCAAATTGAAGCCGGGCACCGCTATCCGGGCAACCCGGCATTAACGCCGATCCAACTGGCTGCGTTAAATGCCTTTGAAAACATTGCGAACCAGCCTGACGTTCACTTGGAAGTTCGCCTGCAGTCCGGCGACCTCCAGCTCCTGAATAACCACATTGTTCTGCATGCCAGAAGTTCGTACATCGACTCCGAAGTGAAGACTCGGCATCTGCTGCGGGCATGGGTGAGTACACCCAATAGCCGAGAGCTGGCACCAAGTTTTGCCGCCACGTTTCATGACTGTCGGGCGGGTGCCCTGCGGGGCGGCTATCACTTGGCGACTCAAGGCAATTGCTGACAACCTTGGCTTTATCCATACAGACAACGAGAAATTTAGATGACCGATTTTGAAATTCGCGCCATGCTTTGCCGGGCACTGGAAGCCGGCGCCGTTAGCAAGGTGTACGAGTCTGTCACCCGACAAATGCTGCTTGAGACGGGCGAAGATATCGACATCGCCAGCTTGGACATGGACAGTTTGGGGCGCATGGAGTTCAGCATCGCCGTTGAAATTGAAACCGGTGTATCACTCACGCCGGATGATCTCTTGCATTACAAAACGATCAATCAACTGGTGGGGCTTTTCCGTGATCAGTGAAGACATCGTTAGCCGCTACCGAGACACCGTTTGCGGCCTCAAGAGCGACAACCAAATTCACCAGTTTCATATTGCACTTGGCCACGTGGTAACGCCGCTGGAAATAAATGGACTGGTACAAGCGGGTAAAAATCAAGTCTTGCCGCAGGTTGCCAATGATTGGCTGGAGGAACTAGCCGTGTTATTGCGCCGCTACAACGGGCAGTTGGTCTCACACACGCGTCACACCCTTCATCAAGGCATGACCTTGTACAAAGGCCACCCCACGCCCGGTCAAGAGCGGCACTTGTTACTGGCGTTCACGGGCGATGCGATGCGCTTGATGACCTCTATCTTCATCTTTTTACAAGAATGCAAACTGGAAAACTTGGATGTGCTGTTGTTGTCTGACCGATCAAGGCGGTTCTATCTTCACGGTATTGAGGGCTTCGCCCCTGACATTGAAAGCTTGATTGGCCGACTGCCAACGCTGTACGACAAACGCGACTACCGCAGCGTGGTCTCACTCGGCACCAGTGGCGGTGGACTCGCAGCCCTGTGGGCCGGCATTGCACTCAACTTGGACAAGGCCATATCGGTTGGCGGCCCCAGTCACCTTTATACCGACTCTAGACTGGCCTCGATGGACAGACCCTTTGCGGGCTTTGAGCGACTGGTCGAGTCCCGAAAAGGAAACTTGCCAGAACTGGTCTACACCCTTGGCGATCAATGCGAGAAAGACCAGCAGAAATTGAATGAATTACGCACGCTGGTGCCCATGACAGTGGTCCGGGTTGAGGGCTGTTCAGAGCACAACATCCTTCACTACTTGAACCGCAGAGGACAGCACGGGGCGTTCATGCGAAATCTGATCGCGACGCCACCGAGAGTCATTGTCAAACCCTAGAACCCAGAAATTCAGGTTTTTGTTTGCGCGTTTTCAATCGCAGCTTGAGCACGATTGGCGGACTGGGCGGCCGCCTTGTTTTGCACGACCATGCCCAATAATCTCGCGCCATGCTCGATGGCAATCGAACCATACGAAATATCGCCATTGATCACCGAGTCTTTGTGAAGATCGACACGTTCCGCCGCATAAATATTGCCCTCAACTTTGCCGGCAACCAAGATGCGATGCGCATGAATGTCGCCAGTCACCTCGCCTGTCGGCCCAATCGCGACCGAGATTTTGTTGCCTGGTGCGGTCTCAATATTGCCCATGACTTTGCCATCAATTCGGACGCTGTCTAACAGCACCAAACGACCAAAGATCGTGGTTGTCCGACCGACCAACGTGTCAAACCTTTCTTGCGTTGCTGTGAAAGATTTATTTTTGAGTTTTTCAAACATGGCAAGGTGCACTGGTAATGGACAAGCTGAGAATTGAGTGACTAAGGTGTCAAGGTGTTTCGACGAGCAAGACTTGTCGAGGGTTCAACACTTTACCTTGATGAAAAATTTCGTAATGCAGATGTGGCCCTGTGGAGCGACCCGTGCTGCCCACATCGCCAATCACCGTTCCACTGTCAACTGACGTGTTCTCAGTCACGCGGCGCTTGCTTAAGTGGGCGTAGCGAGTCAAGAAGTTTTCGGCATGCTTGATTTCAATCACATTGCCATAGCCGGCATCCCACTCAGAGCGAACCACCACGCCGGGACCGGCGGCCAGCACGGTCGCTCCGACCTCGGCGGCGAAATCAATTCCCTCGTGCATGGCTAAAGTTCCCGTGAAGGGATCGTTGCGAAGACCAAAACCGCTGGTCAAACGAAATTCAGACCGAATAGGCAAGCCAATGGGCAAAGTCTCTAACCAATCCAGATGACTCCTCCACGTTCTCTCGTAGGAGGCCAAGGATTCGCTCACCCCCTTAGCTTGTTTAGCCGTATCGTTCAACTCTGTTTGCAGGGGTTGACGGAAAAAGCCGACCTTGAAATAGGGCGGCAGTGAGGCGGAAACGAAAGGCCCCCCCTTGAAGTCGTCTCTGCCACTGAAGCGGCCTTTAAAGGAAGCGGGCGTGGCCAATGCCATGAACCGATTCTTCATGGTTTCTAATTTTTTGACCTCTTGAACGTTTTGGTCGAGCACGGTTTTCAGTTGATCCAGACGCTCGCGGTAAACGGCCTCTACGCGCTGTTGCTCGTACTCACTGGTCACGCCACCCATGCTGCGAGCGAGTTCGGGGTTGTACTCCACCGCGATACGAAGGCCCACCCAGTTCAACAAAAAACCCAGCAACAACAATCCAGCGGCCAACGCCAAGGCGGCAAGCAAAACATTGCGCGCGGTGATTGAAATTTTTCTAACCTGGCTGGTGGGGCCAGAAAGCCACATAAGTTGCATGCGAATCCATAGGCTTGGGAGGCGGATCTTAGCCATTCGACTGAATGGCGTCTACCGTCGGGTGGCAATTTCGTTAAAAGGCCTTGCTCACCCTCACCCTCAAAAAAGAACCAGCAAGCGCGTTGGCCGATGTGATCGTCTTCATATACGACACGTTGAAGCTGGCATCCAGCGGTTTGATCAAAGCGGTGAACAAAGCCCCAGCGCTGGTGTCCTGGAACTTGCCGTATTTGTCGATCGAGTCTGACTGGTATTGCTGAACGTACAACAGGTGCGGCCCCAACGAGCCAAAGGAGGTTCGGTACAGCGCGGCCAGATCAACACCACCGAAATTACCGCTGCGCACATCGGTGTCCTTGTTGCGGGTGTTAAAACCCAAAGAAACTTTAGCGCCCAGACGCCAATCTGGCGTGGCGTTGTACGACAGCGCCAAACCCGTGCGCAGCGTGTAGAAGTTGCCGAATCCGATGTTGGGTGTGCTGCCCAACGGGCTGTACTTGCCGGTGGGCAAGGCGAGCGTGAGGCCGTTGACCAGCAGTGCATCCGCCTGTCGATAGACCCAAGACCCTGCTATTTCTACATCGCCCCAGCCCTGCACAACGCCACTGGTGTCCCCCGCTCGGGCAGCTAGTCCGGCTTCATAACTGCTGTTTAAATTGCTCTGTACAAGCCCATTGACATAGGGACTGGGCCCGCTGACTGTGGGGACTGGGCCGGTCAAGCGAACATCCCTTACTTGCCTGAGCATGTAGGGCAACGTGAAGGTGGCGATCAGCTTACCGCCAACATCGTCAGGGTTGGTCAAGTAACCCATGACCAGATTGGCTTGGTTCTGGGTTTGCCTGAGGTCCATCGCGACTTGAGACGTGTAATTGACAGCCACCGGAAGTGGCGCACCTGTCGTTGGGTTTGTCGTGATGGTTTTAGTCTCGACAGCAACCAGGGGCTTGCCGTCACTGCCCGTCACTTTGTCTATTTTGGCGGCGGTGATTGCTGTGCTGCCGTACCAGCCGGGTTCACTGAGCGCAGCACCGATTTCGCTGCCTAAATTACCCGCCATCGGGAAGCGAAGTTTGAAATCTTCCGCCGCAAAAGCGCTCCCTGCGCAGACCAGAGAACACAGGAGGAAGAGGATGTCAGCGGCCCGGCCGCGGATGGAGGTGGAGACGATCACAGATGAGATCATCTCGCACATTTGACATATAAATACCAAAAAACATACTGAAAAAAACTTTAAATCGAATTAAATGAATTTAAAACATCAGTTCAAACTAGACCCGCGCTGTGAGGACTCATTGAGCTGCGCATCCATTTTTCCGTAAAACTGGCGCATTTCTTCCACCGTTTGAGGCTTGGCAGGGGCACTGGAGCTGGGACTTCTAGAAATATCGAATTTCACGTCTGGACGCACTTGGCTGTCTTTCGCCCCATGGTCAAAACCACCATTGAGACTATTTGCACCGTTTGCACCACCGACAACACCACTTTGCTGCGCGGCTTTGAACAGATGCTCTTTCTTCAGCCGATATTGCCGCATCAATCCAGCGATCTCCTTCAATCCTTTGGCCACTTCAGCTTCACGCGCCCTGGCCTTTAGGAGCACAAGCTCTCGCTGCTTAGCCGCCTCCGCCAAGGTTTCGTCAACGAGCTTTTGTTGCAAGGCAGCCATCTGATATTGCAGCTCTTCTAGGGCAGTCATCACACGCTCCGATTCACAGTTAAAAGAAAAATAGTCAACTGAGGACTTGTCTTGATTGATTGAGATCCTAGCCATCCGACATGGGCAAAAGACCATAAATCCCTGCCAAGACTCACCATTTCTCTCTCTTTTCAACGTTTCAGGTGATAAATTCCGACCACTGGTTTCAAGAGCGCACGTTGCGTGGACCGGACTGAACTTATGCTGCGTCTGGTTTTTTTATTCGTCTTTGCGCTTTTCCAAATTACCGGGCATGCGGCAGAGCAGAGCTATTCAGTCACGCAAGCTTTTCACCGGGATGTTGCAGCAGACGCATCTATCAACACGATTGGCATGCGGCAATTCAGTCGCTATGAAGGTTCTTTGCGCCTCGGGTATGAACCTGGTGCGGCATGGATTGAACTGACGCTGACACCTTTAAGCCCAAACACCGCCGACGTTGTCGATACCAAGAATCCGCTGATTCTTCGTGTTGGGCCCTACTCACTAGACAGAATTGAGCTGTATGAGTTCGTTGCTGGCCAATGGACTCGGCAAGTGGGCGGCGACCAGCAGGTCAAGAAAACCAGCATTTGCCCTGACGACCACCACTGCTTTGTCCTGAGCCAAGCGAGGTCGTCTACGAGCCCTGTTTATCTGAGGGTGACGACTCAAAGCGTGATGGTCGTCGAAGCTGAAATCTTGCGCTCAGACGCCTTGACGACAGTGGTAGCTAAGCGCGTCAGTCAAGTCACTTTTTCAATGACGCTTGCAACCATCTTGCTTGTCCTAGGTCTAGTTTTACTCGCATTCGAACGCTCAATGCTGCTGCTAACGTACAGTGTCTTTCAATTGACAGTCGTCCTTTTTGTGGTCGCCAACACCGGCCAACTGTCCCCCCTTCTGCCGGGTTTGCAGCTAGACAGCATTGACAAAATTAGCTTCAGTATTTTTTGCATCAGGGTAGGGATGACCGCCCTGCTAGGCTGGGCACTGCTAGCGCCACACCGGCCCTCGCGCGTTTACAAAAAAATGATCCTAGCGATGCTCGCGATCTGCGTCATCAACCTAGGCTTGATTTTTTCAGGGCATGTCCAGATCGCCAGCAAAATTACTTTTTACCTGTTTTTTATCAACCCCTTGATACAAATTTACGGCATCTTTTCAGTCGCGAGTCTGTCCATAGTGCGGCGCCGTCTGTATGTTTTTTGTTACAGCGTCAACATTGTGCTGATTGCTATGGGGTCCTTGCTCGTTTTTTCCAACATGTCTTTCGGTGGTCCCGTCGGATTCTTCCTTAGCGGAACCGACTGGCGACTCAATGGTGTGGTCTACGGATTGATCCTATTTTTGGTTGTTCTGAGCGAGCAGCGGTTTAGCAATGCAGCTCGATTGACTGAACTGGAAAATCTGCGTTCGAACTCAGAACAAGCGCGCGCCAATGAGGACAAGCTCAGCGAACGGCGTGCGCTGATAGACATGTTGACGCACGAGTTAAAAAATCCGCTGGGCACCATCCGCTTTGCCCTGGCCTCACTCAAGCGCCAGATCATTGGCGACAGCGAGTCACTGCAACGGATTCAGCGCATTGATGCGTCGGTGAACCGCATGGATGATTTGATTGAACACGTAGCGCGCTCCAACAAGATTGAGCGCACGGACGTCATGCAGCAACCCACATCAATTCCTGCGAATGAATTTGTTCAAGAACTGATCCAAGAATACCCAAACGTCGATAGATTCAGGATCTCCATCCAAGAAGGCTCGGTCTTTAAAGCCGACCGACAAATGCTGATCGTGATCTTAGAAAACCTATTCAGTAACGCGCACAAATACGCAGCAGTTGACGAAAAAATAAACATCACAGTCACCACCGAAGTTGATGCCGGCACCACTTGCTTTGAGATCAGCAACGCAGTAACTGAAGACCAGGAACCCGAGGAGTCACGCTTGTTTGAGCGCTATTACCGTCACCCCAGCGTACAAAATCAACCCGGTATGGGGATTGGTTTGAGCTTGGTTCAGTCTGCCGCACAAAAAATTGGTGCCAACGTGTTTTACCGTAAAGAAAATCAACACGTCTTTTTTACAGTCAGGATGCCAAGTTGATCAAGTTAAACACGCTCAAAACCAAAGACCCATCACAGTCTCTGGTTGTCGCCTTGGTCGAAGACGATCGTTTTTTGCGCGAAGAAATCGTTGTCCACTTATCGGCCATGGGCTTTGTCGTGCACGCGGTCAACAGCGCATCGGCCTTAGATGATCTGCTGGCACGTGAGGCTATTGACCTTTTCATCATCGACTTGAACTTGCCCGGAGAGAGCGGCTTGAGCTTATGCCGGCGGCTCAGGCAAACCCTCCCCTCTGCAGGGATTGTGATCATGACGGCGAGGGTCGCGCTGCAAGACCGCATCTCTGGCTACCAGGACGGCGGGGCCGACATTTACCTGACAAAACCGATCGCCCCCGATGAACTGGTGCTGGTGCTGTTGAGTCTAGGGCGACGAGTCAAAAAAATGATCACCCAAGATGAATGGTCGCTGCACTTGCGTGACCGCACTCTGTCGGGACCGCAGCCAGGCCAAAAACTCCGACTGACGCACCGCGAAAAATCACTCTTGGTGGCCTTGATTCAAGCCAAAGACAACACCTTGTCGTCGGGCGTCTTGTGTGACCTGTATGGCAACGACGACACCGACGACTTGATGAGCAAACATGCCCTCGAAGAATTGGTGGCCCGCTTGCGCAAGAAATTCAAAGCGGTGCAATTAGAAGGTGAAGAAGCGGCCATCAAATCAGTCTGGGGCGTTGGCTACGAATTGTGTCTGCCGATCAATCTGGTGTAGAAAAGTCATCAGGTCTTGCCCTGATGTCGCGGTCATCCGTTTGACTCATAATTTTTTCATATTTTTGGGTTGCCACTTCAGGAGACTTTGATGCAACGTCGACACCTTTTGCGATCTGCCGCTGCGATGGCTGTTCCTTTTTTAGGCGCGCAAGTCGCTGCGCAAGCGCCAAGCTTCCCAACCCGATCCATCAAGCTGGTCATCGCCTTTCCGGCCGGCGGTCCGACTGACATCACGATGCGCGTGCTGGCCGACAACGCCTCCAAAATTTTGGGTCAACCGGTGGTTATTGAGAACAAACCCGGCGCCGGTGGCACCTTGCCGGCGCTGCAGCTGCAGTCGTCCGCAGCCGACGGCTACACCGTGGGGCAGATTCCGCTGGGCGTGTTTCGCCTGCCCTACACCACCAAGATCAATTGGGATCCGGTCAAAGACATCAGCTATGTGCTCAACGTGACCGGCTACGCTTTTGGCGTAGTTGTGCCGGCAGATTCGCCACTCAAGACATGGGCCGATTTTGTAGCTTGGGCCAAAGCCAACCCGGGCAAGTTGAGCTACGGCTCGACGGGCACCATGACCAGCCCGCACCTGACCATGGAGCTGATTGCACAGAAGCTGGACTTAGACCTGCTGCACGTTCCCTACAAGGGCAGTGCCGACCTGATGCAATCCATCATGGGCAACAACATCATGGCGGCGGCCGACTCCACTGGCTTTGCGCCGCAGGTCCAAGCGGGCAAGTTGCGTGTGCTCAACACTTGGGGCGCTGAACGCTTGGTGAAATTTCCAGATGCGCCAACGCTGAAAGAGCTCGGACTCGACATCGTTCAGAATTCACCGTTTGGCATCGGCGCGCCCAAAGGCACCCCGCCAGCTGTGGTCAAGCGACTGCACGACGCCTTGAAGCAGGCGATGGAACAAGACAACTACAAAACGGCACTGGCCCGCTACGACATGGTGCCAATCTACATGAACAGCGCGGACTACACCCGGTTCGCCCAAGAGACGTTTTTGCGCGAAAAAGTGCTGATCGAGAAGCTCGGCTTGGCCAAGCCGCAATGAATAGCTGAGCCGCCCAAAACCAAGCTGTCAGAGCACGCCAAGCGCCTTGAGTTCAGCCAGCCGCTCTTCACCCAAGCCCAGTAAGTTCGTCAAGATTTCGCTCGTGGCTTCACCCAGTTCTGGCGGTGCAAGTCGCACCGGCAGGCGCTCACCATCGAGCCGATAAGGCGGCGCCATCACATAGGTGCTGCCCGCCACAGAGTGCGGGTGCTGCGTCACCAACCCGCCGCGCACGGCACGCTCTGAGGTCAACGCTTCATACAAGCCCAGCACTTCACCACACGGAATACCCGCGGCCTTGAGGCGTTGCAACAGCAGCTGCCGCGAACGGCAACCCAACTCGCGCAGGACCTCGGTCATCAGCGCTGCGCGGTGGGTGCCGCGCCCCAAGTTGGTTTTGAAGCGCTCGTCGTCAGCCAGGTCGGGGCGCTCTATGACGGCGCGGCAAAAACGTTCAAACTGGGCGTTGTTGCCGACCGTGATGACCATCGGTCCGTCTTCGGCATCGAACACACCGTAAGGCACGATGGACGGGTGCGCATTGCCGTAGCGCGGCGGGTCTTGTTGCAGCAGCATGGCTTCCAGCCCGTAGTAGGCCGTGATCATGAGTCCGCAATCGAACAGCGCCATTTCAATATGGCGACCAAGTCCGGTCTTTTGACGGTCGAACAAGGCGGCCAAAATCGCTTGGGCGGCGTACATGCCGGTGAACATGTCGACCGCTGCCACACCAAACTTCAGTGGCGGCTGGTCGGGGTCACCGTTCATGGCCATCAAACCGGCCTCACCCTGCACCACCAGGTCGTAGCCGGGGCGCGCAGCCTCGGGTCCAGTTCGGTCGTAGCCCGATATAGAACAGTAAATGAGGTCGGGGCGTACGGCTTTGATTTGCGCATAACCCAGGCCTATTTTTTCAGCCCCGCCAAACTTGAAGTTCTGGATCACCACGTCGGATTGCCGCGCCAAGTCCAACACGATTTGCACGGCCTCCGGCTTTTGCAAGTCCAGCGTGATGGATCGCTTGTTGCGGTTCATGCTGTTGAAGTAAGCAGTTTCTGTTTTGCCCACCCGGAATCCCCAGTCGCGGGTGTCGTCGCCACGCTCGGGGTGTTCGATCTTGATGACCTCCGCGCCGAAGTCGCCGAGCACCATGCCGCACATCGGGCCCGCCAACACGCGGGACAAGTCCAGCACGCGAATACCGGCCAGCGGCAGTGAGGCGTTGAGGGATGTCATGCTAATTTTTCTTCAGTCCAGCGTGATGCCAGCCTTGGTGATGATGGCGCCCCACTTGCGAGATTCACCCTCGATAAAAGTCTTGAATTTAGCAGCAGAACCGCCGCCGACGATGAGCCCCTGCTTGGCCATGGTCTGGCGAAAAGCCGGATCGGCCATGGCCGCGTTCACATCGGCGTTGATGCGGTTGACGATCTCGGCGCTGGTGCCAACCGGTGCAAACAAGCCGTTCCATGCGAGTGCGTCAAATCCGGGAAATCCGGCCTCCGCCACCGTCGGCAATTCAGGCCGTGCAGCCAGCCGCTGCGGACTGGTGACAGCCAGCAACTTCAAGCGACCCGCCTGCACCAAAGCGAGCAAGGCGGGCTCAGTCGCCAACACGGCCTGGGTTTCACCCTGAGCCACCGACAAAGCAGCGGGCGGCGACCCATTGAAAGGCACATGCGTGGCCTCAAAACCAGCCGTGGTTTTCAACAACTCCATCGACAAGTGGGACGAACTGCCAAGACCGACAGAAGCGTAGTTAACCTTGTTACCCTGCGACTTGGCCCACGCCACAAACTCGCGCAAGTTGTTGGCCGGATGATGGGCTGGCACCGCCAGCACGTTGGGCTGGGAAGTTGTCAGGACGATGGGCAGCAAGTCCTTGGCCGGGTCGTAGGCCATCTTCTTGAACATGAAGGGGGCAAAGGCGATCGGGCCATTGAAGCCGATGCCCAAGGTGTAGCCGTCGGGCGCGGCCTTGGCCACAACATCCATGCCGATGTTGCCACCGGCGCCAGGCTTGTTGTCCACAATCAAAGGTTGGCCCCAGCGGAGCTTCAGCGTCTCGCCCAAGCTGCGAACGATCACATCGAGTGAACTGCCCGCCGGTGCCGGCACGATCACGCGGACAGGTTTGTCGGGCCAGCTTTGCGCGGCGGCAGGCAAGGCCAACGCGCCCAGGAAGCTGAGCGCACAGATAACGCTGAGGTTGAGCGTGGCTGCGACTTGAGACAGATGACGACTTGAGATGAAATGGGGCATAGGCTATTTTCAACTTTTGAAACTGTTATTTAACCAAACTGACCCATGACGCAGAGCGTAAAGGGGCAGTGTATGACATCAGTTTCTGATCAAAATTGCATTCACCCAGCAGCTGAAAAAAGCGACTTTCAGCCGTCAGAGCGCCGTTCAGACCGCCATCAAGCGGGCCACAAAAGCCGCGCCAGTCTCGCGCGTGCCGAGCTGACCACCCACGTCGCGCGTGGCTTCGTGCGCAGCAATCGCCGCCGCTGTCGCAGCTTCAATCGCAGTGCTGGCTTCGATGAAAGCCGGCTTGCCGGAACGCAGACCGTGCCAGCGCAGCAGCTGCCCGGCGGACAAGATCAACGAGAACGGGTTGGCAATGTTCTGACCTGCAATGTCAGGTGCGGAACCGTGTGCAGCTTGGCCCATGGCGTGGTTGACGCCAGCATTGAGCGAGGCGCCCAAGCCGAGGCTGCCGGAAAGTTCTGCCGTCAGGTCGGACAAGATATCGCCAAACATATTGGTCGTGACAATGACGTCAAACCGCTGCGGCGCGCGCACCACGTGGGCCATCATGGCATCGACGATGAAGTCGTCAACCGCCACTTCTGGAAACTCTTTAGCGACGCGCAAGCATTCTTCGATGAACATGCCATCGCCGATTTTCAGCACGTTGGCTTTGTGGACGAAGGTGAGTTTTTTGCGCCGCGTCATGGCCAGCTCGAACGCTGAGCGCGCAATGCGCTCACAGCAAACGCGGGTGATGCGGCGCAGCGACACCACCACGTCTGGCGTGATCAACATCTCGCTTCCGCCGGATTCGACGTTGCGGTCGGCGTAAAAACCTTCGGTGTTCTCGCGGACCACGACGAGGTCAAACTCGCCGAGTCGCGCGGTCATGCCTTTGAAGGTCCGTGCTGGCCGGATATTGGCGTACAGATCCAGCGTCTTGCGGAAAAATTTCGACGGATTGATCTCGCCCTTGGCTTCATCCTTGAAGTCATAGGTGGCCATGGGACCGAGCATCAGACCATCGGCGGCACGCACTTTTTCAAGCAGCGCCGGCGTGACGGTCGCGCCGTGAAGCTTCAGACTATCGTGACCGGCAATGTCGTGCTGAAGCTCGAGCTGCAGGTGAAATTTTTGGGACACGGCTTCCAGCACATCGACCGTGACGGCCATGGTTTCGGGGCCAATGCCGTCGCCGGGTAGTACAACAATTTTCATGGAGTCAATTCAAAAATAGAGGGTATAAAAATAGCAAGGCCTCGATTATTCCGCGAACATTCATTGAACGTCACGGGCTCAATTGGCCTTGAGTCCGGCCGTCTTCGCCACCTCGCGCCAAAGCACGGTCTCCACCAGCAAAGCTTTGCGAAAGTCGGCCGGTGAACCACTGACAGCATCGGCGCCTTCGTTGCTGAGACGGCTGCGCAGGGGATCACGCGCTGCCGCTTCGTTGATGGCGATGTTGAGTTTATCGATGATCGCCTGCGGCGTTTTGGCCGGCGCCATAACGCCCCACCAAGTTGAAATATCAAAACCTTTGATGCCCGCTTCGGCCATGGTCGGCGTGTTCGGGAAGAGTGGTGAACGCTTGGCGCTTGTCACCGCCAACAGCTCGACACGGTTGTCCTGCACATAAGGCAGGATGGTGGGCACGGTGGCAAAAAACAGTTGGATACGTCCGGCCAACAAATCAACCGTCGCCGGACCACTGCCTTTGTAGGGTACATGCGTCATGAGCAGCTGCGTTTTTTGGCGAAACAACTCGCCCGACAAATGGTTGATGCTGCCGTTGCCAGCCGAGCAAAAATTGGTACCGTCGGGCCGGGCGGCCATGGCAGTGCGCAGTTGCGCAATCGTTTTGACGCCCATCTCTTTGCTGGCCACCACCAACAGCGGCCCACGACCGATCATGGCGATGGGTGAAAAATCTCTCTCGATGTTGTAGCTTGGCGAAGCTTCGGCCGCCGCGTTGGTGACGAAAGTCGAGGTCGCGAACAACAAGGTGTAGCCGTCCGCTGGCGCCTTGGCCACAGCGTTGGCACCAATACTGCCGCCGGCCCCGCCTTTGTTGTCGATGATGACCACTTGGCCGAGCTTGTCACCCAGCGCTCGGGCGACATCTCGGGCAATGCTGTCAGTACCGCCGCCGGGGGCGAACGGCACGATCAAGGTGATGGGTTTGAGGGGGTAGGTTTGTGCCTGGGCAGGCACAACTGAAATAGCCATCAGCACGGTGAGCGCTGTTGCAGCAACACTGAGGCGGCGGATCGTAAAAGTCCGTGGTGTCCTCATCTCAGCGACCGGCAGCCGGTGCCACGGCCGCACCTTCAATGTGATGCCGGGCCAAAGCCTCCGCCACAAAGCCGCTGGTTTTCATCTCTTCCACGAAGGCAGCAACGTAAGCTTGGGCGGCCTCGCCGCGCGTCTTGGGCACGCCCATCGCTTGCTCAATGACCATGAAGCGGCCCGGTAACAGACGCAAACCCGGCAGGCGTTTGGCGTCTGATTCGAGCTGCTGCTTGACGCCTGCGGCAACGTCATCGCCGTTGGCTAAAAAGGTGTCGACCACCGCTGGTGAGCTGACGGCACGAACGATCTGCGCGGCCTTCAAGGCACGCGTCAGATACAAGTCGTAGGCGCTGCCCTTACCGACGGTGACGCGGTGAGCGGCAGTGTCGACTTCTTCGTTGTGCTGCAAGGGTGAGGCGTCACGCACCAAATAACTGCCTTCGATCAAGACATACGCAGCGGTGAACAAAATACCTTGCCCACGCACGGGATCGATCGCGAAAAAACCGATATCAGCCTGGTCGGCGTTGACGATGTCGACGGACTTGCCGGCCGACTCGGAGACCACCAGTTCGACGTCGACACCGAGCCGACGCGCCAGCTCACGCGCCAAGTCAATCGACACACCCACCGGCAAGCCTGCGGCGTCGCGGTTGGCGAGGATTGGATTACCCAAGTTGATGGACGCACGCAAGCGTCCGGTGGGTGTCAAAGCATTCATCACGTCTGCACGGGTTGTCATATCTCGTCGCTTCTGTAGTTGATACCAAAGCCTGCGTCACAGCACAGGTTGATGGTTGTCACGGTGTGGATGGATTCGGAAAACCAGGCCGCAATAGCCGCCTTGCGTTCCCCAATGTAGTCGGGTTGTCCATCGGCATCTAGCCGCATGCTCAGGTCGTGACCGGGAATCAGCACGGTGCCGGGCACAGCACGCCAGTGCGTCCAGATCATCGCTAGGGTGTCACGGCTTTTCTGGGCGTCTGCGGTGGCGTCGACTTCGCCAGACAGCAACTCAGCCCGGTTCTTGGCCGAGTCGCCAGTGAAGATCACAGGCGGCGCGTTGGCAGTCAGCACAAAAATCAAATGCCCCGGTGTGTGGCCGGGTGCCGCCACAGCTTTGAGACCGGGCAAGGGTTCATCGCCCGGGACCATGCGGCGCACGCGTTCGCGCGTCAGCAGTTCGCGCACATACAACTCGGGCAAGGGGTTGAAACCGGGCGGCTGACTCGCGGCCCAAGTGAGTTCCTCGTCACCAATCCAGACCGTCGCGTTCGGAAACAAAGTGAAGTTGACCGCGTGGTCGTAATGCGCGTGCGTGAGGATCACGTCGGTCACGTCTTCGGACTTGACGCCTTTAGCTTGCAGTTGCTGCGACAACTCACGGCGAATACCGAAAGCGCCGACGTCCAACAGGGCCACACGGCCTTGCCCGCGCAGTAGCGACACGGTGCTCCAGCCGAGACCGCCGTGACAGACGGCGCGCCCCGGAAAACCTTGAATCAGCAGATCGAGTTGGTACATATTTGTGACTTTTTATTGCGGCTTGATGTTGGCGTCTTTGACAAGCTTCCCGTAAAGCGCCAGATCGCGTTGGATCTGTGTCTGAAACTCAGCCGGGGAACTGCCCACCAGTTCGTTTCCGCCTTCGACGCCGATGCGCTGAATGATGTCGGGCGATTTGACCGCCTTGACGGCTTCCTGATGCAAGCGGTTGATGATCGCCGGATCTGTCTTGGCCGGTGCCAGCAATCCCACAAACTGCGTGATGTCAAAGCCTTTATAGCCAAGCTCTTGCATGGTCGGGACTTGCGGCAAAGACTTGGCTCGGGTCGGACCCGACACCGCAAACGCCCGCAGTTGCTTGGCCTCAATTTGCGGCACAGAGGTGATCACCGTGTCATAGGTGAAGGTCAGATGACCACCGAGCAAGTCAGCCAGCGCCGGGGCACTGCCTTTATAGGGCACGTGGGTCAGCGTGGTGCCGGTCATCAAAGACAGCATTTCGCCAGCCAAATGTCCGCCACCGCCAATGCCGGTAGAACCGTAACTCATCGCGCCTGGCTCTGCTTTGGCCTTGGCGACGAGTGCCGGCAGGCTGGTGATGGCTGAATTGGTGGGCACCACCAGCACGTACTGGTAGGTGAGAATCTGGCTGATTGGGATGAAGTCTTTCAAGGTGTCGTAAGGCACCTTGGCGTAGAGCCCCGGATTGATGACGAGTGGACCACTGGCATCCATCAGCAAGGTGTACCCATCGGCGGGTGCCTTGGCCACGATGTCCGTACCGATCATGCCGTTGGCACCACCCTTGTTGTCCACCAGAATAGGCACGCCCATGCTGTCAGACATTTTTTTAGCGATCAATCGCGCCGTGATGTCAGCATTGCCGCCCGCCGCATATGGCACCACCATGCGGATGGGTTTGTTCGGGTAGCCCTGCGCGTGGGCTTGACCGAGCGCTGTCATTGCCAATGCGGCAACCAGCAGCAGTGATTTTGTTGTCTTGGAGGGGCTACGACGCATGAGATGTCTCCTCTTTATGTGCTCGCTCAAGCCGGAGCGTTCGCGGCATGTTTGTGCAGCAAGGCCATCACGTCAGCCGGCATGTGAATGCCGTGCTCGCGTTGGTCTTTCATCTTGGCCAACTCGATCTCGCCCGGCACCAGCACCGGCTTGTCCGCTTCGGCGGCCGGGCTGCCGTGGAGGATGGCCGCAAAGTCGTTCATGCGCTCAGTGAGCCAAGCGGTCGAACCCAGCAAGCGGGTGTTGATGAGGATGAAAAAGTGGCCGAGGTTCTGCGGCTCGTCAGGCGCGTCAACCCAGGACTTGACGTGCGTGAGGTAAGCGGCGTTCGACAGCAGGCCGGCAAACAGATCGACCAGCAGCGCCAGGCCGTAACCCTTGTGACCGCCAATCGGCAATAAAAATCCGTCGAGCGCTTGCGCCGGGTCGCTGGTCGGCAAACCTTGTTTGTCAGTCGCCCAAGTGGCTGGAATGTTCTCACCACGCTTGAACGCATTTCGAATTTTGGCGCGTGCCACCACGCTCATGGCCATGTCCAATAAGAAGGGGGCACCGCCCGGGTTGGGCACGCCAAAACCCAGAGGGCTGTTGCCTAAGCGTGCATCGGTGCCGCCCCACGGTGCAATGGTGGTGGTAGCGTTGCTGCCGATGATGGACGCAAAGCCCGCCTCTGCCGCCATCAGCGAATACGGTGAGATCGGTCCGAAGTGATTGCTGCCGCGTGCAAAAGCAATGCCGATGCCGCACTCACCGGCGACTTGCATGGCAGCCTCCAGCGCCCGCAGACCAACCAAAGGTCCCACGCCGTTGTCGCCGTCGACCTTGACCATGGCGGGCGCCAAACGCTCAACTTTGACCTTGGCATCAGGGTTGATGCCTTTGATCAACAAACGCTCTCCGTAGGACTCGACCCGGCTCAGACCATGGGTCGACAGACCAAACAGGTCGGCCATGACCAAAATGCGGCAAACGTCTTGAGCATCTGCCACTGACAAACCGAGCCCCTGAAAGGCTTTGACACCGAGTTGAGTGAGTTCAGATTCAGGCACGCGGATCGGGTCATGGGCACGAGTGTTCAAAGCAGTTCTTTCGTAAAAGACTGATTATCGAAAGACAACAAGTGCGTGTAAAGTGCAAATATTCCATCTATTGTTGTTGTTAACGCATGAATTTTGATTTAGCCGACCTTCGTGCTTTTCTCGCTGTAGCCGATCTGGGCAGCTTCAAAGCCGCCTCTGCCGTCATTCATTTGTCGCAATCGGCACTGTCACGGCGCATTGACAAACTTGAAACGGCGCTTGGCGTTTTACTCTTTGAGCGCACCACGCGCAAGGTCGAACTGACTACGGTCGGGCGCAGCTTTGTGCCGAAGGCCCGCAGCGTTTTGAACGAGCTGGACAGCGCTCTGCTTGGCATCAGCGATGTCGCCGAACGCATCTCAGGCGAAGTGACCATCGCCTGCGTGCCCTCGGCGGTGGCTTATTTTTTGCCCGACGTGATGCGCGCGTATCACCGCAAATACCCCGGCATCCGCATCCGTGTGATTGACGAATCGTCTTTCGACATTTTGCTTAACGTGGTGCGCGGTGAAGCCGATTTCGGCCTCACCTACATCGGCGCGCAAGAGGCCGACATTGAGTTCGAGCCGGTGCTGCAAGACCCCTTCGTCGTGGCCTGCACCAAGGACCATCCGCTGGCTAAAAGGAAAAAAATTCGCTGGGACGAATTAGGCCAGCACAGCTACATCACGCTGGCGCAAGGCAGCGGCAACCGGCTGCTGATTGACCTCGCATTAGCCCAGAGCAAAACGCATCCACGCTGGTTCTGTGAAGTGCATCACGTGCCTGCCATGGTCAGTCTGATCGAGGCCGGACTTGGCGTCGGTGTGGTGCCGCGCCTGGCGATGCCGCGGCAAGGACACCCGACCCTGGTCAGCATTCCGCTGCACGAGCCAGATGTAGCCCGCACGCTGGGATTAATCAAGCGCAGAGGCCGTGAATTGACAGCGGCCGCACGCTACTTTTATGACCTGCTGATTCAGGCGATGAAGTAAGCCTAAGCATCGACAAAAAATAGCGCTTGCGATGATTTTCAGGTTATCAAGAAGCGTAAACCGCATTGGCTGTTGGTCTTTTTCGCCGTAAGATCCGCGGGTTTTTCCAAAAATAAAAATTGATTAAAAGTCGCGATCTCAATCGCTTTACGCCGTCACTACGGCCCACTTCACTAAAGTCCTCTCATGCCCAATTACGCCACCGATTTCAAGTGTGTTCGCGACGACGTCAGCCCTGAAGAATGGACCGCGCGCGTAGAGCTCGCAGCCTGTTACCGGTTGATCGACAAGTTCGGCATGACCGACCTGATCTACAACCACATCACCGCCAGCATTCCCGGCACCAAGCACTTGTTGATCAATTTGTACGGGCTTCTTTACAAAGAAATCACGGCGTCGAGCTTAGCCAAAATCGATTTGGCAGGCAACATTTTGTCCAAGCCAGACACTGACTACGGCATCAATAAATCGGGCTACGTGATTCACGGAGCCATTCATGAGGCCCGCCCAGATGTGCACTGCGTGATTCACACCCACAGCCGCGCAGGTATGGCAGTGGCCAGCATGGCTTGTGGGCTGCTGCCAATGACGCAGACATCGATCCGTTTTCACAATCACTTGGGGTATCACGACTTTGAAGGCCCGGCCATTGACCTTGCAGAACGCGTGCGACTGGTGAAAGACCTCGGCCCTCACACGGCTATGATTTTGCGCAACCACGGTTTGTTGACCTGCGGCCCGAGTGTGGCGCAGGCGTTCAACACGATGTATCAGCTCGAGATGTCGTGCCGCGCCCAGGTCGACGCGATGGCTGCCGGCACCGGCCTGACGCTTCCGACCGAAGAGGTTTTGCAGCACACGGCGCACCTCTACCAACCCGGCACTCGCCGTCCATATGGCGAGCTCGAATGGCCCGCGATGATTCGCCTGCTGCGTGCCGAGGCGGGTTCGTCTGTCTTCCCGCCTTTCGATGTTTAACAGCTGATTGTTGCTGCCGCTTGACCCTCCGCATGAGACCTGACCTACATGATAAAAACAGTCAATAAGATGAACCGAAAAGCATGGACATGCGGCGCAATGCTTGCATTGGGTTTAGTGGTCCACAGCGGGAGCAACGCGCAAAGCGCAGCCGAGGCTTATCCCAACCGACCGGTCAAGGTGATGGTCGGCTATGGCCTTGGTGGCACCGGCGACTTGACGGTGCGTTTGGTCGCGCAAAAGCTGGTTGAAAAAACCGGTCAGCCGTTTGTCATCGACAACCGGCCCAGCGCGGGCGGCATTGTGGCCTCACAAGTGGCGCAACAATCTACGCCCGACGGCTACACCCTCAACTTCATCGCGGCGGGTAATTTCGCCATGACGCCATCGCTCTTCAAGTCGCTGCCTTTCGACCCTGTCAAAGACTTTGAAATGGTCTCGCTCATCGGCACCTTCGGCTTTGCTTTGGCCGTCGACAGCAAGTCGAACATCACCGACACGCGAGGGCTGATTGCGCAGGCCAAAACCAACCCGGGCAAGATTTTCATCGGCACTATTTCGGTGGGCAGCGCGCAGTTCTTGGCGGCTGAAGTCTTTCGTTCCATGGCGGGGATTGAAGCGACCATCGTGCCTTACAAAACCTCAGCTGATGTCGTTCGCGCACTGCGCGCCGGCGACGTGCAAGCGATTTTTGAAACTATCGCACCGGTCATTCCCCACGCTAAAGCGGGCACGATGCGCGTACTGGGTGTGACCGAATCCCAGCGTTTTCCAAGCCTCCCGAACGTACCAACCATTGCCGAAAGCGGTCTGCCGAACTATGAGATCGTCGGCTGGAACGGCATTGCCGTCCCAGCTCGCACGCCGCGAGATGTGATCGCCAAGCTGAATGCCGAAATTAATGCAGCGGTTCTTCAACCCGATTTGCGGCAAAAATTTCTCGACCTCGGTGTCATTGCACGCGGCAACACGCCCGAGCAAATGACAGCGCTGCTGAAGAAAGACATTGCCTGGTGGCGTGGCGTGATCGAAAAAGCCAAGATCGACAAACAATGAGTTCAACCACCTCAGCGCCCGGCGCTAACTCAGCGCGCCCCAAAATTTACATCCTCGACGCCTTCCATGAAGCCGGCATTGCGTTGGCCCGACAACACGCCGATGTCGTGTGCTGGCCTGACCCGGCCATCCAGAATTGGCCGGAAAATGCCGATGCGGTGATGGTTCGCATGACCCCAATCACCCCCGAGCAACTTGCCCGTGCGCAGCACGTCAAGATGATCTGCAAACAAGGCGTAGGCTACGACACGATCGCTATAGAAGCGGCTCGAGCGCATGGCATCCCTGTTTGCAGAACCCCCGGCATCAACAGCGAAGCTGTCGCCGAAATGGCTTTTGCGCTGGCACTGACCGTCGCGCGACGCGTTTCACGCTTTGACCGCATGCTGCGCGCTGGTACGGAGATCGTCAGGCCGCAAAATCTGGGCATCGAGCTGCAAGGCAAAACCGTCGGTATCGTCGGCATGGGCAATATCGGAAAATCTGTTGCTCGTAAATGGCTGGGCGCTTTTGATGCCAAGCTGCTGACGTACGCTCCACGCAGCCCCGCCGACCATTGGAGTGATCTGCCCCACACACGCGTGGCTACGCTGCACGAAATGCTGCCGCAGGTTGATGTTCTGACCTTGCACCTGCCACTGAGCGCCGAAAGCCATCACATGATTGGCCGCGAAGAGTTGGCGCTGATGAAACAAGACGCCATCCTGATCAACGTCTCGCGCGGCGGCATCATCAACGAGCAAGCGCTCTTTGATTCGATGTCCAAAGGACATCTATTTGGCGCGGGTCTGGATGTCTTTGAGGTTGAACCGCCGCCTGCCGACTATCCGTTGTTGCAGCTAGAAAATTTGGTCGCCACACCGCACGCGGGAGGTGGCACGCACGAAACGCAAGAGAAAAGCGCCTTGCAAGTTGCGCAACAAGTCATTGACGTGCTGCACGGGAAACCGCCAGCGAACTGCATCAACTGATCTAGACGCCAGACCTCAACGCTCCCCCCAAACACTGACACAAAGACCTCTGCCATGCCCCAGTTGCACCCTGCTCCCTCGGTCGCCATCCACGGCGTCTCGCATCAGCCACCCCACACGGTGTTGCCGGCTGGCAGCTGTGATTGCCACACGCACGTGTTCGGGCCCACTGAGCGCTACCCGCTGGCCGCAGACCGGCAGTACACACCGGGCAAAGCCCGACTCGAAGACATGCTGCGCCTGCACGACCAACTCGGTATTGAGCGCGTGGTCATCGTGCACCCCAGCCCCTACGGCAGCGACAACAGTTGCACGCTAGACGCCCTGCTGGCGCTGGGAGAACGCGGCCGCGGTGTGGCAGTCATTGACGAAAAAACCAGCGACGCACAGCTGCAAGCCATGCACGACGCAGGCGTACGCGGTGTGCGCATCAACCTCGAAACTGATGGCATCCATGACCCATCGCAAGCGACGCGTCAGTTGCTGTGGGCGCACGACCGGGTCAAAGACCTCGGCTGGCATGTGCAGATTTATACCAACCTCACGGTGTTCGCGTCGCTTGAGCCTGTTTTGGACCAACTCTCAGTACCCGTGGTTTTGGATCACTTTTGCCGTGCGCAGGCTGCTCTCGGGCCAGACCAAGCGCACTTTGGAGCCTTGCTTCAGCGCGTGCGCCAAGGCCAAGTTTGGGTCAAGTTGTCGGCGCCGCACCGTATTTCAAATGCGCCCGACTGCGCAGACGCCGCCGTCATGGCGCAAGCGTTGATCGCCGCCAATCCTGATCGCATGTTGTGGGGAAGCGATTGGCCACACCCCGGTGCTGCACCTGGCAAGCCGCGACAGCGCGATGTGGTTGAGCCTTTCAACCCTGTTGATGATGGCCGAGCCCTGAATCGCTTGGTCGAATGGGTCAACAACCCCACCATCCTGAAAAAAATTCTTGTCGACAACCCGGCCAAGCTGTACGACTTCAATATCGACTCTCTTTCTTGACGATGTTCATGCATCAGTCACCAAGGGCGAGACAGTGAGCAGCCAAGACAAAATGCTTGCCCTGCTCGATGCGTTCAGCGTCGAGTCACCGGTCTGGTCGGCTGACGACCTGGCCACACGCACCGGTCTTGCCCCATCGACCTGTTATCGATATCTGAAATCGCTACACCAAGCAGGTTTGCTGGCACGTGTGGGCAGCGGCTCGTACGTAGTGGGCCCGAGAGTGCTCGCGATGGACCGTATTTCAAGACTGTCTGATCCGGTCTACAGCATGGGAAGCCCGGTCGTGCGTGAACTGTCACAGCGCACTGGATTCAGCGCACTGCTCTCGGTTTTGTACAGTGACTCGGTGATGTGCGTACAGCAGGAGGCGACAGCAGATGCCCCCAAGAACCTGTTTGGCCGTGGCCAACAACGTCCGCTGGTTGCTGGCGCCACGGCGAACATCATATTGGCGTACCTGCCTTTGCACCAACTGCGAAGCGTTTTCAATAAGCAGCGTGAGCAGATCACACAGGCCGGACTAGGCCAAGACTGGGATAGCCTTCGCGCGGCCCTCAAAGCCATCAGGCAACAGGGTTTCAGTTTCTCGATGGGGGAATTCCGCACAGGGATCGCCGGCTTAGCGGCACCCCTTTTTAACCGCGATGGCGAGGTGCTCGGCAGCATCGCGCTGGCCACCAACATGGGGTCGCGCAGATTGGTACGGTTCAAGGAACTGGCACCTGCAGTCATGGAGGCTGCGGCAAAAATATCGGCCAGCATTGCACACAGCGCAAACATCGTCGATCTGCCAGCGCGGGCTTTAGGGTAGGTTCAGCAACTTTTAGAGACATAAAAGTTCTCTTAGAATATGAGAATATTTCTGAACTTGCACTGACCTGAGGACGTGATGAAAAATTCCCTGAATGACATACTTCGCAACGGCGTGAAGGATAAACTGGCTCGCGATGAGGTGGTTTCTTCGATGATGGTTCGACTGGTTCGAGGCGTCGAAATTGTTCGAATTGCCAAGTCAGCCGGTTTCGATACGTTCTACATCGACATGGAGCACTGCAGCTTCTCGCTCGACACAACAGGACAGATCTGCATGGCAGCACTTGAGGCGGGCATTCCCGCTTTCGTTCGAGTCCCCGCCAACACCCCTGAATACATTTCGCGTGTGCTCGATGGCGGTGCCATGGGCGTGATCGCACCGCACGTGCGTAATGCTGAACAGGCACGCGCCGTCGTTCGTGCAGCTAGGTTCGCACCAGAAGGCGAAAGATCAGCCAACAGCGGCTTGCCGCATTTGCAATATCGGAATTTCCCGACGACTGAAGCCAATCTCGCCTTGAACAAAGCGACGATGGTCATCGTGATGATGGAGGCTGTTGAAGCGCTAGAAAAAGTTGAAGAGATCGCCGCGGTAGAGGGCGTTGACATGATGCTGATTGGCACCAACGACCTCACAGCCGAATGGGGCATTCCTGGCCAATACGACGATCCACGCGTTGCAGCCGCCTACGAGCGAACCATCGCGGCTTGTCGACGTCATGGCAAGCATGTGGGCGTCGGTGGACTCGGTTCGCGGCCTGACTTGGTTGAAAAGTTCGTCCGCATGGGTGCGCGCTTTGTCTCTACAGGCACAGATCTCGGCTTCCTCATGGCAGCCTGCACAGCAAAAGCCGCAGCCGTGGCATCCCTCAGTACTTCAATATGATGCTCAAAAATACGATCCACTTCACGCTTCGTTCTATGACCAGCGCTGGGCTGGCAAGCCTGCTCTTGGCAACTCTGGGTTTGGCCACAGCTCAAGAGTCCTACCCCAACAAACCAGTCAAAATCGTTGTGGCGTTCACCCCCGGGGGTCCGACTGACGTGGTTGCGCGCCTACTGGGTCAGAAACTCACCGAAACCTGGGGGCAGCAGGTCGTGGTTGAAAACCGTCCTGGCGCAGCGGGGGTCCTAGGGTCCGAGTTGGTCGCAAAATCAACGCCAGACGGGTACACGCTGCTCATGGCAACAGCGGGTAATCTAACGGTTAATCAGCACCTGTATTCAAAGATGCGGTTCGACCCTGTGAAAGATTTTGCGCCGGTCATGCAGACCGCAGCGGTGGATTTCGTCCTTGTCACACCGGCGGCGTCGCCCTACAAGTCAGTCAAAGACGTGATTGCAGCCGCCAAGGCCAAGCCAGAACAGATCAGCACATCAACGTCCGGCAAGGGGGGTGCCCCTCACTTGGCAGCAGCGCTTTTCAACAACGCTGCCGGCGTCAAATTATTGATGGTTCCCTACAAGGGCACAGCTGATGCAGTGAATGCAGTGTTATCGGGCGAAGTGGCACTGGACTTTGACGCCGCATCGCAAGTGCTACCCCATGTGACATCTGGCAAGTTGCGGCCGCTTGCCATCTTGGGTAGCAAGCGTTCGGCCTTGCTGCCGGACGTACCGACCATGGCCGAAGCTGGCTTGCCAGGCTATCAGTTCAGCAACTGGTTTGGTCTGGTAGCGCCAGCCGGAACACCCAAGTTTGTGCTTGAAAAACTGCACACCGATGTCGCTGCAGCGCTGCAATCTTCGGAGATTAAGGCACGGTTTCAGACGATGGGACTCGCTTTAGGAGCGGGAACGGCTGATCAGTTTGGGGCATTGATCAAGTCAGATTCCGCCAAGTGGGCCGCGACGATCAAAGAAGCCAACATCCCCGCCGACTAAGCAGGAACCCACTATGAGCATGACGATCACGGAAAAAATTCTGGCTCGCGCTGCGGGACTGGATGAGGTGCACCCAGGGCAGTTCCTAGACTGCCGGGTTGATCAGGTCGCCAGCATGGACTTGCAAGGCAAGCTGGTATTCAACACCATCGACAGCTTGGGGGCCGACACCTTATTTGACACAGATCGCGTGGCGCTGACGCTTGACCACCACAGTCCCGCACAGAGCATTGCCATCGCGGACGTACACGCGGCGATACGCAAAGCGGCGAAGCGGTTTGAGGTCAAAAACTTGTTTGACGTGGGCAGCGGCATCATGCACGTGGTGATGCCTGAGCGTGGGTTGGTGTTGCCGGGTGAGTTGATCATCATGAACGAATCTCACACGCCCACCGGCGGTGCGATGGGTGCGGTTGTGATCGGTGTCGGTCAGACGGATGCTGCGGTTGCCGCGGCTTTGGGCGAGATCTGGTTGGTGGTGCCGTCCACAATCCGCGTGAATCTGCATGGCTCGCTCGCCCCGAATGTCACGACCAAAGATCTAGCGCTGCACCTGATGCGCACGTTGGGCTACGAAAAGAAGGCAATCTACAAAACGATTGAGATCGGTGGGCCTGGGATGGCGGCGCTGTCGATGGATGCCCGGTTCACGATCACCAACTACTGTTCAGACATGGGCGCAAAGTCAGCCATCATTGAGGCCGACGAGGTCACCTTGGCTTACGCAAAAGACCGCGCTCAGCGCCCCTTCAAACCCGTGACAAGTGACCCAGGCTGCCACTACGAGGAGGTGATCGACGTCGACCTCAGCTTGCTCGAGCCCTTGCTGGCTTGCCCGCATGCGCTGGACAATATTCACAGCGTGGTGTCACAGGCTGGTACGGTGATTCATGAAGCGGTCATCGGTACGTGCACCAATGGGCGCTTCGAGGATCTTGCCGCCGCAGCCGCCATTGTTGAAGGTCGTAGTGTGGCGCCTGGCGTGCGCTTCATTGTCGTTCCGGCCTCACGCGAGGTGTACCAACGGGCGATGAAAGCCGGCCACCTCGCTACGCTGACGGATGCCGGAGCGCTCGTCTTTCCACCCGGCTGTGGCCCCTGTATGGGTGAGCACAGCGGCGTTCTGGGCGCTGGCGAAGTGTGTATCAGCTCCGGAAATCGCAATATGAAGGGTCGAATGGGCAGTGGCGAATCGTTCGTCTATCTCGGCTCGCCTGAAACGGTAGCGGCCTCAGCCATTCAGGGCGTTATCGCCGATCCTCGGAGCCTTCAAGTTGCCCGAAAGGAGTTGAGCCATGCAGACTAAATTCACCGCTGGCGCCTACTGTGTGGGCGATGACGTGAAGGCGCTGGAGATCATGCCGACGCGCTTTAAGAGTTCGGATGCACTGGCCGACAAGGCCTTGGCGCAGGCCGCCTTCGCCGATCTAGACCCCGGTTTTTCTGCAAAGGCGCTGGCAGGCGAGTTCGAAATTGTGATTGCGGGTCACAATTTTGGAGGTGGGGGTAAGACAGTCGAAGGACCCATCTTTGCACTCCGAGGCGCGGGCATCAAACTGGTCGTTGCAGATTCGTTCGCACGCTACTTTCTGCGAAACGCGATCAACAACGGCTTCCCGATTCTGATGTGTGAGGGCATCTCGGCCGCGATTAAAACTGGCCAGCAGTTAGCCGTCGATCTGCAGTCAGCAACGGTTCACAATCTGTCAACGGGTCAGGTGCTGCAGGCTACACCGCTGTCGGCCAGTGCACTAGAGATTCTGGGTGTCGGGGGACTGGTGCCGTATGCGCGGCGCAAGCTGGCAGATCGTCATGCCGCACTGAAAACTTCGCAAACCTGAATCCTGCTGCGACCATGGACGCCAGAATATCCTTCAAGGGGTTCTGTGCGACTTGACGAAGCTGTAAGAATTCAAAATCCAATCATGCGGCAGGAGACTAGTCTATGAGTATCAACTCGCATCGCAACCGCAGGCGTTTCAATCAAACGCTAGGTGTCGTAATGGCAACGGGCTTTAGTCTTCCTGCCAGCCAAGCGCGAGCCCAAGAGAACAAGCCGATCCGCATCATCGTGCCATTTGCCACCGGCGGCAGCAATGATATCGTTGGGCGCAGCATGGCGCAGCAGCTCAGCAGCCGTTTAAAACGCTCTGTGATTGTGGACAACACGCCGGGGGCCGGCGGCGCGATCGGCTCTTCTACGGTGGCTCGTGCAGAACCGGACGGCAGCACCTTGTTGCTGATTTCTTCGACCTTCACGATGAACGCCTCCATCATGAAACTCAGCTACGACCCAGTGAAATCGTTCACGCCCGTAGCCATGCTTGGTATGGGCCCCAGTGTGATTGTGGTGGCAGCAAGCTTACCCGTGAACTCCATCAAGGAGTTGATCGATTACTCCAAGAAAAATCCAGGCAAAGTCTTCTTCGGTTCGGCGGGAGTCGCGAGCTTTCAACACTTCGCCATTGAGCTATTCAAGCTACGCACAGGGGCGGATCTGACCGTCGTTCAGTACAAAGGCGGCGGACCCGCTTTGATGGATTTGGCTGCCGGACACGTGCATGTCTCTTTGGGCAGCCTGATACAGATGCAAACATTCTTACGCGCCGGAAAAATCAAAATCTTGGGCGTTGCCGGTCACCGTAGAGTCGACTTGATTCCCGACGTACAGACACTGAAAGAAACGGGCGTCGATGTCGAAGTGAGCAACTGGTGGGGCCTGCTGGCGCCAGCGGGAACGCCTATCAACGTGGTCGACCGATTGAACCGGGAAGCCAATGCCGCGCTGGCGGAAACCGACATGAAAAAGCGCTTCGCCGGCGAAGGCGCTGACCCCATGCCGATGTCGCGTGCCGAGTTTGAAAAATTCATGGCCGAAGAAACGGCCAAGTGGGCCAAAGTCGCCCGCGAGACCGGCATCAAAATCGAATAAGGAAAGCAACACCGTGAGCACCATCCAATGCAAGATCAACGAAATTCTCGGCGCTGAAATTTCAGGCATTGATCTGACGCGGCCTGCAAGCGATGCCACCCGGGCCGAGCTCAATACGCTATTTTCCAAGCATGCAGTGCTGGTTTTTCGTGACCAGCCGCTGACACCGTCGCAGTTCATGCAAGCTGCCGAAATATTCGGTAGCCTGATGGACCAGCAAATCAAAAAATTTGTATTGCCTGACTATCCCTTAGTGGGTTGTAACTCCACCAAAGACCTGCCTCGCAAAAACGGCAAGCTGCAGGTTCGTGGTGAAAATTACCATACAGACCACTCGAACGATATCGCACCACCCAAGGCCACCAGCCTGCTGGCGGTGGACATTCCGTCTTACGGCGGAGACACGCAGTTTGTCGATGTTCGGCGGGCTTATGACGATTTGTCGGTACGTCAGCAGACAGCTATCCAGCACCTTCGTTCCAAGCATGTTCATGAAAGCAGCAGGAGCCCGCGCAGCTTTGCCAAACTGAGCCCTGAAGAGATGGCAAAAATTCCGCACACCCAGCAACCGCTGGTCATCCAACATCCCATCAGCGGCAGGCCGGCGTTATACCTGAACACCGGGCGCATGGAGGGCATTGAAGGCATGAACGCAGATGAAGGGTTTGCGCTGATTGATCAGCTGTACCAACACGCGACCCAAGCTAAATATGAGTATCGCCATCAGTGGCGCGTCGGCGACATGGTCATTTGGGATAACCGTAGCGTGATGCATCAGGCCAATGCGGACTACGACCCGGAGGAGTTCCGCTATCTGTACCGCGTCATGCTTCAAGGCGACAAGCTACAGCCCTTTGTGCGAATTAGAACAATTTAATTCTTTTAGATGTATCCATTCGTTACGAATATTGCTTAATAATGAATAGTAATCGATACTCGACTGCTTAGAGACCACGTAAGAAACAGGTAACACAGGGGTTGCCATCAGCATATGGAACCTACCGACGGTTCCTATTGCGCCTGGTCAAGAAAGAAAACAATGACTATGGACTTTGTAGGTATTGGTGAAGCCACGAAAATGCTAGGGCTGTCGCGCACATCAATTCAAAAATTGGTAGATTCCGGCAAGCTCCCGGCCGTAAAAACCAATGGCGGGCACAGGCGAATTTTACGCAGCTCCATTGAGGCTTTGAACCAAAAAATGGGGCACAAAGCCATGCTGCGTCTAGCATCTTCACAACCAGGCAGCCTGCAACATTTGTCTGACCTGCATTCAGATCAAGAGCAGATTCAGGTCCTGATAGTCGAAGATGATGAGCCCACCGCCAGCCTCTTGGTGGCTCTCTTTGAAACACACTACCCCGACATCAAATGCACCGTGGCCAGCGACGGATTAGATGCTGTTTTGCAACTCGAGCGCGTACGACCACGCATTCTCATCACCGACCTGAACATGGAACCCTTCGATGGTTTCCGGCTACTCAGCATGGTTTTCAGCCGTACGGAATATCAGGGCATTTCGACCATTGTCATGTCGGGCTTGAGTGACACCGAAATTCAACAACGTGGCGGCCTGCCATCTGAAGTATTGTTTCTACAGAAGCCTATCAGCATGGAAAGGCTACGCGGCTTCTTGGACGCGCACGTCCAGCTCCATCGCCACTATCGGGCGTTTGCTTAAGCGGATCTTTCGCTCTAAGCGCCTGACATGTAACTGGCTACAATCGCCCGCTGAAGGATGAGCCAGAAGAGCAGCCGGATGCCCCGGCGGCGCTGAAGCTTTGACCGGCAACACCATGAACATCCTGAAATATCTGATTTTGCTGTGCACCACCGCCATGCTTATCGCCTGTAGCAGCGTGGACATTCGACCATCCAGCAAGGACGGTGCAGCGGCGCCTGAACCGTCGGCGGCACAACTAGCCGGTGATATGCCGATTCCCCCGGGAGCCACAATACGCCCGCAAGAAACCTTGGTGATGGGCTCAGGCAACCGCTGGATGGGGCGCATCAGTTTGAGCGTTCCAGGCGAATCACAAGCGATTTACACCTACTATCGAGATGGCTTGCCCAGTGCAGGTTGGGTCCTGACGTCCAGTTCTTATTCCAAGCTGAGTTTTCTGACCTTCAGCAAAGCAGAACGGGTGGCAACGGTTCAGATCCAATCAGCCAGCTTTGGCGGCAATGAAGTGACCATCACCGTCACGCCGGCAACCAAATCCGGCAACGCAGCACCCTGAGTCTTGTCAACTGGCCACTTTATATAGGCTTGAGCGCTTGCCGGCTGGCCAACACTTTGTCGATGCGCCTGCCATCTAGGTCTAACACCTCAAATCGCCAGCCGACACAGTCGACATATTCGCCCACCAACGGCAGACGACCTGAAACGCTTTGCAGCAGACCTGCCACGGTGTTGTAGCGGCCTCGCTCCTCTTCCGGCAGTTGTTTGATGTCCAACCGCGTCTTGAGCTCAGACACCGGCATAACACCATCCAACAACCAGCTGCCGTCTGGCCGCTGCGTGGCCCAAGCGTCAAGCTGCGCACCCGGCGGCAATTCACCGGTAATGGCTTCCAACATGTCCATCGGAGTGACGAGTCCCTGAACCACGCCGTATTCGTCAACAACCAGCAAAATCCGCGTAGAGCGCGCACGAAACTGCTCTAGCAATTCCATACCGCTGAGTGACTCCGGCACAAACACAGCCGGCACAGCATAAGCACCCACGCGGTCTTCCAAAGGGGCTGATGCGCCTTGCGCCCGCACGCGCACCATCAGCAGGTCGGCCACCTTGACCACACCCACTACATCGTCTAGACCGCCTCGGCAAACTGGGTACCAAGAGTGCCCACTGACGCTGGCTTTGGCCTTCGCTTGCGCTACCGTGTCACTGGCTTCTAGCCATTCAATATCTGCGCGCGGCAACATCAAAGAGGGCAGTAAACGGTCATCCAACAAAAAAACGTTTTGTACCATTTGGTGTTCATGCGCTTCTATCAGACCGGCGCTAACGCCCTCCTCTAGGCTTGCAGCAATCTCTTCTTCAGTCACTGCCCGGCTCGCCGCGTTGTCGATACGTAGCAGCTTCAGAACCGCTTGTGTGCTGAACGACAGCAAGCGAACAAACGGCCTCGCAGCGCTGGCCATCCACATCATGGGACGCGAAACAAGCCGCGCCACAGTTTCCGGGTAGAGCTGTCCGATCCGCTTAGGCACTAGTTCGCCAAAAACAATGGTCACGTACGTGATGATGACCACCACAATCGCCGTCGCTGAAATGTCTGCGGCCGGCAACGAAACACCCCACGTTTGAAGCCATGCCGACAGGCCTCCACTGAAGGCCGCCTCGCCAAGGATGCCGTTGACCATGCCGATTGAAGTGATGCCCACTTGCACCGAAGATAAAAACTGCGTCGGATTTTCAAGCAAGCTCAGCGCTGCCAGCGAGCCCTTGTCACCGCCTTCTGCGGCAGAAGCCAGCCTTGCCTTCCGGCTCGACGCCAGCGCCAGCTCCGACATGGCAAAGACCCCATTCAGCAGGGTCAGCAATGCAATCAACAAAATATCCATGAATCCAGACGAAAATGAACACATGGCACTTTACTTCATTGGCGACCTTCAGGGCTGCCACGAGCCGCTACAACGTCTTTTGCAGCGCATCGATTTCTCACCCAGTCGCGACACGATTTACCTGCTTGGAGACCTTGTTAACCGTGGTCCGGACTCACTTGCAGTGCTGAGAACTGTCATGCGGCTTGGCGACTCAGCGCAAAGTTTGCTCGGAAACCACGACCTGCACCTGTTAACTGTCGGCTATGGCCTGCGCCAGCAGCACAAGGGCGACACACTTGACGACATCTTGCAGGCGCCAGACCGTGATGCCTTGCTCGACTGGGTGCGTCATAGGCGCATGGCCATGCACGTTAAGGGCTGGCTGATAGTGCACGCTGGCGTGCTGCCGCAATGGACAACGGCGCAAACGCTGGCATTGGCAGCAGAAGTCGAGCAAGCATTGCGAAGCGCGCAGCCGGTTGAATTTTTAAGCACCATGTACGGCAACACACCCGCCTGTTGGGACGATAGCCTCACGGGCCACGACCGCCTGCGCGTGATCGTCAACGCACTCACTCGCTTACGTTTTTGCACGCCGGAAGGCAAGATGGAATTTAAAGCCAAGGGCTCAGCAGATGCCACACCCCTCGGCTACATGCCTTGGTTCAATGTGCCGGGACGGCTAACAGTTGACACCCCGATCGCCTTTGGACACTGGTCGACAGTCGGCTTGGACGCCCCAGAAAGCAAGCCCATCGTGCGCAGCAACACGCTTGCGCTGGACACAGGTTGCGTTTGGGGCAACTGTCTGACGGCAGCCAAACTGAGTGATACGCCCAAAGGCGCACCCAGCACTTTCGAGCTTTTCTCAGTTGATTGCGAGTCGATGCAGGCGCACGACGGGCATTAAAAAACCCGGCACCGCAAGGAGCCGGGTTTTGCAGCAAGCTTGAATTAACTTTCTGTGACCGTGGTCTTGAACAAGGCCGCGACTTTTTTCTTCGGCTTGATGTTGGCAGACATGCCGCGAGGTCCTGCCGATTTAGCGGCCGCTTCCCAAGCTGGCTGTGCTTCAGCCGACAGCGTCGATTCATAAGGCTTATCAAAAAACGGATCGCGCGCGACGTTCGACTGGCGCGGTGCGTATTCGCGACGCTCGCGTGTGTCACGACGTTCACGCGGAGCGGACTGCTTCACACCAGGTTCATCCGGTTGATCCGAGCCTTCAGCCTCACGGTACATGCGGCGGCCATCGTTGATACGGCCCTGCTCGCTGATGCGAGGCCGGTCTTCTTCAAACTCCACCGGCTCCAATTCAATCTTGGTCTTGATCAGCTTTTCAATGTCCGCCACCAAGCGTGTGTCACTCGGCGCTACAAAGCTCACAGCCAGGCCTGAAGCGCCCGCACGACCGGTGCGGCCGATGCGGTGCACATAGTCTTCCGCGTTGAATGGGACGTCGAAATTGAACACGGCCGGCACATCTTTGATGTCCAGACCCCGGGCCGCCACGTCGGTGCAGACCAGCAAATCAACTTCGCCGCTTTTGAAGGCTTCCAACGCCTTCAAACGCTCATCTTGGCTCTTATCGCCGTGCAGGGCGGTGGTCTTCAGACCTTCGCGCTCTAAGGAACGGGCCAGGCGGGCACAACCGAGCTTGCTGTTAACGAACACGAAGGCTTGCTTCATGCCGCGCGATTTCAAAATCTGGTGCAAGGCGCGACGCTTGTCGTCAGCGCCAACACTGTAGAAATGCTGCTCGACGGTCGACGCCGTGGCGTTCGAACGGGCCACTTCGATGGTGACCGGGTCTTGCAGGTAGCTAGAAGCCAGCCGCTTAATCTCTGGCGAGAACGTCGCCGAGAACAACAAGGTGATGCGTTTTTTCGGCAGGTAGCTCAGAATGCGTTGCAGGTCGGGCAAAAAGCCGATGTCGAGCATGCGGTCGGCCTCGTCAAGCACAACGTATTCAACTTGATTCAGGACGGCGTTTTTGGCTTCGATGTGGTCCAGCAAACGACCCGGCGTGGCCACCAGCACTTCAACGCCTTTTTTGAGTTCGGCGGTTTGTGGCTTCATGTCCATGCCACCAAACACCACGGCGCTGCGCAAGTTGGTGTACTTGGCGTAGAGCTTGACTTGCTGCGCGACTTGGTCGGCGAGTTCACGTGTTGGCAACAACACCAACGCGCGTACCGGATGCCTAGCAGGCGAGGTCGACGCGTTTTCGTGCGCCATCATGCGCTGCAGCAGCGGCAATGAAAAAGCAGCTGTTTTGCCGGTGCCGGTCTGGGCCGCGCCCATGACATCTTTGCCTTGCAAAACAACAGGAATAGCTTGCTCCTGGATCGGAGTCATGGACTCGTAGCCCATTTCGGCCACGGCGCGGGCCAGTGGTTCAGCCAGATTGAGATTAGAAAAAGAGGACGTCATATTTGCCTCTATTGTCTCATTCTGGCGTGCCCAAGCCGCCTAGCGGGCGTAAGCCCTGATTTTGGGTCAGCTACAGGAACCTTTGGTGAGCGCAAAATGTCTCAGATAAATGGCTTTTTCAATGCACCCCCATCCCCTCGTTCTGTTCAACCGCGCCCGGCTTGTTTGCTGCGCGTTGGCCTTATTCGTGATGCTGAGCGGTTGCGCTTCGCCCATCATTGCGCGGGTCAGTAGCTTCCAACAATGGCCAACAGATGTAGCCGGTAGCCAGTTTGGCTTTTTGGCGCCGGTGGACCACACCCGAGAGCTTGAGCAAGCGTCTTACGCAAGCTTGGTCGCCATACAGCTCGTCAAGCAAGGTTTGCAACCCGCAGCCAGCGGCCAGCAGGCGCGCATTTTGATCGACATGAGCGTCACCAGCCAGCTCGAAAATCGCAGTTATTCCAGTCCTATCTACCAAGACCAGTACGTCTACCGCCCGGGGTTCCGAGATGCAGCCGGCCGGATTTATCCCGGCTATTGGATGCCCGACCCTTTTGGTCCGCGCTATGTTGGCAACCAACTGTTGATGGAAACGGTTCAGGTCAGCCATTTGCGGCTTCGTTTGTTAGACACGCTAGGGCCTGCCGGTAGTTCGCCGCGCACCGTCTTTGAATCGACCGCCACGCACGAAGGCAGGCCAGCCCCGCTATCGGCAGTCGTGCCGTATCTGGTGCGTGCGGTGTTTGAAGATTTCCCAGGTGCCAATGGGCGCGTTCAGATAGTTCGATTCAAGCCCGACACCGGCGAAATCATCCGCCAGTGATGCGCTTATAAAACTAGTCGACTTGACGAGGTGTCTCGAAATAATCGAGCATATTCAGCACCATTTGATCCACACTCGGATCATGCAGTGCAGTGGCTTGCGACAGTTTTTGGTGCGCATAGTCAGTGTCGCCCAACATCATGGCCTCGTGCACACAAATACCGCGCGCAGCCATTTCAAGGGTGAAAGCGTGAAGCAACTCGCAGGGCCAATAATGCAACTTCTCAGCAGGGCGCAGCGCTGTAACGGACGAGGACGAACGCATCATCCGTCTATATTAGGCATTAGACGGCTCTGCGCCGTCAGCCAGCAACGCGTGATGCAGTCGGCATGACGCTTACGCTTTGGGCAGCGTGACGCCGGTCTGACCTTGGTACTTACCGCCGCGGTCTTTGTAGGAGACTTCGCAAACGTCGTCCGGGTCGCTCTCAAAGAACAACACCTGCGCACAACCTTCGCCGGCATAAATGCGCGCGGGCAGTGGCGTGGTGTTAGAGAACTCCAGCGTCACGTAGCCTTCCCATTCGGGCTCGAAAGGTGTGACGTTGACGATGATGCCGCAACGCGCGTAAGTACTTTTGCCAAGGCAAATGGTCAGGACGTTGCGCGGAATTCGAAAATATTCAAGCGTGCGCGCCAAGGCAAAACTGTTGGGCGGGATGATGCAGCTGTCGCCATGAAAATCAACAAAGCTTTTTTCATCGAAGTTTTTAGGGTCCACCACGGTGCTGTGGATGTTGGTAAAAACCTTGAACTCGGGCGCACAGCGAATGTCGTAGCCGTAGCTGCTGGTGCCGTAGCTGATGATCTTCTGGCCGTCGGCTGCCTGCCGAATTTGACCCGGCTCGAAAGGCTCAATCATGCCGGTTGTTTCGGCCATACGGCGTATCCACTTGTCGCTTTTGATACTCATTGTTCAGGTTCCTTGCGTTTCGGAGATTGTAGGCAAGCACAACAAGGCGCTGGCGTAGCTCAGGACTCACAACATGTGCCCAGTAGCCAATGCCGCCGCAGCGGCGCGGGTTTCGACGCCCAGTTTTTCAAAAATATGTTCTAAATGTTTGTTCACCGTGCGATGGCTCATACCAAGAATGTCTCCAATGTCACGGTTAGTTTTACCCTTGGCCAGCCAAGACAAGACTTCAGTTTCTCGCGGCGTCAGCGAAGCGTTGGTCAGGCGCGAAGGCGCGCTGGCATTGGCACTGCGCTGCTCGAGTAGCAGCATAGTTTCACCGATGCCGACCCGGCCCATATTGCGTACTGACAGATGAAGGTTACTCAGGGTGAGCAATACGGGAGCGCTGTCGTCCAGCAGGGCGGCATCCATGGCTTGTGGCAAACGTCCTGGCGCGGCTTCGCCGTCCATGGTGTTGAGCCACAACGCGGCCTGCGGCGAGCGCCACGCGATACGACCTCGCGCATCGACCAGCAGCACCCCAAAACCAGCCACATCAACCGCCTCTCGAGCCAGTCGCGTCATGCGGGCATTGCGGGTATGCGTGTGCAGCCGCGCCACCACTTCCTGCGCGCGCAGCGGCTTCACCACATAGTCCACGCCGCCAGAGGCAAAACCTTCGAGCACATGCTCAGTTTCCGATAGTCCTGTCATGAAAATCACCGGGATATGCGACAACGCCGGATTGGCCTTGATCTGCCGGCAGGTGTCAAAGCCCGACAGCCCGGGCATGACAGCATCGAGCAGGATAGCGTCTGGCACCACCAGTTCTAAGCGCTGCAAGGCGGCGTCCCCATCTCGTGCCACCAACACGGTATAGCCCTCGCCTTCCAGCGAGTCGCACAGCATGCCGAGGCTGCTCGGCGCATCGTCAACCACCAGCACGACCGGGCGTTGGGTCTCAAGACTCGCTGGCATCAACGTCCTCCGTCAAGTAGTCCAGCAGCGACTCGAGTTCGCAGCGGATGACATAGCCGCGCAACTTGGCACCGCTCGCGGCCCAAGTGGGATCTTCGGCTGTGAAGCGGTCCAGCAATCGGTGCAGGCCGTGCACATGACCCATCTTGACCAAACGTATCAGTTCAGTGCGGGCATCGTCACTCAGCACAACAAGCGCCTCGGCCGGACTAGGCGGCACGGAAGCCGGCGACACCATGGACGTCACCCACTCCAGTCCTAGGTGGCGCTGCAAAGCATCCATCAGTTCAGACTCCAGCACAGGCTTGGCTACAAAGGCCTGACAACCGGCGGCTTTTAGCCGCGACACCTGATTCTCAAACACGTTCGCGGACACCACGATGATGGGTACACGGTCATAACCACGGCTGCGGATTTGCACCGCGGTTTCCCAGCCATCCATGTCGTCCATGCTGATGTCCAGCAAGATGGCATCGGGCACCTCGTCCTTCAGACTGTCTATGCATTCAAGGCCGCTGGCCGCTTCATGAACCTCGAATCCCAGCGGCGTTAGCATGCCAGCCAGCATCTGACGCTGGACCGGCTGGTCGTCGACCACCAGCAGCGTCCGACGCTTGCCGAAGAAACCAGCGATCTGGTGCGGTGGATCGGCCAGCGGTCCCGGGTCGTCGATCTGGCGCAGATACAAGCGCACACCAAAGGTACTCCCCTTGTTCGGCTCGCTGTGCAGGGACAAATCGCCCCCCATCAATGAGGTCAGCAAAGCCGTGATGGTCAGGCCCAAGCCGGTGCCGGGGTAGCCACGCCGGCGTCCGGCAGCGCCTCGTTCGAAGGGCATGAAAATACGCTGCTGGTCCTGCGGCGCAATGCCAATACCAGTGTCCACAACGTCGAACCGGATCACCTCGCGCCGGCAATCGACATGCAAAGTCACACTGCCAACATCCGTAAAACGCACCGCGTTGCTGAGCAGGTTGATGATGATCTGGCGCAGCCGCTTGGCATCTGCCTGCACCCAGGCCGGCATGCGACCGCTGTGGGTGTAGATGAACTCCACCCCCTTGGCTTCGGCCTGCGGCCGGACCATGTTGACAAGCCCCTCCAGAAAATCCGGCAGTGGCACGGGAACCGGTTCCAGTCGCAGCCGTCCAGCCTCAATGCGCGCCAGGTCGAGCAAGCCATCCACCAGTTGTAGCAAATGCTCACCACTGCGCTGAATGGTTTGCACCGCTTCGCGCGGCATGTTGACCAACGCTTCGCTCTTGAGCAGGATTTGCGAGTAGCCCAGAATGCTGTTGAGCGGCGTGCGCAGTTCATGCGTCATACCCGTCACATAGCGTGTCTTGGCTTGGTTGGCCGACTCGGCCAGTTCCTTGGCGGTTTGCAAGGCTTCGTCGGTCCGTTGATGCGCCTCGATCTCGCGCGAAAGCAGCTGGTTTTGCCGATTCGAGTCATCCTGCGCCATGCGCCGGCTTTCGCTGCCCAGCACCACCCACCAACTGCAAACAGCGACGATCAGCAACAGCATGGCGAACACCTTGACAAAGGCCGAGCGCAGCACAGTCGATGGATCACCGCTCAAAAATTGAGCCGTTTCCTGGGTGTAAACCATGCCCATTACGGTGGCGAGAACAGCGCACAGAGACAAGGAAACGACGATGAAATGCCCGACCCGAAAATTAACCCGACTCGACAAACCGCCGGGCAGCAGCGCGCGCAGGAACTGCTCAGCCTGCTCGGCCGCACGCGAATTTGTTTTGCAGCGGTCGTGGCAGCGCGACTCCAAGGTGCAGCACAAAGAGCAAATCGGGGCGCTGTAAACCGGACAGCTCGCCATGTCCTCAGCCTCAAAAGCGTTTTCACACACATGGCACGTCACCATCTGCCCGGGCAGTCCCATGGCTTGCGGCTGCCGAGCCATGTAATACCGCCCCTGGGTGACCCAAGCCAGCAAGGGGGATAAAAGCAGAGCGGTACCCAGCGCAATAAAGGGCGAAAAAGCCTTGGCCAATGAACCCAAAACACCGGTGTAAGCCACCACGGCCAGCGCCGCAGCAAGGAGCATGGAGCCTAAGCCCACCGGGTTGATATCGTACAAATGCGCTCGCTTGAACTCAATGCCAGGCGGGCTTAGGCCCAGCGGTTTGTTAATGACCAAGTCGGCCACGAGCGCACCGACCCAAGCAATCGCCACATTGCTGTACAGCCCCAACACTTTTTCCAAGGCGGAAAAGACCCCCAGCGTCATCAGCAGCAAAGCGATGGCCACGTTAAACACCAGCCACACCACGCGACCCGGATGGCTGTGGGTCAGGCGCGCAAAAAAGTTAGACCAGGCAAGAGACCCCGCATAGGCGTTAGTGAGATTGATCTTGAGTTGCGACAAGACCACGAACAGCACGGTTGCCGCCAACACCCAAGCCGGATCGGTGAACACATAGGCAAAGCCGGCCAGGTACATCTGAGTGGGCTCCATGGCTTTGGACGCCGACGCGCCGTTCTCAAGCACTAAAGAAGCTAGGAATGCGCCACCCAGCATTTTCAGCATGCCCAGCACAATCCAACCAGGGCCAGCCATCAGGACCGCTGCCCACCAGCGCTTGCGATTGGCAGCCGTTTTTTCTGGCAAAAACCGCAAAAAATCCACCTGCTCACCAATCTGCACCACCAGAGAAAATGCCACCGTGGTCGCTGCACCAAACATCAGCGGATTGAACTCGCTGCTACCGGAGGTGTGACCGACCAGACCGGTGAAATCTGCAAAAGCGTGCGGATTTTTCCAGAGCACTGCCAAATAAGGGAGCAGCAAGAGCACACCCCAAAGTGGCTGCGTCCACATTTGCAGCCGCGAGATCAGGGTGATGCCACGAACCACCAAGGGCACGATCACCAGGGCGCTGATCACGTAACACCAGGCGATCGGAATGTCCAGGTACATCTGGAGCGCCAGCGCCATGATGGCCGCCTCAAGCGCGAAAAAGATGAACGTGAAACTCGCGTATATCAGGGACGTGATGGTCGAACCGAGATAGCCAAAGCCGGCACCGCGCGTCAACAGGTCCATGTCCACGCCATAGCGGGCCGCGTAGTAGCTGATCGGAAGACCCGTCAGGAACGTGATCAGCCCAACCAAGATGATGGCCCACAGCGCATTGGTAAAGCCGTAATTCAGCGCAATCGCACCACCGATCGCCTCTAGGGCGAGGAAGGACACGGCGCCAAAGGCGGTGTTGCCCACGCGCCATTCAGACCACTTGCGAAAGCCACGCGGCGTGTAGCGCAGGGCGTAATCCTCGAGGGATTCGTCGGCGACCCAAGCGTTGTATTCGCGGCGTATGCGAAATATTTTTTGTGCAGCGATGGTCAAGGACGTTCTCAGTCGATCGGCCGGATCACGGCCGTAATTTCGCAAAACAGAAGTTCACTTACAGCAAGGAATATGCCCGCATATGACGCACAACAACGAGGCGCACACCTACGTTGATTGACGTATAGGGACTACGCAGCCTTGTGCAGATGATCTAGCTCAGCAATGCCATTTTTCAACCCTTGACTTTTCATCAACCACAGGAGCCCCAGCATGTCCAATGACGATCGCGATCACCCTTCACTCATCAACCGCAGACGCCTGATGCAAGGCATGGCTGCAGCCCTTCCCATCGCTGGCCTGCCAGTCTGGGCGCAAGCACAAACCTTACCAACCGCCAAGGTCAACACCACGAAATTAGCCGTCACTGACACGGAAGTGATCGTGGGTCAGCTGCACTCGTCCACCGGCACCATGGCGATTTCGGAAACCGGCTCGATCCAGGCCGAGCAGTTGGCCATCGACCAGATCAACGCCATGGGCGGCATTCTGGGTCGCAAGATCAAGGTCATCAAGGAAGACGGCGCCTCCGATTGGCCAACCTTTGCAGAGAAAAGCAAGAAGTTGTTGGTCAACGACCACGTGGCGGCCGTCTTTGGCTGCTGGACGTCGGCATCTCGCAAAGCCGTTCTACCGGTGTTCGAAAAGGAAAACGGACTGCTGTACTACCCGACCTTCTACGAAGGCTTGGAGCAAAGCAAGAACGTGATTTACACCGGCCAAGAAGCCACGCAGCAAATTATCTTCAGCCTGGACTGGGCACAAAAAGAGAAGAAAGCCAAGACCTTCTTCTTGATCGGTTCCGACTACATCTGGCCGCGCACGTCGATGAAAATCGCCCGCAAACACGTCGAGAACTTCCAAAAGGGCAAGATCGTCGGCGAAGAGTACTACCCATTGGGCAGCACCAACTTCGGCTCGCTGATGAACAAAATCAAGCTGCAAAAACCAGACTGCATCTATGCAGCCGTGGTCGGTGGCTCCAACGTCGCGTTCTACAAAGCACTCAAGGCCGCCGGCATCACCGGTGACAAGCAACTGCTGGTGACGCTGGCCGTGACCGAGGATGAAATGACGGGCGTGGGCGGCGAGAACTTTGCCGGCTTCTACTCGTCGATGAAGTACTTCCAGTCACTGGACAACGCCAACAACAAGGCCTTCGTCAGCGCCTTCAAGGCCAAGTACGGCAAGGACGCCGTGATCGGCGACGTGACGCAGGCTGGTTACCTTGGCCCCTGGTTGTGGAAAGCCGCTGTCGAGAAGGCCGGTAGCTTTGATGTCAACAAGGTCGTCGCCGCGTCTGAGACCGGCACCATCGAGCTCAAAACAGCGCCTGAAGGCTACGTCAAGCTGGACCCCAACCATCACCTGTGGAGCAAATCGCGGATTGCGCAAGGGCAACTCAACGGCACTTTCAAAGTTGTCGCCGAGTCACCTGAGCTGATCAAACCGGATCCATTTCCAAAAGGCTATCAGTAATCCATTCGGACCCGGTACGCCGGGTCCGCTCCTACCTGCCTGATTCAGCGAGCACAACATGACCTTTTCCGAGCTACTTAACATCGGCCTGATGCAGGGCTTTGCGGGCTTGAGCCTGTTTGCAGTGCTGCTACTGATGGGTCTGGGGTTGGCCATTATTTTTGGCCAGATGGGGGTCATCAACATGGCGCATGGCGAGTTCATGACCATCGGTGCTTACACCATCTTTCTGGGTTCGACGCTGGCCGAGAAGTACGCGCCGCAATTGCACAATATTTATTTTCCTATTTCGATTCTGTTGGCCTTCGGCTTCGCTTTTGGCATGGGATGGCTGGTCGAGTGGGCGCTGATTCGCCATCTCTATAAGCGGCCTTTGGATACTTTGCTGGCGACTTGGGGCGTTAGTCTGGCGATGCAACAGTCCTTTCGGACCTTCATCGGGCCCAAAGAAGTCAGCCCGACACTGCCCGACTGGCTCCTCGGTTCTTGGGCGCCTGCACCAGGACTGGACATCCCGATCAACGGCATGTTTGTGTTGGGTCTGACCGCCGTTGTGACCTGCGGCGTCCTGATTGCGCTAGCCAAAAGCCGTTGGGGTCTGAGGGTCCGCGCCACGGTGAGCAACCGCACGATGGCCAATGCCATCGGCATCAACACCCAAAAAACAGACCGACTGACATTTGCCATCGGCTGCGGCATTGCCGGCATGGCCGGCGCGGCGTTCACCACGATCGGCTCCACCGGTCCCACCTCGGGTTCGCTCTACATCGTGGACTCGTTCCTGGTCGTCACCTTTGGCGGCGCCGCCAGCCTGCTGGGCACCGTGGTATCGGCATTTGGCATTGCCCAAACCCAGTCGATCACCGAATTTTTCCTGTCGGGATCCATGGCCAAAGTGATCACGCTGTCGCTGGTGGTACTGATCCTGATGATCCGGCCACAAGGACTTTTTGCCAGCAAGGTACGGCGCTGATTGCCATCACTCCACAACGGAACACTACGCCATGAATGACATCAAAGCCCTGATCAAGCGCTACCAGCTGGCCAGCCTGCTGCTGCTCACCGTGTTGCTGGCGGTGGTTTTTCCACTCACGCTGGACATCTTCCGCCTTAATTTGGTGGGCAAGTACCTCACCTATGCTTTTGTCGCCATCGGGCTGGTGATGATCTGGGGTTACGGTGGCGTGCTGAGCCTGGGCCAGGGTGTGTTTTTTGGCCTCGGCGGCTACGCGATGGCCATGTTCCTGAAGCTCGAAGCCAGCGACCCCATCACCACCAAGATTCAGTCGACGCCCGGAATTCCGGACTTCATGGACTGGAACCAATTGACCGAGTTGCCCACTTTCTGGTTGCCCTTCAAGAGCCTGCCACTGACACTGATAGCTGTCGTCGCGGTGCCTTCGTTGCTGGCATGGATCGTCAGTTACGCCATGTTCAAACGCCGCGTCGGCGGCGTGTATTTCGCCATCATCACGCAAGCCGTCGCGCTGATTGTCACGGTGTTGATCATCGGCCAACAGGGCTACACCGGCGGCGTCAACGGCATGACGGACCTGAAGACCGTGCTGGGCTGGGACACGCGCACCGATTCAGCCAAATACATCCTGTACTACCTCTGCGTCGTGTTACTGATTGGCAGCATCGTGTTGTGCCGCTGGATCCAGACCGGCAAAGCCGGCACCTTGCTGCTGGCGATGCGAGACAAAGAAGACCGTGTGCGTTTCTCAGGCTATGACGTGGCTAACTTTCGCATCTTTACCTTTTGTCTCGCAGCAGCACTGTCAGGCATTGGTGGCGCCCTGTTCTCCCTACAGGTCGGTTTCATGTCGCCCAGCTTCGTCGGCATCGTCCCGTCGATTGAAATGATCATCTACGCCGCAGTGGGGGGGCGCATGAGCCTGGTGGGCGCGGTCTACGGCACGCTGCTGGTGAACGCGGGCAAGACTTTTTTCTCTGAAAGTTTTCCGGACATGTGGCTGTTTTTGATGGCGGGCATGTTCATCGCCGTCACCATGGCTTTCCCGATGGGCTTGGCCGGTGTGTGGGCAGACCACGTGGTGCCCTGGTGGAACAAATACCGCCAAGCTGCCGCCCGGTATCCGCGAAATTCAAGTCTGAACCAGAAAGCCAAGCCATGAGCAATACGGATTTCGCACTGGCGATTGAAGACCTGACGGTCTCCTTCGACGGCTTCAAGGCCATCGATGCGTTGACGCTGTACATCGACAAAAACGAGTTGAGGGTCATCATCGGCCCCAACGGTGCGGGCAAAACCACGCTGTTGGATTTGATCTGCGGCAAAACCAAAGCAGCCTCTGGCAGCATCAAATTTAAGAACACCGAGCTGACCAAAATGGCGGAGTTCCAGCGCGTTCGGCTCGGCATCGGTCGCAAGTTCCAGACGCCGTCGATCTACGAAAACCTGAGTGTTTTTCAGAACCTGGAAGTCTCGTTTCCCAAAGGTCGATCTGTGATTGGGGCGCTGGCGTTCAAGTGCACCGACGACGTGATGGAGCGCGTCAAGTCGGTCGCGCAGGATATTAATTTGACCGACAAGCTAGACACAGAGGCCGGGCTGCTGAGCCATGGTCAGAAACAGTGGCTTGAAATCGGCATGCTGCTGATGCAAGACCCGGAACTGCTGCTGCTCGACGAGCCGATTGCCGGCATGAGTGCCCGTGAGCGCGAGCTGACCGCCGAGTTGTTGCAGCGGATCTGCAAAAACCGCTCTGTGATCGTGATTGAACACGACATGAATTTCGTCAAGCAGATCGCCCACAAGGTGACGGTCATGCACCAAGGAAAAATTCTCGCCGAGGGGTCGATGGACAAAGTTCAAAACGACCCCAAGGTCATCGACGTTTACCTAGGCCATTGAGGAATCCATCTATGTTGAGCGTGAAAAATCTGTTCGTCGCCTATGGGCAAAGCGAAGCGTTGCACGGCATCTCTTTCGATGCCGCCAACAAAGAAACCGTCGCCATCATGGGCCGCAATGGCATGGGTAAAACGACGCTATTCAAAAGCCTCATGGGCGTGTTGCCCACCCGCAGCGGCTCTGTCACAGTGGCCGGCCAGGAAATCAGCCAGGATGAGAGCTTTCGGCGCGTCGCCAAGGGCATCGCCTACGTGCCGCAGGGCCGCATGATTTTTCCGACATTGACGGTGGAAGAAAACATTCAGACCGGACTCGAGAACGCCAAACACCGGGTGATCCCGGAAGAGATCTATGCCTTGTTTCCTGTGCTCTGGGACATGCGTGGTCGCAAAGGTGGCAATCTGTCAGGCGGTCAACAACAGCAACTGGCCATTGCACGAGCACTGGTCACCAACCCTAAAGTACTACTGCTGGACGAGCCGACCGAGGGCATTCAGCCATCCATCATCAAAGACATCGCCAAGGCCCTCAACGAGATCCGAAAGATGCGTGAAATCACCATCATTGTGAGCGAGCAGGTGTTGAGCTTCGCGCTCGACGTGGCTGACCGTCTCTTCGTGATTGAAGGGGGCCGCCTGGTCCATGAAACCGCCCGGGCCGACACCGACATCGCCCACATCAAACAGTACCTGTCCGTTTAATTGCAAGCCTCAAAAACCCGAAACCACCTTTAACCCAGGAGAAGAGACATGACCGATACCTTGATCAAAGTTGACCTGACCAAATCGCCAACCGAGAACGAAAACATCCACAACCGCTGGCACCCGGACATCCCGATGGCCTGCTGGGTCAACCCGGGCGACGACTTCATCTTAGAGACCTTCGACTGGACAGGCGGCTTCATCAAAAACAACGACAGCGCAGATGACGTGCGCGACATCGACCTGAGCACGGTGCATTACCTGTC
>CANFWV010000005.1 GCA_947450695.1 Comamonadaceae bacterium
ATGTTTTTGCCGATGTCGTGCACGTCACCCTTGACGGTGGCGATGATGATCTTGCCCTTGGTTTTGACGTCGGCGCCGGCGGCTTCAAGGAGCAGTTTTTCAGCTTCAATGTAGGGCAGCAAATGCGCCACGGCTTGCTTCATGACGCGGGCGCTTTTCACCACCTGCGGCAAAAACATCTTGCCTTGACCGAACAAATCGCCGACCACGTTCATGCCGTCCATCAACGGACCTTCAATGACATGCAGCGGCCGGCCGCCATCGGCTTGAATCGCTTGCCAAACTTCTTCGGTGTCTTCGGTGATGAACTCGTTCATGCCGTGCACCAGTGCATGGCTGAGCCGTGCCCGCACGGGCAAGCCGCGCCATTCGTTGCGCTTGCTGTCGTCCTTGGCACCGCTCTGAGCGGTTTCAGCAACCTCAATCAAACGCTCACCCGGGGTCAATTCCGCTTCGCCCGGCTTGTAGATGGGCGTGCGGTTCAGCACCACGTCTTCGACCCGTTCGCGCAGCACCGGCTCTAGGTCGTCATAGACGCCGACCATGCCGGCATTGACGATGCCCATATCCATACCGGCCTGAATCGCGTGGTACAAAAAAACCGTGTGAATGGCTTCGCGAACCGGGTCATTGCCACGAAAGCTGAAGGACACGTTGGAGACGCCGCCGGAGACTTTAGCGCCCGGCAAGTTGGTCTTGATCCAGCGCGTCGCGTTGATGAAGTCAACCGCGTAGTTGTTGTGCTCTTCAATGCCGGTGGCGATGGCGAAGATGTTCGGGTCAAAAATAATGTCTTCAGGTGGGAAGTCGAGTTCGTCGACCAGTACCCGATAAGCCCGCTCGCAAATCTCAATCTTGCGCTGGTACGTGTCGGCTTGGCCTTGTTCGTCAAAAGCCATGACCACGGCTGCCGCGCCATAGCGTTTGAGCAACTTGGCCTGGTATTTAAAAGGCTCCAGCCCCTCTTTCATGGAAATGGAATTGACGATGCCCTTGCCCTGAATACAGCGCAGGCCAGCCTCGATCACGCTCCACTTGGAACTGTCGATCATGATGGGCACGCGCGAAATATCGGGCTCGCTGGCGATCAGGTTCAGAAAACGCACCATGGCCGCCTGGCTGTCAAGCATCGCCTCGTCCATGTTGATGTCGATGATCTGTGCGCCGTTTTCGACCTGTTGCCGGGCTACCACCAACGCCTGCTCGAAGTCGCCATTCAAGATCAAGCGGGCAAAGGCTTTGGAGCCGGTGACGTTGGTGCGCTCACCAATGTTGACGAAGAGGGAATCAGCGCCGATGGAGACTGGCTCCAAGCCGGACAGCTTCATGGGCGGCACGTTGAACGACGATCTGGCTATGGCTGCAGTTGTAGCAGTAGGGGTGACGGAAATAGGAACGGAATTCGAAGACATGGACTCACCTTGGGACAAAGGTGAGCGTGGTTGCGGGAATCTGCTCCCAAGCCTGACGAAACCTGGGTTTCGCTGCAACGCTCCTTGAGAAGGCCGTTATTTTAACCGGTCTACGCGTCAGGGATCACGCAGCAGCAGCAGCATCTGTTCGACCGCATAACCACAATCCCGCGGCCCGCGCAGGCAGTGCTGGGCAATCGGCTCGACACTGACGGTTTGGACCGCCATACCGGGGCGCTGGACACTCAATTGCCCTGGTGCGGTGACTGTCACGACGTAATCTGGGTATTGACCAACGATTTTTCCGGACAGCAAAACATCCCAGGAGGGCGGCTTTTGGCCGCAAGCTACCAGCACGGCGGCTGCCGCTAGCAGCAGGCATCGCCAGTGCGTCAAGCCGCCTCTTTATAGAACCCGCCAGATGTCAAACCGCGCGGGCCGAAAGGCGCCACCGCCTGGTGAATCGCGCCAATATGCTCGGGTGTGGTGCCACAGCAGCCGCCGACGATGTTGACCAAGCCTTCGTCCGCAAACTCACGCAGCAGACGGCTGGTGACGTCGGGAGTTTCGTCAAAGCCAGTGTCGCTCATGGGGTTGGGCAGGCCGGCGTTCGGGTAGCAGCTGATATAAGTGTCGCCAGCGACCCTGGCCAACTCCTGAATGTAGGGCCGCATGAGCGTGGCGCCCAACGCGCAGTTCAAGCCGATGGCCAGCGGCTGGGCATGGCGAACGCTGTGCCAGAAAGCCGTCACTGTCTGGCCGCTCAAGATGCGGCCCGACGCATCGGTCACGGTGCCGCTGATGATCAGAGGCAAGCGCTCGCCGGAGTTGTCAAAGTACTCGTCGATGGCAAACAACGCGGCCTTGGCGTTGAGCGTGTCAAAAATGGTTTCGACCAGCAACACGTCGCTGCCGCCTTTGACCAGCGCTTCAGTCTGCTCGTAATAGGCTTTGCGCAGTTCTTCAAAGCTGGTGTTGCGGGCGCCGGGATCATTCACATCGGGGCTGATGCTGGCTGTTTTGGGCGTCGGGCCGAGGGCGCCGACGACGAAACGCGGTTTATCGGGGGTTGAATATTTGTCACAGGCAGCACGGGCAATTCGCGCCGATTCGTAGTTCATCTCAATCGCCAACTCCGCCATGTCGTAGTCAGCTTGGGCCACGGTGGTGGCGCCAAAGGTATTGGTCTCGATCATGTCGGCACCCGCCGCAAGATAGCCTTCGTGGATGTCCTGAATCACATCCGGACGGGTCAGACTCAAGAGCTCGTTGTTGCCTTTGACGTCTTTGTGAAAGTCTTTGAACCGCTCGCCACGGTATTGCGCTTCATTGAGTTTGAAGCGCTGGATCATGGTGCCCATCGCGCCGTCCAAGATGGCGATGCGTTTTTCAAGAAGGGCGGGCAGCGCTTGGCCGCGGGTGTAATTAAAGGCTTTCATGGCCGCTATTGTAGAAAGGCTGCTAAAAAAAAATAGCCGGCTGGGTCTTTCCCCGACAATAGGGAGATTGCCTGATCTGACTATGAAAAATCTGAAACCCCTCGACGCTTGGACACACCTGCAGCAGGAACCCGACACGCTGTTCATCGACGTGCGCATGGAAATTGAATACATGTATGTCGGCCGCCCGCCGGGCGTTGTCAACGTGCCCTGGTATGAATACCCGGACCTGACCCCTGACCCCGTCGCCTTTGCCGAGGCCGTCACGCGCGAGGCGCGCGACAAGCATCAAAGCGTGTTGCTGATTTGCCGATCTGGCCAACGCACGCGGGATGCCGGTGCCGCCCTAGAAGCCGCTGGCTTCGACAACGTGGCGCATGTGCTGAATGGCTTTGAAGGCGAGCTGGACGATCAGTTTCGCCGCTCTACTTTGTCGGGCTGGCGCTTTGCCGGCTTGCCATGGGAACAGATGTAGCGTCCCCTGAACACTGGATATTTTTTGCCTTCTAACGCACTTTCTAACGACCCTTCGCCCCTGAACATCCTGAGCGACGTGTTTGGCTACAGTAGCTTTCGCGGCCCGCAAGAAGACATCGTCAACCATGTGGTGCATGGTGGTGACGCACTGGTTTTGATGCCCACAGGCGGCGGTAAATCTCTCTGCTATCAAATCCCGGCCATCGCCCGGCAACAAGCCGGCCACGGCGTGACGATCGTCATCTCGCCGCTGATTGCATTGATGCACGACCAGGTCGGAGCGCTGCACGAGGCGGGCGTGTCGGCGGCTTTTCTCAATTCGACCCAGACGCAAGAAGAAAGCAGTGCGCTCGAAAAGCAGCTGCTGCGCAACGAACTCACGCTGCTATACGCGGCACCCGAACGCATCAACACGCCACGCATGAAGGGTCTGCTGGGCTCGCTACATGAGCGCGGTCTGCTCAGCCTGTTTGCGATTGATGAAGCGCATTGCGTGAGCCAGTGGGGCCATGACTTTCGGCCTGAGTACCGCTCGCTGAGCTTGCTGCACGAAACCTTTCCCGACGTGCCGCGGGTGGCGCTCACTGCCACCGCTGACGCGCTGACACGGCAAGACATGATTGAGCGCTTGAAGCTCGAAGACGCCCGCGAATTTGTCAGCAGTTTTGACCGGCCCAACATCCGCTACACGATTGTTGAAAAAACCGACCCAACACGGCAACTGCTGCGCTTCATTGAAACCGAACACGCTGGCGAGTCCGGCATCGTCTATTGCCAGTCGCGCAAACGGGTCGAAGAAATTGCCGACATGCTGCAAGACGCCGGCCTCAAAGCCATGGCTTATCACGCCGGGCTGGATGCATCAGTGCGCCAGCAACGGCAAGACCGCTTCCTGCGAGAAGACGCCATGGTCATGGTCGCCACCATCGCCTTTGGTATGGGTATCGACAAGCCAGATGTGCGCTTTGTCGCGCATCTCGACATGCCGAAAAACATCGAAGGCTATTACCAGGAAACCGGCCGCGCCGGTCGTGATGGTTTGCCGGCTAACGCCTGGATGGCCTACGGCCTGCAAGACGTGGTAAACCAACGCCGGATGATCGACACCAGCGAAGTCGCCAGCGAAGAGTTCAAACAAGTCATGCGCGGCAAACTCGACGCGCTGCTGACACTAGCCGAAGACACGCGCTGCCGCCGAGTCAGTTTGCTGAGCTACTTTGGTGAAGACAGCCTGCCTTGTGGCAATTGCGACAACTGCCTGAACCCACCCGCAGTATGGGACGCCACGATTGCCGCACGCAAGATGCTGAGCTGCATTTATCGCGTGCAGCAAGCCAGCGGCATCAGCTTTGGGGCCGGTCACATCATGGACATCTTGCGCGGCAAAGTCACCGACAAAGTGACCCAGTACGCGCACGACAAACTCAGCACTTTCGGCATTGGAGCTGAGCTGGCCGAGACGCAGTGGCGCGGCGTGCTGCGCCAGCTGATTGCCAAAAACATGGTGCGCGTCGACAGCGAAGCCTTCAGCACCTTGCAGTTGCTGCCCGACGCCCGCGCGGTGCTGCGCGGCGAAGTGACGGTGATGCTGCGCGAGCAAGCGCTGGGCGGCAGCGCCGATCGCAAGAGGCGCAGTGTCAAAACTTCCGTCAAAGGGATGGCCGAAGCCAGCCTCAACGCCGGGGCGATTGAGCGCTTGGGCAAGCTCAAAGCTTGGCGCGCCGAAGTGGCCCGCGAACACAACCTGCCGGCGTTTGTGATCTTTCATGACGCCACGCTGCGGGCCTTGGCTGAGCAAGACCCGCAAAGCTTGAGCGACCTGGAAGGCATCAGCGGCATGGGCGCGAAAAAGTTGCAAGCTTACGGCTCGGAAGTGCTGCGCGTGTGCGCGGCCGCTGGGTGACAACCACGTTGAATAGCCCGTCGAATGGCGGGTTACCCGCTTGACCCTTAAGCTTGCGCTAGGATTTACCGCCCCGTACTGTTGAGAATGCATTAGCTGCGTTTTTCGTTTCATGGAGATTGACTTGCCCACTTTTGTCACCAAAAATATGCTGGGAGCCCTGCTCGCCGGACTCTGCATGACCGCCTCGCTCCCCGCTTTCGCTGGCAAAACGCTGGACGCTATCAAGTCGCGAGGGCAAGTGATTTGCGGCGTCAACACCGGCGTGGCCGGGTTCTCGGCGGCCGACTCCAGTGGCAACTGGTCGGGACTGGATATTGACATTTGCAAAGCCGTGGCCGCTGCCACGCTGGGCGATGCTAAAAAAGTGAAGTTCGTGCCGCTGAACGCGCAGCAGCGCTTCACGGCGCTGCAATCTGGCGAAGTCGATGTGCTGTCGCGCAACACCACCTTCAGCCTGTCACGTGACGCCTCACTCGGTCTGCACCAAACCGTTGTGACGTATTACGACGGTCAGGGTTTCATGGTGCCGGCCAAGTTCAACATCAAAAGCGCCAAGCAGCTGAAGGGCCAAACCGTTTGCGTGCAGTCCGGCACCACCACGGAGAAGAACCTGAGCGATTACTCACGGACCCACAAGCTGGCCATCAAGCCCGTGGTGTTTGAGAAGTTCGAAGCCGCCAACGCCGCCTATTTCGCGGGTCGCTGCATTGCTTACACCACCGACGCATCAGGTCTGGCATCGATTCGCAACAAGGAAGCCAGAACACCTGCAGAGCACGTGATCTTGCCTGATCTGATCTCTAAAGAACCGCTCGGCCCGCTGGTGCGGCGCGGTGACGACGAATGGTTTGCCATCGTCAAATGGGTGATTTACGGCCTGATCGAAGCCGAAGAATATGGCATGACCCAAGCCAACGTCGACCAGCTGAAAACCAGCACCAGCGACCCGGTGATCCAGCGCATTCTAGGCACCACCGAAGACACCGGCCGACTGCTCGGCTTGGACAAAGAGTGGATGCTGCGCGCCCTCAAAGCCACTGGCAATTACGGCGAAATTTTCGAGCGCAATGTCGGTCCCAAATCGCCCCTCGGTTTGCCGCGCGGCGTCAACAACCAGTGGAACAAAGGCGGTCTGATGTACGCCTACCCGCTGCGCTGAAGCGGCATGACGCCCACAACTCAAGCCACGTTGGCTGTTGCGCCCAAGAAAAAATGGTCTTGGCGCAGTCGGATTTTTCGCGGCTTGGTCTACCAAGCACTGATGCTGCTCTTGATTGCCTTGGCGCTTTGGTACTTAGGTCATAACACGCTGATCAACATGCGCGAGCGTGGCATTCAGAGCGGCTTTGATTTTTTGACGCAGACCGCCGGTTTTGAGATTGGCGAAAGTCTGTTTCCGTTTGACGCCAGCCAACCCTACTGGCGCGCTTTTTTGATCGGCCTGAGCAACACCTTGCGTGTGGCACTGATCGGCATTGTCTTGGCCACGCTGATCGGCACCTTGGTGGGCGTGGGCCGTTTTTCACGCAATGTGTTGGTGCGGGGTTTGTGTTCGGTTTATGTCGAAATTTTTCGGAACATTCCAATCTTGCTGCAATTGCTCATGTGGTATCTGCTTTTCACGGAAGTGTTGCCTGCCGCCTCGGAAGCTTGGCAACTGGGCTCGGTGTTCCTGAGCAAAGGCGGCATTAATTTTCCGATTCCCATTTGGTCTGGCGGACATGTCTGGGCTGCGTTGGGTTTGCTGGCTGGTGCCGTGTTGGCGTGGCTGTACCACCGCCGGGCCGTCGCCCATTTTGAGGCAACCGGACAGTTGCGCAGCACGGTCTGGCTGCCGCTTGGCTTGGTACTTTTGGGTTGCATGATGGGCTGGCTGGCCGGTGGTGCACCGACCGCCATGAACGCACCCTCGCGCGGTCTGTTTGCGATTGAAAACGGTGGCGCGCTGACGCCTGAGTTCATCGCCGTATTGCTCGGCCTGACAGCCTACACCGCGGCCTTTATCGCGGAAGTGGTGCGCGCCGGTATTCAGTCGGTCGCTCTTGGGCAAAGCGAAGCAGCAGCTGCTTTGGGCTTGAGTCGTCGGCAAGAAATGCGGCTGGTGATGTTGCCGCAGGCGCTGCGCGTCATCGTTCCGCCACTGACCAACCAATACCTGAATCTGACCAAAAACTCCTCCCTGGCGGTCGCCATTGGTTACCCCGATGTGGTCTCCATCTCCAACACCGCGCTGAATCAAACCGGCAGGGCTGTCGAGTGCATCAGCATCGTGATGGTGATTTACCTTGGCACTTCGCTGCTGACATCGTGGTGGATGAGCCGCTACAACGCCCGAGCGGCCATCAAGGAGCGTTGAGTGACTTCTGCCGTTGATTTATGACCGCTCAAACTTTCCACGCAATTCCTGCGCGTCCTGCACCCGTTCGCCACGGCGGACTGCAGGGTTGGCTCAAGAGCAACCTGTTTGCTGACTTTCGCACGACTCTGGGCACGCTGTTGCTGGGTGGCTTGTTGCTGTGGTACTTGCCGCAGTTCATCCAATGGGCCTTGTTGTCGGCCACGTGGCGACCCGACGTAGAGGCTTGCCGGGCGGCGACAGTGGGGGCCTGCTGGGGCGTGGTGGCCGAAAAATACCGGTTCATCATCTTCGGTCGCTATCCGTTCGACGAGCAATGGCGGCCGCTGCTAGCCACCGTCTTGATGCTCAGCGTGTTGGTCGCCAGCTGTGTGCGTTTTTTCTGGAAGCCTTGGCTGACCTTGCTGTGGTTGGCTGTGCTGGCAGTGTTTTTTGTGCTGATGTACGGCGACAGCTTTGGGCTGACGCGGGTTGAAACCGACCGCTGGGGTGGCTTTCCTCTGACGCTGTTGCTGGCCTCGCTGTCGATTGCCATGGCTTTTCCCTTGGCCCTTTTAGTGGCCCTCGGTCGACGCTCTGACTTACCGGCGATACGCAGCGCTTGCACGATTTATATTGAGCTGGTGCGTGGCGTGCCGCTGATTTCAGTGCTGTTCATGGCCTCGTTCTTGTTCCCACTGTTCATGCCGCAGGGCAGCCGCATCGACGTGCTGATCCGCGTGCTGATCGGCATCACGCTGTTTGCCGCCGCCTACATGGCCGAGGTGATTCGCGGCGGGCTGCAGGCGATTCCAAAAGGTCAGGTCGAAGCGGCCGCCACACTCGGGCTGACTTACTGGCAGACGCAACGCAAAATCGTGCTGCCGCAAGCGCTTGCCATCGTCGTGCCGGGCATCATGAACAACTTCATTGGCATCTTCAAGGACACTTCTTTGGTGACCATCGTCAGTTTGTATGAGCTCACCGGCGCGCTGGGGTTGGCCCTCAACTCCGACGCCGACTGGCGCGCCTTCAAGGTCGAGGGCTATCTCTTCATCGCCCTGATCTATTTCACTTTTTGCTTTGCCATGTCGCGTTACAGCCTGTGGGTGGAAAAGCAAGTTAACCAAGGCCATGCGCGATGAGCGATCCCATCATCACCTTCGACAAAGTCAACAAGTGGTACGGCAACGATTTCCATGTGCTGCGCGACATTGACCTGCAAGTCCGTCAGGGCGAGCGCATCGTGATTTGCGGGCCTTCTGGGTCCGGCAAGTCAACGCTGATTCGCTGCATCAACCGGCTTGAAGAACACCAGCAGGGTCGCCTCATCGTCGCTGGTATTGAGTTGTCGGATGACGTCAAGGCTATCGATGCCGTGCGCCAACAAGTCGGCATGGTGTTTCAGCAGTTCAATTTGTTCCCTCATTTGACGGTATTGGAGAACCTGACGCTGTCGCCGATCTGGGTTGGGAAGATACCGAAGAAAGAAGCCGAAGAAAAGGCCATGCAGCAACTCGAACGCGTGCAGATTGCCGAGCAAGCGCATAAGTTTCCGTTGCAGCTGTCGGGCGGCCAGCAGCAACGCGTCGCGATTGCCCGCGCACTCTGTCTGAAGCCCAAAATCATGTTGTTCGACGAACCGACGTCAGCACTGGACCCAGAGATGATCAAGGAAGTGCTGGATGTGATTGTGGAGTTGGCCGACCAAGGTATCACCCTGCTCTGCGTGACCCATGAAATGGGCTTTGCCAAAGCCGTTGCTGACCGCGTGATCTTCATGGACCAAGGCCAGATCGTTGAGCAAAACACGCCCGATAAATTTTTCAACCACCCGCAAACAGACCGGGCGCAAGACTTTTTATCGAAAATTTTGGGGCATTGATTCCGCCTGCTGGTGCCGAGTCTGTACCTGGAGCGCGTCACTTTTGACCTCGCTTGCGAAGCCTCTTCTTCAAAAATGTAAAATCTGATCAGTTTAAAAAAGTCCCTAGGAGCCCCTATGTCCAAGTCAGCTGATCATTCCGCCCACGATGCACACGCCCATGATGCGCCTGCCGCTGAGGAGGATCCCGTCGAGTCCATCATCTCAATCATCCCCATCGTTGTGCCATTGGCCGGTGCAGTCCTGATGTTTTTGCTAGCCTTCATCGCGGTCACGATGGCCTGAACGGCCTCGGCCATTGATCGGTCGGGGTTCATCTCACCGACCCGCCTCATCTAAAAGGTCAGCCTGAGTGCTGGCCTTTTTCACGCCCAAACGAACCAAGTTTTCGCATAACTTTATGCATGTTTTGCATATCTTTCGGCCGTAACCGCTATGTAACCGGTGTCAGAAGTTCTTAGAATGGCCCTTCGCAGCGGCTCAGAGCATTGTTCAAGAATCATTTTTCAAGGTCCGGCTGCGCTGGCTTTTATGCGTTATTTCGCGAGTCATTGCATCACCCGGGTACGCACCGGTCGCTTGCGGGGTCTGTCGAAATCACGTTTTTTAACTTTGGAGCTTTTCGATGAACCACCCCGCGATGCAAGGGCTTGCCCTGAATCCTCCCGCTTTTGTCAAGAACGCAAAATTGATCGCTTGGGTGGCAGACATGGCCGCCTTGTGCAAGCCTGAGGCTATTTACTGGTGTGACGGCAGCGATGCAGAATACCAGCGCCTGTGCCAGGGACTGGTCGACGCCGGCACCTTCCAGAAACTCAATCCCGTCACACGCCCAAACAGCTTTTTGGCACTCAGCGACCCTAGCGACGTGGCCCGCGTGGAAGACCGCACGTTCATCTGCTCGACGCTCAAAGAAGAAGCCGGACCCACCAACAACTGGATCGCTCCAGCGGAGATGCGTGCCACGCTGCAACCCCTGTTTGACGGCTGCATGAAAGGCCGCACGATGTACGTGGTGCCATTTTCGATGGGCCCGCTGGGCTCACCGATTGCGCACATCGGTATCGAACTTTCGGACAGCGCCTATGTGGCTGTGAACATGAAAATCATGACCCGGATGGGTCGTGCGGTGTACGACGTGCTGGGTGTCGATGGCGAGTTTGTGCCTTGTGTACACACCGTTGGTGCGCCGCTGGCGGCTGGCCAAAAAGATGTGAAATGGCCTTGCAACAAGACCAAGTACATCGTGCATTACCCGGAAACCCGCGAAATTTGGTCTTACGGTTCAGGCTATGGCGGCAATGCGCTGCTGGGCAAAAAATGTTTTGCCTTGCGCATCGCTTCCAACATGGGTCGTGACGAAGGCTGGTTGGCCGAGCACATGCTAATTTTGGGTGTGACCAATCCAAAGGGCCAGAAATACCATGTGGCAGCCGCATTCCCAAGTGCTTGCGGCAAGACGAACTTTTCGATGCTGGTGCCGCCGGCTGGTTTTGACGGCTGGAAGGTCACCACCATTGGCGATGACATCGCTTGGATCAAGCCTTCGGCCGACGGCCAGTTGCGCGCCATCAACCCGGAAGCCGGTTACTTTGGCGTAGCCCCTGGGACCAACATGCTGACCAACCCGAACTGCATGCTGAGCGTTCGCAGCGACACCATCTTCACCAACGTGGCGCTGACCGACGACGGCGATGTCTGGTGGGAAGGCATGGAGCAAGACGCGCCCGGCAAGGCTCTGCCCAAGCATCTAATAGACTGGCAAGGCAAAGATTGGACGCCAGAAATTGCCAACCAGACCGGCGCCAAAGCGGCACACCCGAACTCACGTTTCACGGTAGCCGCCACAAACAACCCGGCGCTCGACAGCGCATGGGACGATCCCAAAGGCGTAGCGATTGATGCTTTCATTTTCGGGGGGCGTCGCTCGACCACCGTGCCGTTAGTGACCGAAGCCCGCAACTGGGTCGAAGGCGTCTACATGGCTGCCACCATGGGTTCCGAAACCACGGCCGCCATCGTTGGCCAAGTGGGTGTTGTTCGCCGCGACCCTTTCGCCATGCTGCCGTTCATCGGCTACAACATGAGCGACTACTTCCAGCACTGGTTGAACATCGGCGAACAACTCGCCGCCAAGGGCGCCAAACTGCCAAAGATCTACACCACCAACTGGTTTCGCAAAGGCGAGGACGGTAAGTTTGTCTGGCCTGGCTACGGCGAGAACATGCGCGTGTTGAAGTGGATGATCGAGCGCGTTGAAGGCTCGGCCAAGGGGCAAGACCACACCACCGGCGTCAGCCCGAGCTACGAAGACCTGACTTGGGACGGCCTGAACTTCAGCGCTGAGCAGTTCAACTCTGTGACCCGCACAGACAAAGCCGCTTTACTGAAAGAACTTGAGCTGCACACGGAGTTGTTCGCACAATTGGCGCATCATCTTCCGACCGCCTTGATCAAAACAAAAGCCGCTATTGAGAAGAGACTGGCGGTCTGACCCTGAACGTCGCCCATGAAAAAGCCACCTCACGGTGGCTTTTTTATTGACTAAACCCAACGAGGTTGGCTTCTAAGCGATCAGCTGTTTTGGCGCTGGTAAGCCCGCAATTCTGCACCGCCCAGTCGGACGGCACGGGCTGACAAACCAGCCGGCGTTGAAGTTTCAGCCAACGACTGTTGGCGGGTGATGGCAGCGTGGAGATCAGCCATAACACGGGTGTCGGTCTTGGCGATGACCCACAGACGTTCATCAGCGCGGGCTTTGGCTTGGCCACGAGCCCAGCCGTCGAGCCCAGCCTTGGCGCGTGCCACAAGGCTACGTACAGTTCCCGAATACAAAGCCAAACCCGTGAATGCCAAGGCCCAAAGGGCCATCCACATCACCAGCAAGTGGCCTTCAACAACGCTGTCCATGACTTCGTAAGCCACAACCAGCACGGCAGCGACGATGGACGTCAGCAGCAAAGCCGCCACACCACTGATAGATGACCAGCGTTGACGCAACAGCAAAGCGCCTTCAATGGCGGATTCAGCCCGCTGTACGCCGGGATGTTCAGTGAGGTATTGGGTGTGGACGAAAGTGGTCATGATGATTCCCTTGATGAGGGCCGTCAACCTTCAGGGGGTCTGCTTGTTCACGACGGCCAAGTTGAACAAGGGTTTGATCATAGGGTTAATACTGATGCCGCTCCACTTTATCTTTATGATCCCAGTCATTCACAAGGGTTATAGTCATCTCTATTACCGAGGACCCTTTTCTCATGAGCCCACCCAATTTCCGCACCCTCGACCTCAACTTACTACGTGTCTTTGATGAGGTCATGGCTGAACGCAGCTTGACACGGGCTGCGCGCAACCTGTCTTTAACGCAACCGGCCGTGAGCAACGCCTTGCGGCGACTGCGTGAAACACTGGGTGATGAATTGGTGAAGCGCAGCGGTCAGGGCATGGCCCCCACACCCCGCGCACGAGCCATTTGGCCGGCGGTGCGCGAGGCGCTGCAGCAACTGCAATTCTCACTGATCCCCAGTGACTTTGTGCCGGCTGAGGCCAACACCAGCTTTGTGCTGGCGATGGCCGACGCCACCGCTGCCGAACTGATCCCCGGGCTGACGGACATTCTCGAACAAGAAGCGCCTCGCGTGTCGCTGCGCGTCGTTCCACTGACGACACGTGACCCCCGCCGACTGCTAGACGAAGAAGCCTGCGACTTGGCCGTAGGCTACTTTCCGTCGGTACTGGCGGGTTTAACGGCTGGCGCGCAAAGCGGAGAGCAGCAACCTTTTTCGCACTTGCGGCTGTACAACGGCGAGTACGTCTGCGTCATGCGCCGGGACCATCCTCTAGCGCACACCCCCTTAACACTTGATCAATTTTGCGCAGCACGTCACATGCTGGTGAGTTTTTCAGGTCGCCCCTATGGCTTCATTGACGAATCGCTGGCTTCCTTAGGCCGAGAACGACGAGTGGTTCTCACGGTGAATCAATTTTTCACCGCCGGTCGCGTGGTGGCAAATTCAAATTTGCTCACGGTCTTGCCACGCCATTTTGTACGGGTCACCGGCTTCGCGGAGCAACTGATCTTGCAGCCTTTGCCCTTTGACATTTCGCCGGTCCACGTGGATGCGGTGTGGCACCGGCGCAGCCAGCAAAGCAGCAGTCACCTTTGGTTACGACAAGCCGTCGTCCGGGCGGCCCAGAAGAGTTTTTCGGCCTGACAGCGACAATGCATCCGTGAACATTCAGCTGCTGTCAGATCTCCACCTCGAATCAAACCCGCACTTTGTAGCGCAGCCGATTCCGGGGGCTGACGTGCTGGTGCTGGCTGGCGACATCGGCTCTTATCAGCCGGGCTCAGAACTGACGCGCTTGGGGGTTGAAGACTTTGGTTTGGCTCGCTTTTCACCTCGACCGGTCAGCGAAGGTGGTGCCAACTGGCCAACGCCGGTGCTGTTTATTCCCGGCAACCATGAGTACGACGGCCTGGAATTTGACGATGCCTCAGCGCGTCTTCGTGCCGCCTGCGAACGCTGGGGGTTGATTTGGCTGGAACAACAGAGCGTCATTCTTCAAGGTGTGCGCTTTCTCGGTTGCACTTTATGGACGGACTTTGATGCGCTGAACGGTGATTCTCTGGCCTCGACGCTGTCGATTCGAGGCAAGGCATTTCGCGCGGCCAACTACTACCTTCGAAAAAACCATTCACGGCGCGACGGTGTGCCCATCCTCGCACCCGAAGTTCGCGAACTGGGGTTACAAAGCCAAGCGTGGCTTCGCGAGGCACTTACTCAATCTTTCGAAGCAGCAACCGTAGTGGTCACCCACTTCGCCCCTAGCCTTCTAAGCGCAGACCCACGCTATGGGTTGACGCCCGGAACCGCTGGCTTTTGCAACGCCCTTGATGACCTGTTGCCAGCAGCACAGCTGTGGTTACATGGACACTTGCATTGCCCGCAAGACTATTTGAGCCGCGGCTGTCACGTGGTCGCCAATCCGCTGGGTTATGCGCACAAGGGCGAGCAGAAAAGCTATCGCCCCGAGCAGTTGATTCGGATTTAAAGACGCCAGTCGACTCCTAAATAGCTTTGATGAACTGGGTTCATCCACGCAAAATCGGCCGCACAAAATAATTACTAATCAGTCTCAGTAATGACCATTGAGTTCATATTGTTACTGTTATGACTTACATTGGGGTGGCACCACACCTTTGGTGCTTACTTTCAACACAATGGAGTCACCCATGAAAAAATCTCTCATCGCCTTGACACTGAGCGCCAGCGCTGTCTTTTCGGCTCAAGCTGCCGACATCGTGGACACCGCTGTCAGCGCCGGCAATTTCAAAACCTTGGTGACCGCAGTCAAAGCCGCCGGTTTGGTCGATACCCTCAAGGGACCCGGCCCCTTTACAGTGTTTGCCCCCACAGACGCAGCCTTTGCCAAGATCCCTAAAGCCGATCTGGACGCGCTGCTGAAAGACAAAGTTGCCCTGACCAAAGTGCTGACCTACCACGTGGTCCCAGGCAAAGTGATGGCCAAAGACGTCAAAGCCGGTAACGTCAAGACAGTGCAAGGCGGCAACCTGACGCTGGCCACCATGGGCGGCGTCACGGTGAATGGTGCGAAGGTCGTAGCGGCAGATGTCGCGGCAGACAATGGCGTGATCCACGCTGTTGACACGGTCATCATGCCAAAGTAATTGATGTGATTTGGCGAGGCCTGCGGGCCTTGCCTGCGCAAGAAATGAGCTTTCGGACGCATAAACCACCTCAAGCCAGTGCGCGGCTACTTCCGCAAACCGTCAAAGCAGGTTGTCACAACGAATTCGATGATTTCTTCGTCGTTGTGTTGGCCACCAGATTGCATGAATTCAAGCACCGGATCGCAAGCCCGCGAATACACGGTGTACAGCACCAAAATGGGCGGTAGAGCCGGGTTCAAACTACCGTCGGCTTGCGCAGCTTCAATCCAGCCACCGATGTGGTCACTGACCTGCAGCAAGCCGTCCAGATAAGCCCGATTAGCCATTAAATTTGCCCTTAAGCTGGAGTTTTGGCTTGGTAAGGACGGCATTTCGCCCGCCAATTGCAAGCGCATCATCCATCGCACCACCGCTTTGAGCTGGTCAATGGGCTCAGCATCCGCAGGCAAACTTGCCAATAAAACCTGGGCCCGGGCCAACACCCGCACCATGGCCGCTGCAGCCAAATCTTCTTTACTGGGAAAGTGCTTGTAAAGACTGGCCTTGGCGATACCGACCTCGGCAGCGACCTCGTCAACTGTCATCAGATCAAAGCCTTTTTCAGCCAACAGCCGGTTCACGGCCTCGACAATGGCGTCCTCCCGGGCCTGCAGCATCTGCACCTTGAAGGACACCTTGACGGGCACGGCGACGGCGCTTGCACCGGTACGAGGGGATTGTGATGAAGCCATCGGCGGATTTTAGCGTCGCCGATTACCGACCACCTATTTTCTGGGGGTCATGCCTGCAAAACAGACAGCTCAAGTATTTTGTGACTCAACAGTTAGGCTCTTTCGGGCGTGAACGTTTCAGCCCCCGACTCGTTAGGGTCAAGATGCCCCAGTGTGAAACGAAACGTCGCACCTTGACCCGGCGCCGACTCTGCCCAGATACGGCCACCGTGCCGCGAGATGATGCGCTGCACAAAAGCCAGTCCAATGCCCGTGCCCTCAAACTCAGACGGAGAATGCAAGCGCTGGAACGGACCGAAGAGTTTTTGCGAATAAGCCATGTTGAAACCGGCACCGTTGTCGCGGACAAAATAAACCAAGTCTCCGTTGGCACTCGTCTCAGAGCCAAACGTGATGTGCGCGACCGGCTGACCCGCGCTGAACTTCCAAGCGTTGCCTAACAAGTTGTCTAGTACTTGGCGGAGCAGGCGATGGTCTCCTGTGGCGGTGAGACTAGGCTCAACCTGAGCCTCTACCACGCGGGCAGGATCCCGCTCGCGCAAAAAGACCAACACTTGATTCGCCAAGTCACTAAGGTCAACACGGTCATGGCGCAAGGGCGCACGTGCCAAGCGAGCAAGCGACAACAGCGCATCAATCAATTCGCCCATTTGGACCACACCGGCGCGAACCCGATGAAGATAATGCTGTCCTTTCTTGGCCAACGGCTCCGGCAGAGCCTCAACCGATTGCTCCAGCAGACTGGCAAAACCGTCCACAGCGCTCAAGGGTGAGCGCAGATCGTGCGAGACCGAATAACAAAAAGACTCCAACTCTTCGTTGGCCGATTTGAGCTGAGCCGTGCGCTGCTGCACACGCTCTTCCAAATTGGCATTGAGGTTACGGATTTCCATATCGGCCTGTAGCCGCTTCAGTTCCTCCGAGGCACGTGCGGCAAATATTTGCAGCGTCGACACCATCAAAACCGTTTGCTTGAGTGGTTCGTGAAACATCACAAACAACATGCCGGCCAATTCACCAGATGAATTTTCGAGCCGATGGCCGACATAAGCTTCGGCGTGGACACCAAAAATGGTCTGAACTTCAGGGTAAAGGTAGTGCACGTTTTTGGGCAAGGTCACGCTGACATCCTCAATCAGCTCGTGGCATGGTGACAGCGACACGGGGTAGTCAAATCCGTCGACCAATTCACCCTCAACGACACCCGCCACTCGACGCGCCATCAAGGGCTCGCCGGGCAACAAACGGGTCACAAAGGCGGCTTGTGCGCCCAACGCATCAGCCATGTTGCGCACCAAATGCTCAAAGAAGTTGCTGCCGCCCTGCACGGACACACCGGCAGCCACCTTGGAAATAGCAGCTTCAAGCTGATCCCGCCAATGGCGCGCTCGAATGCTGTCGATGCCAAAAGCCAGGTTGTTGGCCAACTCCTGCAATAACAGCACTTCTTCAGAACGGGCAGGAAGTTCGTCGGTCGAATAAAGCGCCAACATGCCGAAAGTCTGATCGGCGTAAGCCAGGGGCACGGTGAGAACGCTGCGGTAACCCCGAAGCAGCGCCTGTTGCGCCCACTGCACATTATTGGGGAGCGACGCCAAGTTGTGATGCTCACTGACCTCACGCCGCCGAATGGCGTCTCCAACGGGGCCAAACGTACCGACCGGCTCACTCGCCCAACTCAGCCAAGTCGACGACAGGTAGCCGTCCTCATGGCCCGCATACGCCATGGGCTCAATGCTGCGCTCTTCATCTTCACGGGCATAACCGACCCACGCCATTCGATAGCCGCCTACCTCAACGGCTAAGCGGCAAACTTCTGCGAGCAACTTTTGCTCATTGTCCATGCGCGTCAAGGCTCGATTGCACAAGCTGAGCATTTCCAACGCCCGCGCGGTGCTGGCCAGGGCTTCATCAGCCCGCTTGCGAAAAGTGATGTCGTGAGCCACGCCCACCACCCGCTCGACACGACCGTCTTCCCCGACAACCGGATGGGCGTAGTCTCGAACCCAGAGCACCTCTCCGCTGGGCAGCATGAGTCGGTACTCCCGCTCAGTCGCCAAACCGCCGAGGTTGGCTTCGAAGGCCGCCACCGCGGCAACACGGTCCTCTGGATGCACACTGTCAAGATAAGAATCAGGATTGGCGTAGAGGCTTTCACAACTCAGGCCCCACAACCGTTCGTAAGCCGGACTGATGTAAAGCAGAGCACCGGTCGCACCATCGCGGCTGTAGTACACATCATTTGTGTTTTCAGCGAGCTCCAAAAATCGCGCCTCTAGGGCAAGCCGTGCAACTTCGGCGGTACGGCTCTCTTTATCTTCAGCGGGGGTGTTCATGGAATTATCCAAAATGACAGCATGCGCCGCGACAACCCGCGGCAGCAGCCTGTTAATGATGGACTTGCTCAGCGCCACCATCGTCAAAAGACATACGTCGATAGTAGCTGTATGCGCTCATCGCCGAATGCGCGTATTCTTTATTGCATCGCAGCAATGCACCTCTGGAGCTCAAGCAGTGCCTTTCTGGATAAACGAATTAGCCCGAGCTGCTCGCCAGTCCAACCTCGGGCGTCAGGTGGCTCTGGCCGAGCGGATGCTACGACGCGTCTTAGCCAAAGAGTTGACGAGTCTGAATGTTTCAAAAGCACTTGTCGCCGCAACGTCCGAACCGGTCAAAACGGAAACTGTTCCGGAACCCAAGGCCGCGGATGCCGAAAAAACCATGGCGCCAGAAGCGGCCGAAGCCTCGCCAAAGCTACGCCGTGCCGCGTTCACACGACAAGTTTTTGAATTTGAAGGCGAGCGCTATGGCTTCAATCTGTATGTTCCACCACTACCGCCATCAGCGTCCCCAACTGACGAGCCCACAGGTGTGCCATTGGTCGTGATGTTGCACGGGTGTAAACAAGACGCCCCCGACTTCGCCCGCGGTACGTTTATGAACGAGCTAGCCGCTAAATCACCGTGCATGGTTCTGTATCCGGAGCAGTTGCCCAAGGCCAACCAAATGCGTTGCTGGAACTGGTTTGACAGCGAACATCAAGGCCGCCACGCCGGCGAACCCGCCATGTTGGCCGCACTGACCCGACACGTCATTGCTCGATACCCGGTGGACCCAAAGCGGGTTTACATTGCCGGCCTCTCCGCAGGCGGTGCCATGGCCGCGATCGTCGCCGCGCACAACCCGGATCTGTTCGCCGCTGTCGGTGTGCACTCGGGCCTGCCACCAGGAGCTGCACACGACGTGATGTCAGCTTTCAGCGCCATGCGCCTTGGGGGCCGCTCGCGCACACCCGGCGACCCAGCCGCCAGAGAAGACGTGATGCCCACCATCGTCTTTCATGGCGACGCTGATCGCACCGTGCACCCGGACAACGGCGACCAGATTGTGCTTGCCGCTATCGCCGCGCTGAAGGCCTCGGGCGTACCGCTGAAGCGCAGCGTCATCCCCGAAGAATTACCTGCGCCCACTGGTGAGTTGCGCCACACGCTTCGCACGGTGTACAGCGCTGAGGATAGTCGCAGCTACGTCGAGTACTGGTCGGTCGAAGCCGGGCCACACGCTTGGTCGGGGGGTAGCGCTACAGGGACGTTCACCGACCCTCACGGACCGAATGCCTCTGCGGCTATGCTGGCGTTTTTCCTACAGCATCACCGCTGAAAAGTCCGGCCCGGAGCCCGACCTTGCCATGCTTGAGTTCGGAAATGCGGGTTCATCGAAGACAATCACTTGCGATGACCGTGATGACCCTTCCCTTTCTGACGCCCCGTCTGCCGAGCACACCCATGACCTCCTTGCTGTCCAACGCCAAGATTCTCTCCGCCAACAGTCCGGCTTTTTCTCGGCAGGAATTTCGCAGCGCGCTCGGCATGTTCGCCACAGGCGTGACCATCGTCACTGCCCGCACCGCGGACGGCGACTTGGTGGGACTGACTGCAAACTCCTTTAACTCGGTATCGCTGGAACCACCCCTCGTGCTGTGGAGCCTAAGCCGCTCAGCCGCCTCGATGGTGGCGTTGAGCACGGGCTCACACTACGCGGTCAACATCTTGGCTGCCGACCAAAAGGAGCTCGCCGAACGTTTTGCCGGCAAGCGCGAAGACCGCTGGGGGGGCGTTGAATTCATCAGCGGCCTCAGTGGTGCGCCACTGCTGGCTGGTGCTGTAGCCACCTTTGAATGCTTCAATCGCAGCCGCTATGAGGAAGGAGACCACGTCATCTTCGTCGGCGAAGTCGAGCGTTGCGAACACCGCGCCGGTGTTTCGCCTTTGCTGTTTCACGGCGGCAAGTTCTACACCGAGCACCCGCTTTAAGCGGGGCTCCAGCTTTGCGGTCGACGGTGGTGGGTCTTGCGAGACTGAAGAGTCAACTTATAACGTCTGACTACACTTGACCTTTTGACTCCCACACACAAGCGCCAAACCAGACATGGAAATTTTTGTTCTTTCGTTGATGTTCGCCTTCGTTGGCTACACACTCAAGTCTCGAGCAGAGGGTCGGCGCATCGCCTTGCTCGGGCTACATCTGGGCCATTTCCAGATCGAAAAACTCATGGAAACCTTGACCGAAGGCTACGCGCGGGCGCTCGGTGAAAACGATGTCGCCCGGCGCGGCTCGATCTGGCAACTGATGAACGGCACCGAAGACAAGCTGGCCGCCCAATTCGAGCAATTGGCCGACAGTATGGCCAAAGTAGATGCAGCCAAGACCGGCATCAACCTGTGGCCCTGGCCCTTGAGCGAAGCCGCACCATGGGCCCCAAGCGCCTGCTTTGACTTGCGCGAGGCTTTGAAAATTCACGCCGAAGCCCTTGCCCGTGCTGCCAGACAAAACGACGCCATTTCACCGCCATCCCGCGCCTTCACCCTCAGTGCCGAATTGTTTTTGATGCAGCACACATGCCACTGGTTTTGCAAATCCAAAACCATTGCTTCGGCCCGAATGCTGGTTCGGCACAAGACGACCTATGAGATGGTGTTGCAGTCGGTGTCACCTGAAACACGGCGGGCTTACAACGCGCTGGTCGGACAGGCCTGAAACACTCAACGACTCACCACCCGACCGTCGACCAGTTCAATCACCCTGTCGCAACGCAGCGCCAACCGCGGGTCATGCGTGACGATCAGGCAGGCGCTGCCATGGTCCCGATTGAAGTCGCGCAACAGTGCAAAGACTTCGTCGGCACTGACGGTGTCCAGATTGCCGGTCGGCTCATCGGCCAATATCAGCCGCGGCTTTTGCGACAAGGCGCGGGCAATCGCCACGCGCTGTTGCATGCCTCCGGAGAGTTCCCCGGGTCGCTTGTATTCGGCACCACTCAAACCGACACGAATCAGCAGTTCACGCGCCAGCGCTTCGGCCGCAGGTGTGACGGTGCCGTGGCTGATGATTGACGGCAGCAAGACGTTTTCCAGCGCCGTGAAGGCTGGCAGCAGATGGTGAAACTGAAAGACAAATCCGATGGTCGCACCGCGCAAGGCTGTCAGGCCAACATCGTCCAGCGCCTGCGCCGGCTGCCCGGCGATTTCCAACTGACCTGCGGTCGGCGGCTCAAGCAGACCAATGATGTTGAGCAAGGTGCTTTTGCCAGAACCCGATGGCCCCTTCAAGGCGACAAACTCGGCCTGCTGTAGCGCCAATGTTATGCCGTGCAAGACCTCGGTCTCGACCTCGGTGCCGATGTTGTAGCGCTTGGTGATCGCCTCCAAGCGAAGAATGGCGGCGTTACTGGACGGGTTCATTGGTTTCATCCTCAGGCACGAATCGCTTGCACCGGGTCCATGCGAGCGGCGCTGCGCGCTGGCACAAAGGCTGCCGCAAGCCCCACTCCACAAGCCACCAGCGAGGCCAGCAACACCAGTTGCGGGTCAAGCTGCGGCGCAAACATTGGGCTGCCATCTGGACTTTTGAAGACATGCGAAAACACCACCAACAAGGCATATGCCAGCGCAGCGCCCAAGATGGAACCGGCCAAACCGACCAGCCCGCCTTGCAGTAAAAAGATCGCCATGATTTGACGCCGGCCCCCGCCCATGGCGCGCAAGATACCAATCTCGCGCTGCTTTTGCACCACGCTGACCACCAACACGCTAGAGATGCCGAGCGCCACGATGAGGACGACGAAACTGCGGATCAGGTTGTTAGAGACCGTCTGGTTTGACAGCGCATTCAGCAGCCCGGAGTTGGTCTGCATCCAGCTGTCAACTGTGAGGTCCGTCTGCAAACGCAGCGTGTCTGCCACGCGATCAGCGTTAAAAAGGTCGGTCACCGTGAGGTCGATATTGGACACCCCGCCGGGCAAATCGAGCAGCGACTGCGCCAGCTTGAGCGTGACAAAAACCCAGCGCCGGTTGAGGTCTCTATTCCCCATGTCAAAGAGCCCCGTGACCTGCAATGTTTCACTGCGCCCGCTCGCGCTGGTGACGCGCAGCTTGTCGCCAAGCGTGAGGCCAAGATCCTGCGCGAGGTCGATGCCGATCAGCACACCGGTGCCGGCCACGTCGAAAGTGCCCCGCGTCATGTAATTGTCCATGCGCACCACACGGCGATAAACGTCGGGCTTGACGCCCTGCAGCACAACGCTTTTGTTGTAGTTGCCCCGTGCCGCAAAGGCGGGTCCGCTAGCCACCGGAGAGACCGCCAACACACCGGGCGTTGCAGCGGCCAACGCCGCCACGCGCTCCCACTGATCGACCGAGCGCAAGCGCTGTTCGCGAGGTTGCACGGCGGCAGCGACCGCCTGGTTCGCATCCGGCTTTAACACCGGTCGGGTCAGCTCTTCGGTCGGCTTGATCACCACATGCGCCTGCGAACCCATGACGCGGTCAATGATCGTGCCTTGCAACTGGTTGATGAGTTGCGTCAAAAAAATGATCACCGCCACGCCACCTGTGACACCCGCGAGGATGAGCGTGCTTTGCATCCGGCCTTCGCGCAAAAAGCGCAGCGCCAGCAACAGCTCAAAAGGCATCCAGCGCGCCCATGAGCTGAGTTCTGGCCGGTGTCGTGGCCTGTGCCAAAGCGCCCGCATCCATCGCCAACGCAGCGGCGGTTCTTGCGCGGGGGCGACTGTCGCAGGCAAGGGTGTTGACGGTGCAGGCAACATGGACTTAAAAGTGAGTGACGTTGTCGCTGGGCGCTCAATGCATCAACGCGAGAGGAACGAGGGCACTTCCATGCCTTTGCCTTGGAGCGCGGTGCCAGCCTGCCGGACGCGGTCGCCGGGTAGCGCTTTTTCAGTTTGTGGAATGGCCAGATCGCCCTCCTGCAAACCACTCGCGATTTCGATCGTGCCAATGCCGCTCAGCCCGAGCTTGACCGGCACCCGCACAGCGCGTTGGTCTTGCAGCATCAAGACCCACGGTGCGGCACTGTCTGACTCACGTACAGCGGCAGCAGGCAACACCAAAGCGTTGGGACGATTAGCGCCGATGAGCTCCACCGACACCGTCATGTCAGGCTTGAGGAATGCAGGTGGCTGCGGCACCGCCAGACGCACCTCAACCGTGCCGCGTTGCAGATCTACCGCCGGGCCAATGTAGCTCAATTGGGCCGCAAAAGGCTGGGCCGGATAGGCATCGGCCGCAGCCTTGGCGGGCATCCCAAGCGCCAACATATGCAGATGCTTTTCATCAATGCCGGCGTCAATGCGCGTACGACCCGCAGCCAATCCCAGCAACACCCGTCCAGGCTGAGCCATCGTGCCAGGTTCGACATTGCGAACCAGCACCATGCCATCGACCGGGCTGGTAATGGCCAAACGTGCTAGCCGGGCCTCGGCCATTTGCACGGCAGCCGATGCTTGCTCCACCCGCACAGCGGCCAGACCACTTTCAACGCCATGCGGCTGATTCGCCTCAGCCTGCACGTGCGCAGAACGCAAGGCGCTCGCCGCCGACTCAAGCGCACGCCGGGCTTCATCCAGTTTTTGCTGTGAGAAAAAGCCTTGCGCCACAAGCGCTTCAGACCGCCGAAATTCACTGTCGGCATTGCGCCAGGCCGCATCAGCCTGCACCACCGTTTGCACCGCCACCGGGGCGGTCACCGTCGCTTGCTGGGTCGCCCGATTACGCGCCTCACCCAATGCGGCCTTGGCCTGCTGCAAGGCGGCGCGTGCTTCAGCATCAGACAAGCGCACCAGCAATTGGCCCGCCTTGACTTGATCGCCTTCACGCACCAGCACAGCTAACACGGTCGCCGTGACTTCTGCTGCAAGTTCGATGCGGGCCGGCGCATTTAATCGGCCCGTCGCGACCACCGACTGGCGTAAATTGCTGCGCAGTACAGGCACCACCTGAACCGGTGTTCCGCGTTGCTGCAACAACAGCGCACCCGTCAACAACACAACGAGCGTCACGACGGCAATGGCCCACTTCTGGCGAGGTTTCATAACTTAAGAATAGCAGCGCCAGACAAAATTCTATTGACCAGCATCATCTACTACCCGATTAGCCCGCGCCCCTTTAGCCTGCGTTTGCCTCTTGTTTAGCCAAGCGCTCGCTCTTCCAGTAAACATCGTCACCGCCATTCATGCGGTTGAGCACGCGTGACAACACAAACAGCAAGTCGCTAAGTCGGTTGAGGTACTGGCGTGGTGACTCGTTAAGCGCTTCGGCCAAGTCCAGCGCTACTACCGCGCGTTCAGCACGACGCGCCACCGTCCGACAGACGTGGGCTAACGCAGCAGCGCGTGTGCCTGCGGGCAAGATGAACTCCTGCAGGCGCGGCAAGGCAGCATTGTATTTTTCAAGTGCAGTGTCGAGCGTAATGACCGCTTCTGGTTTGAGCAGTTCAAAGCCAGGAATGGAGAGTTCGCCGCCGAGATTGAACAACTGGTGTTGCACTTCAATCAGCAACGCGCGCACATCGGCGGCCATGTCTTCGCACAGCAGCACACCGATATTCGAGTTGAGCTCATCGACATCGCCCATGGCATGCACCCGCAAGCTGTCTTTGGAGACGCGGGTGTTGTCGCCCAAGCCGGTGGTGCCGTTGTCGCCGGTGCGCGTGGCAATTTGGGTGAGTCGATTGGCCATGGGGTTCCCGTCAATAAGTTGCAAGTCTCAGCGGAGCTGCTACCCGTTTTTGCCGGTGCGCGCCGAATCGATGATTATTCACGACTTAGATCACGCCAGCGTAAACTTCAAAAAACACGCTGGAGACACACTATGAACGCACCGCTACCAGTCCATTTACTTCCCGAGATTCAACAACGCGAGACACCGACTGCATTGATTGCGGCGCTCAAAGCGCGCTTTGCGGAGCGCTGTTCAACGGCGCTGGTGGTCCGCGAGCAGCACGGCCGCGATGAGTCGTCATTTGCATCGCCCCCACCCGCCGCCGTGGTGTTTGCCGAGAACACCAACGACGTAGTTGACGCCGTCAGACTCGCCAGTCAATATAACGTGCCGGTCATTCCGTTTGGCGTCGGCTCCTCGCTAGAAGGGCATTTGCTGGCGGTGCAAGGCGGCATCAGCATCGACATGGGCGGCATGAACCGCGTGCTGTCGATCAATGCTGAAGACTTGACGGTGACGGTGCAGGCAGGCGTGACGCGCAAACAGCTCAACGAAGCCGTCAAAAGCACAGGTTTGTTTTTCCCGATTGACCCCGGCGCAGATGCAACGCTGGGCGGCATGAGCGCCACCCGCGCCAGCGGCACCAACGCCGTGCGCTACGGCACCATGCGCGAGAACGTGCTGGCGCTGGAAGTGGTGACCGCCAGTAGCGACGTCATTCGCACGGGCACGCGAGCGAAGAAATCATCCGCCGGTTACGACCTGACGCGCCTGATGGTGGGCAGCGAAGGAACGCTAGGCGTTATCACCGAAATCACCGTCAAACTGTACCCGCTGCCCGAGGCGATTTCGGCTGCGATCTGCTCGTTCCCTAGTATTGAAGCCGCGGTGCGCACGACGATTGAAATCATTCAGATGGGCGTGCCGATTGCCCGCGTAGAGCTGATCGACGCCAACTCGGTGCGCATGGTGAATGCGCATTCGAAGCTGTCATTGCGCGAAGAACCCATGCTGTTGATGGAGTTTCACGGCTCGCCGACAGGCGTCAAAGAACAAGCCGAACTGGTACAAGAGTTGGCCCATGATCACGGCGGTAACGCCTTTGAATGGGCCAGCACGGCCGAAGAGCGCACGCGGTTATGGACGGCTAGGCACAACGCCTACTTCGCAGCCGTGCAGTCGCGTCCAGGTTGCCGGGTTATTTCAACCGACACCTGCGTGCCGATTTCGCGTCTCGCAGACTGCTTGCTCGACTCCATCACTGAAGCTGATGCCAGCGGCATTCCGTATTTTTTAGTCGGCCATGTTGGCGATGGCAACTTTCACTTTGGCTACTTGATTGATCCGACGCAACCCAAAGAGCGCGAAGTGGCCGAGGCCTTGAACCATCAACTGGTGAATCGCGCACTCAGGCTAGAAGGCACCTGCACTGGCGAGCACGGCGTAGGTCTGCATAAAATGAATTTTCTGATGACCGAAACCGGCGACGGTGCAGTGAACATGATGCGCACGATCAAGCGTGCGCTGGATCCAAAAAACATCATGAATCCGGGGAAGATTTTTACACTTTAAGTCACCACAATTTTAGCAAGACCTGTAGCGCGCGGTTGGTTCGTTCACGACCACAATCGACGCGGCATGGGCGGTGCATGCCGAGCGTTCATGGCGTTCATGAGCAGGCAAAAAATGGTCAAAAACCGCAGTGCAATCAACGCGACAATCCAATGCGATGACGTTTGGCCCAAATACACATAGGCATTGAAATAGTCGAGTAACAAGGCGATGACGCTAACGCCCAGTATGTACAGAGATACCTTTTCGAAATACCAGTCCTTCAGGTAGCTGTACATGTAAAGGCCACTGATCAAAATGACAAAGCTGGCGCGGTACTTGAAATAGATCTCCAATGTTCCAGCACTGGCACCCGCGTCAAATTGCCCTGTTGCAATCCCTGGGTAATACAACAACTTTAGGGTAAAAGTCACCACTGCCGCAAGCAAATAAGCCATGCGATATTTGAACCAGGTGTCGATGCCGGCATTAGCCGAACGCACCTGCTTAGAAAACACGGACACAAGCACGTCCGGCAACGCGTGGCATATTACAGGGCGCTGTCACGCCATCAACTGTTCTACCAAGATGCGATTTTGCTTGGAGCATATTGGACTGATGTGAAGCTTGTAAAACTTAACTTGGATCGCCGATCAAATCTGTTGGACGAGCCCGCGAAGTGTAATTTAAAGTTTACTTACCCCCGCGCAAACGTTCGATCAGACCATTCAGCTCGTCCAATGAGGCAAACTGAATCGCCAGCTCACCCATGTCTTCACGGCGCCCATTGCGTTTGACCTGTTTTTTCACGCGCACCTCGACCTCGGCCATGAGCAGATCTGCCAATTCTTCTTCGACCCGGCGCGTGTCACGCGACTTTTCTTTGGTGACTTTCTGCGGCTTCAGGGAGAACTCAGCGCTGAGTTTTTTGACCAGACTCTCCGCCTCTCGAACCGACATTTTCTTAGCCGCAATTTGGTTTGCCGCGGTGATTTGCGTGGCACGGTCTAGCGCCAAAAGCGCCCGCGCATGGCCCATGTCGATGTCGCCGGCCATCAGCATGATTTGCACCGGATCGGCCAAATTGAGCAGACGTAGCAGGTTGCTGGCGGCGCTGCGTGAGCGCCCAACGGCTTGTGCCGCCAGTTCATGAGTGAGTCCAAACTCCTTTACCAAGCGTTGTAAACCTTGGGCTTCTTCCAAGGGATTCAAGTCTTCGCGCTGAATATTTTCGATCAACGCCATGGCTGCGGCTGACTCGTCAGGCACATCGCGAACCAGCACCGGCACGCTGTCGAGGCCGGCCAATTTGGCCGCTCTGAAGCGTCGTTCGCCGGCGATGATTTCGTACTTTCCATCGTTGGCGCCACGGGTCAAGCGCCGCACCAAAATCGGCTGCATGATGCCCTGAACTTTGATGGACTCGGCCAACTCATAGAGCGCGCCTTCGTCCATGCGGGTACGTGGTTGATACTGGCCCGCCACCATATCGCTCAACCGCAGCGAAGCCGGCAAGCCGGGGCTATTGGCTTCACTGCCGTTTTCAAGCACGTTCGCCGATTCGCTGACGGTGGGGCCTAGCAAGGCTTGCAATCCGCGGCCTAGGCCTTTAGGTTTTTTAGTGACCATTTTCTTGTCTTTCAGGTTTCGAAGCATCAATGTGCGGAGAAAACGGCTCAGGTGGACGGCGGTGCCTGAACCTGTGCTCGTAATTTTTGTAATTGGGCATGGCCTTCGGGCCAGTCGCCGAGCTGGCTGTCAGCGTTCAGATGTCCCATCAAGCCTGCGCTCACCCAGTGAGCACCCCATGCATCGGCAAACTGGCGCGCGCGCTCAGAGCTGCAGTACGAGTCGTTCTCGCTACCCATCAACACGCTGGTAAAGGGCAAGCGTTGCATCGGTACGGGCGACCAGCTGGTCAGCACGGGGCGTAGGGCCTCCTGATCGGGATCGCCCGGCGCCACCAACAATGCGGCTTTGACGCGGTGCGTGTTTTTCGAGTGGGAAGCCCAAGCGGCGACCAATTGGCAGCCGAGGCTGTGCGCTACCAGCAGCACGGGTTCGTCTTGCGCTCCCGTTAACAGGACATCTTCGAGCCGCGAGATCCAGTCGCCACGCAAAGGCCGCAGCCACTCGTGCTGCTCGACACGCTGATAGCCGTGCACGGCTTCCCACCGACTTTGCCAATGCGACGGGCCGCTGTTTTGCCAGCCGGGGAGTATGAGCACGGCAAAAGAGTTCATGAGGCTCCGCCCTTCACATGGCCTTGATGCGCTCGACCATCTCAGCCGCAAAAGCCACAAAGGCTTGTGCGCCTTTGGAGGCCGGGTCAAAAACCACCCCCGGCACACCATAGCTTGGCGCCTCAGCCAAACGTACATTGCGCGGGATAACGGTGTTGAAAACCTTGTCGCCAAAGTGCTGCTTGAGCTGCTCGCTGACCTGCAGCTGTAGCGTGATGCGGGGGTCAAACATAACCCGTAGCAAGCCAATGATGGCAAGTTCTTTGTTGAGGTTGGCATGCACCTGCTTGATGGTGTTGACCAGATCGGTCAGACCTTCCAGCGCGAAATACTCACACTGCATGGGCACGATCACACCGTGCGCGCAGCACAAGCCATTCAGCGTGAGCATGGAAAGCGACGGCGGGCAGTCGATCAGTACAAAGTCATATTGACTGGCGACCTCGCCAATCGCCTGACGCAGCCGTTTTTCCCGGCGCTCGACGTCGACTAACTCGACCTCCGCGCCCGCGAGCTCCCGATTAGCGCCCAGCACGTCATAGCTACAACCCGCATCCACCAGCTTTTGACTGGTGACGCGCGCCTCTTCAATCGTCGCCGACTCCAGCAGAACGTCGTACACCGTAAGTTCAAGTTGCCGCTTGTCGACGCCCGAACCCATGGTGGCATTGCCTTGCGGGTCGAGATCAATCATCAGTACCCGCTGACCGACTAGCGCCAAGCCAGCCGCCAGATTGACCGTGGTAGTGGTCTTGCCCACACCGCCCTTTTGGTTGGCTACACAGAATATTTTGGCCATAGAGGTGGTAACGCTTGAAAAAGGGATTGCTTAAGCACAAGGAGAGCGCTGACCATCAGCGCTTAGCGGGACAAGGCCAGCTTGAAGCCGAAGCCAATCAAAAAAATACCCGCTACTTTTTCAAGCGCAGATGAGATACGGGGGTTGGCGCGCAGGCGCGCAGCCAAAAAATGGGTCAGCAGCACGGCACTGAGGCCGTAGACAAAAGTCAATCCAGCAATGGTCGCCGACATCACGCCAAAAGTAGTGAGCCCTTGATGCAGAACCGGGTCGACAAACAACGGAAAGAACGCCATGTAAAAAACGATGGCCTTGGGGTTCAGCACGGTGATGAGCATACTTTGACGAAAGTAATGCCCAGTTTTCATTTTAAGAATCGGTGCATCGCCAGATTTCGCCCGCAGCAACTTGGCACCCAGCCAAGCCAGATAAACCGCCCCCAACCACTGCACCAGATGAAAGGCTGCCGGGTTTGTGGCGAGCAAAGCGGACACACCCGCCACAGCAGCCCACAGCAACACTTGATCGCCAGCCATCACGCCGAACGTTGCGCCCATGCCACCAACTAGCCCCCCCTTGCCGGTCGACGTGATCAAGGCCAGATTACCCGGACCGGGTATAGCCAAGAATACGATGATGGCGATGACGAAAGCGCCGTAATCTGCTACACCGGCAAAAGAACCCAGCATGAAATATCCTTGAATTGAGGGGTGAGTTTACGTCAGCTATCGCGCGGACAACTCAGATCGACTTCAACCAGACCACGCACCTATCGGCATTCAAACCCGGAACCACTAACTGTTCCACGTGAAACACTGACACCCCGGCAGGCAGCATTGCGAGCTCATTCTCAGGATGTTTACCTTTCAACGCCATCCAAACACCCTCTGGCGCCAAAGCCTTGACCGACCACGAAGTGAAGTCAGCCAAGGAGGCGAAGGCGCGCGAACAGATCACGTCAAAGGGCTCGGAGATGGTTTCAACGCGCGCATGCAAGCCGGTCAAATTGGTTAAACCCAAAGCCAGCGCCGCCTGCCTGATGAAGGCAGCCTTCTTGCCAACAGTGTCGACACAAGTCACAGACAAGGCCGGACAGCAAATGGCAAAGACCACCCCCGGGAGTCCAGCGCCAGAGCCGACATCCAGCAGCCTGGTTCGGCCCCGGCCTCCATCTGGCAAGCTGCTACTCAACAAATACTTTCGCAAGGGCAGCACCGCCGCCAAACTATCCAGCAGATGATGGGTCAACATCTCCGCCGGATCGCGCACGGCGGTAAGGTTGTAAACCTTGGTCCACTTGCCAATCAAGTCCTGGTAATCAAGCAGGCTACGAACTTGCGAATCCGAGAGATCCAACGCCAAGGACTTCAGCCCAGCGCGAAGTACCGCTTCATTACCCAGCATCATGTCGGCGCCTTAGCAGACCGCCCAACACTCCCAGCTTGTTCAAGCTCAGGCTTTGTAACGCCACTCCACAGGTTCTTTTTCAAATGAACCAACAAAAGCGAAATGGTCGCCGGCGTGACGCCAGAAATGCGCGATGCTAAGCCGAGAGTCTCCGGCCTGTGCTTCGCCAGCTTTTGCCGCGCCTCAAAACTCAGCGCCGTAACCTGCAAATAATCCAATTCCGGGGGCAACTTCAGATTCTCATAATGGGCTGAACGCTCAACTTCCGACTTTTGCAAATCGATGTAGCCCGCGTACTTGGCTACTATTTCAATCTGTTCAATCACCGCCTTGAGCATGTCAGCCGGCAGTTGCGCTTCACGCGAAGCAGCCAAACCAGCGCTTTCCGCACCCACTCCCGAGGTCGGCATTTCGGCGCCTGCAAACCGCCCGCCATCCAAAGACATCAAACTAGCGTAATCGACGTCCGGACGACGCAGCAAGTCCAGCAAGTTGTACTCACGCTCAATCGCCTTGCCCAGCACACGCTCGGCTTCCGCTACGGGCAGATTATTTGGATGAACCCACAAGGCCCGAAGTCGCTGTGTTTCACGTGAAACAGCATCGCGCTTACGGTTAAAGGCATCCCAACGGGCGTCATCGACCAAGCCAAGCTCCCGGCCCTTTTCGGTCAAGCGCATGTCGGCATTGTCTTCACGCAACATCAATCGGTACTCAGCACGACTGGTGAACATGCGGTAGGGCTCGGTCACGCCCTTGGTGATGAGGTCGTCCACCAACACGCCTAGGTAAGCTTCGTCGCGACGCGGTAACCAGGCATCTTTGCCTTGGCACTGCAACGCCGCATTGATGCCAGCGAACAGGCCTTGAGCCGCGGCCTCCTCGTAACCCGTCGTGCCGTTGATCTGGCCTGCAAAAAACAAGCCGCCAATCGCCCGGGTTTCGAAGCTGCTTTTCAGTGAGCGCGGATCAAAGTAGTCGTATTCAATCGCGTAGCCGGGCCGCAGGATGTGAGCGTTTTCCATACCGGCCATAGAACGAACCAAGGCGTACTGGATGTCAAACGGCAGGCTGGTCGAGATGCCGTTGGGGTAAATCTCGTGCGTCGTCAAACCTTCCGGCTCCAAAAAAATCTGGTGACTGGTTTTGTCCGCAAAGCGGTTGATCTTGTCCTCCACACTCGGGCAATAGCGCGGGCCAACGCCGTCAATTTTGCCGGTGAACATGGGACTGCGGTCAAAGCCAGAGCGGATGATGTCGTGCGTGCGCTCATTGGTGTGCGTGATCCAGCAAGGCATTTGCTTGGGATGGGCAATGCCCGCACCCATGAAGCTGAACACCGGCACGTTGCTGCCCTCGCCGCCTGGCATGCCATCGCCAGGTTGAACGGTGCACTTGCTGAAGTCGATGCTGCGACCATCAAGTCGCGGCGGCGTACCGGTTTTGAGCCTGCCCTGCGGAAGCTTGAGCTCTTTCAAGCGCGCGCTGAGCGACACGGCGGGCGGATCACCGGCCCGGCCGGCCGCGTAGTTGTTCATGCCGACGTGGATCTTGCCGTCCAGAAAAGTCCCGGCCGTTAGCACGACAGCGCGGCCACGGAACTTGATGCCCACCTGCGTCACGGCACCCACCACCCGTTCACCCTCAACCAGCAAGTCGTCAACGGCTTGCTGAAACAGCCACAAATTGGGCTGGTTCTCCAGCATCCGGCGAATCGCCGCCTTATACAAAATACGGTCGGCCTGCGCCCGGGTGGCACGCACGGCCGGGCCCTTGCTGGAGTTGAGAATGCGGAACTGGATACCGCCTTCGTCAGTGGCCAGCGCCATAGCACCACCCATCGCATCCACCTCTTTGACCAAGTGCCCCTTTCCAATACCGCCAATCGAGGGGTTGCAGCTCATCTGGCCGAGGGTCTCGATGTTATGGCTGAGTAGCAAAGTCTTGCAGCCCATGCGGGCCGAGGCCAACGCAGCTTCGGTACCGGCATGGCCACCGCCAACAACAATCACGTCAAATTCTTCAAGGTAAAACATAGTTCAGACTTCTATCAGTTCAGTTTTCAGGCCCAGCGCTTCGGCGGCTTGCGCTTGGCGACGGTCAGCGGTCACAAAAAGGTCCACGCGTGCCGCACGAGCGGCGCCAATGTGCAGCGCCTCCGTGGCGCGCAGTCGGGTATTCTCCATGGCTTGAGTGGCATGCACCTCGACCCGACTGTCCAGCGCCACCAGCGTGAAGTCGGCAAAGTCGTCTTGCACGATGGTCATAATGCGAGCGTAGTCATCGGCACTCACCAGCCCATCATGGCGCTGGCGGTTCAAAGCGGACGCAATCTCGGTCTTGCAATGCGCGGCCACCACCAGCTCGCTGGCCCGCTCGCCTGCCGCCATCACCTGAGCCCGTCCGGGCTCGGCGTTGTAGCGCTTGTAGAGCGCTGAGGTGTCCATCAGGATACGCATCACCAGCCCGCCTCGCGCTCTTCAACGATGAGCTGAGCACCCGTCTTCCCGTCAGGCCTGACGATGTGCAGCGGCTCAATCGCCCGCTTCCAGCTGGGCACTCGAGGGATTGCGGCACTGGTCACAGGCACCAGTTCAGCCACTGGCTTGCCGTGCCGCAAGATACGCACTGTCTCACCGCGCTCGACCAGATCAATCATGGCCGAAGCATTGGCTCGGAACTCACTCAAAGGGATGTTTTGCATTACGGCCCGCTAGTTTTGTACAAAAATAATCAATTTGTACATTTTAGCCTGAGGGCGTGCGCCCCATCGCTGACGACCTCATGCAGCCAAGGGCGTAACATTTACAACTTGAATTTTTAAACTACCGGAGATAAAGATGAGTCGTGACGTTGTGATTGTCAGCGGTGTCCGCACCGCGATTGGTACGTTTGGCGGTAGCTTGAAAGACACCGCACCCACCGAGCTCGCCGCACTCGTGGTCCGCGAGTCGCTGTCTCGCGCTGACGTCGAAGGCAAAGATGTCGGTCACGTGGTTTTTGGCCACGTGGTCAACACAGAACCTAAAGACATGTATTTGTCGCGCGTCGCCGCCATCAACGGTGGTTGCGCCGAAGGCACGCCCGCCTTCAACGTCAACCGACTTTGCGGCTCAGGCCTGCAAGCTATCCTCTCAGCCAGCCAGAGCATCTTGCTGGGCGACACCGACATCGCCATTGGCGGGGGCGCTGAAAACATGAGCCGCGCACCCTACGTCAGCCTAGCCACGCGCTTTGGTGCACGCATGGGCGACACCAAGATGGTCGACATGATGGTCGGCGCCCTGCACGACCCTTTCCACAGCATTCACATGGGCGTCACCGCCGAAAACATCGCCGCCAAATGGGGCATCTCACGCGAAGACCAAGATGCCATTGCGGTTGAAAGCCACAACCGCGCCCAGCGCGCCATCGAAGGCGGACGCTTCAAAGAGCAAATCGTGCCGGTCATGCTGAAAAGCCGCAAAGGCGATGTTGCCTACGACACCGACGAACACTTCCGCCCGAACTGCACGCTGGCCGACATGGCAAAACTCAAACCCGTCTTCATCAAAGAAAACGGCACCGTCACGGCCGGAAACGCCTCCGGCATCAACGACGCGGCTGCCGCGCTGGTGATGATGGAGGCCGGTACCGCCAAGGTCCGTGGCATTCAACCGCTGGCTCGCTTGGTGGCCTACGCGCACGCTGGAGTCGACCCCAAATACATGGGCATTGGCCCAGTACCCGCCACACAACTGGCACTCAAAAAGGCGGGCCTGACAGTCAACGACTTGGACGTCATCGAAGCCAACGAAGCCTTTGCAGCGCAAGCCTGTGCCGTCACACGCGACCTCGGTTTAGACCCTGCGAAAGTGAATCCAAACGGCTCAGGCATTTCGCTAGGCCATCCAATCGGCGCTACTGGTGCGCTGATCACTGTCAAGGCTTTGTACGAGCTGCAACGCATCAAAGGCCGCTACGCCTTGGTGACCATGTGCATCGGCGGTGGCCAAGGGATTGCGGCCATTTTTGAGCGCATGTGAAATTCAAAGGGCCCTGAAGCATCACGTGCTGCAGGATCCTTTGTGATCATGGGCTACTTGCGAACGGCCGGCACTTCAAGCGGTAAACCCTCCCCACGCCACATCAGGTAAAGACTGAGCTGGCGGGCCTCCTGCGCACCCCACTCTAACGGTTCGGCACGCACGCCCGCAAAACAGCTGCGCAAGCGCCGCTCAAGCGATCCCATGCCTTGCCATTCGAGCCGATAGACTGGATACGCATTGGGCTGACCCTGGCTCAAGAGATCCGTGAACAAACGCTTGCCTTGATTCTGATCATGGCAGTTGGCGCAAGACAAATTTAACTGCCCCTGCCGCCTTAAAAAAAGTGCCTCCCCTTGCGCCCACTGGGATCGAGCCGCACCATCAATGTTGACACGCAAGGGCATGTTGTTCGACGCTTGACTCACATACAAGGTAAGTGCCAGTAAATCATCAGACTCCCACTTCAGCTCAGGCCCCTTCTGGTGCTGAGTCCGGCACAGACGGATTCGGTCTTCAAGATTGAGCAGCCGACCCGTCTTGAGGTCCAGTGCTGGATAGCGCGTCGCAACGCCACGCATACGCTGCGGAGCTTCTCCGTGACAGCTTTGGCAGCTTTTCCCGTCGACGCCTAAGGATTCGCGCCAGCGCTGCTCACCACGGGTCAACCACAGTTGCGCCGGGTTGCCAAAGTCGTCTGCTTGCAACGCGCGCACATCAGCACCAGCAAAAGCCAAGCCTGACTTCAGCTGCTCCATCGGCAAACGACGTGTCTGGGACTCGGCGGGAGACACTAACACCATCAGCCCAATGCTGAGCGCCAGCAACAACACGCGCCACAAAGAACGGTCGATCACGTCGCGGGCGGCAGTACAGTCACGCTTTGCCGCAGCTCGCCGGTGACGCCCTGCTCGTCGATCCATTGAACCCACAACTCACCGGATTCGCCTGCGCGAAAATAAAACTCAAACAAGGGATTGCCGGCAATCCCCGATGAAAGTTCGACCTTGAAGACCTGCTGCCCACCGTAGGTGCAGGTCAGCCAAACAATCACGTTGCGGGGAATCAGCTGGCCCTGTAAGTCCTGCAAATAGCCGCTGTCCATCGGGTGTTGGATCAACAGCCGCGCCTTGACAACGTCACCGCGGACGATGCGGGTGGGAACCTGCAAACGGGCATTGCTCATTCAGGTGCCGTCCACACAAGCCGACTCGGTAACGATCACATCCACTCGCTGGTAGCGAAAGCTGCCATCGGACAAACGCGCCAACGCCACCACCATCTGAGAACCCGCCAATCGAATGCGCGAACTCACTTCGGCACGACCGGACCAAGGCCCAAGATGAAAAACAGCCATCTGCGTGGCAGGGTTACGCTGTGACAGCAAATAAATGTGTGTGACATGCGCATCAGGTGTCATGGGACTTTCAACCTGCACCGACACCGGGACCAAGTAGCCGTTGTCGGCCAGAATCGGCAACATCAGTTTCACACCCTGCGGCAACGCCACACCGCCTTGTAACAGAGGCGCCAGCATTTCCTCGAGACTCAGTAAATGGCCAGAAATCATGCCTTGCGAACGGGCCGGCAAGACGCTCATAGAGGTCATCGCCAAGACGCCGCTCGCGAATTGCTGCAGCCAACGGCGACGCCTCGACACCACCGTCACGTTGTGAACATCACAAACGACACTCATGGTCGATGACTTCCAAGAGGACCCGTGGGAGATTGATCACGCAGCAGATAGGCCACGATGTCTTCAAGCGCTTGTCCCGACAGTACCGTCTGACCGACATACGCGGTGACGACGCGCTGCAAGCCTTGCGTGCTGAAGTAAGCCGGCATCACCGTGTCAGGATTCAAGAGCCTGGGGTCAGCGATACGCTGTCGGATCTGCTCTGCGTCAGCGCGTTCAGCCAGCCCCACCAATGAAGGGCCGATGTCACCGCCTCCAACCAAACCGGGCACCACGTGACACAGCACGCAACCGCTGTCTTGCCGATTGCTGAGCAACGCACGGCCTCTTTCAACACTGGCCGAGGCCTTCCAAGCGGTAGCAGGAAGGCGATCTTGCGCCAATGCAGACAAGGAGCAGAAACCAAGCATCGCCCAAGCCACCCAGGTGCGACACCTAGAACTCAGGCTCATGCGCGCGCCAAACTCAGTCCGTGGTTCTTAAGCGGCAGAGACCGAATACGCTTGCCAGAGGCCGCAAAAATCGCATTGGCCAGCGCCGGCGCCAGCGGTGCCTGTGCCGGCTCGCCAACGCCGCCCCAAAAACCTCCGGTAGGCGCAATGACCGCCTGAACTTTTGGCATTTCATTCAGGCGCATCAGGCGGTAGTCATGAAAGTTTGATTGCTCGATCCGTCCGTCCTTGAGCGTCATCTCACCCCAGAAAATAGCGCTCAAACCATGCACCACGCTACCTTGAATTTGCGCCTCAATGTTGTCAGGATTGACCACGTAGCCTGGGTCAATACCCATGACCACACGGTGAATCTTGACTTCACCCTTGGCACTGACAGAGACCTCGCAAACGCAGGCGGTGTAGCTGCCGTAACCCTCGGTTTCGGCAATGCCACGGAACACACCCTTGGGCAGCGGCCCCCCCCAGTTGGCTGCTTTGGCGACGGCTTGCAAAATGCTACGGTCACGCGGCGATTTCTCGCCCAACAGGCTCAGCCTGAACGCCAGCGGATCCTTGCCAGCCGCATGCGCGAGCTCGTCAATAAAACTCTCACGCATATAAGGGTTTTGCGAATGGCCCACCGTGCGCCAAAAGCCCACCGGCACATTGGTGTTGCGCTGTGCGTAATCGACCAGACTGTTTGGAATGTCGTAGGGATGGTCTTGCAAAGACGCCACCGCTTGACCGTCAACACCCTTAGGCAGTGGCAGCTTGAGGAGCGTGGCCAAAAGCGAGGGCGCGCTAACACGGATGTGCAATGCATCGACCTTGCCGCCGACGTCCATCGCAGCTTTGAAACGCACCAAACTGGCCGGACGATACAAGTCGTGCTGAATGTCCTCTTCACGGCTCCAGATCATCTTCACCGGCTTGCCGGCCATAGCCTTGGCAATCATCACACCCTGACGCGTGAAATCCTGCGGACTCTTACGGCCCAGACCGCCACCAAGTTGCATCGGATAGACCATGACCTTGTCTTGCGGCACACCCGCTGTCGCAGCAGAAACCGCCAGTGTCCCTTCCGGATTTTGCGTTGATGTCCAAACCTCCAGCTTGTCGCCCTGCAGCCAAGCCGTGCAAACCATCGGCTCCATGGTGGCGTGTGCGAGATAAGGCGTGAAGTACTCCGCCTCATAGACTTTGCTGGCGCTCGCCAAGGCTTGAGTCGTGTTGCCATCGTTGCGAGCCACCGCCAGTTCGGGCTGATCCATACCGGCTCGGAAGTGAGTCATGATGGCCGTATTGTTGAGCGTGGCATGCTCGCCGGTGTCCCAGTCAATAGCCACTTCACGCAGCGCTTCTTTAGCGCGCCACCAGTTGTCAGCCACCACCGCAACAAACTCACCCAGATTGAGCACCTTGACGATGCCTCGGCGGTTTTCCACCTTGCTGGCATCCATCGACTTGACGCGCCCGTTGAATACCGGACAGGCCGCCACCGCGGCATACAACATGCCCGGCAATTGAGCGTCGATACCGTAGCGAATCTTGCCGACCACGATGTCGGGAATGTCTACACGCGCGATCGGCTTACCCACAATCTTCCAGTCCTTCGGGTCCTTGAGCTGAACCTCCTTCGGCGCCTCTAGCAGGGCGGCGGTCGCTGCCAGTTTGCCGTAACTCAGCGACCGTTTGCTCGCCAAGTGATGCACCTTGCCAAGCGCCGTCGTGCATTGACTGGCCGGCACGCCCCAGCTTTGCGCCGCTGCAGCGACCAGCATGTAGCGCGCAGTACCACCGGCTTGACGAAGATAAGCCTGCGAATTGCGAATGGTCCGACTACCAACGGCTGCCATGTCGCCGTAAACGCGTTTTTGCCGCAGATTTTCGTGCGCCGTGGCGTATTCGACACGGACATTTTTCCAGTCGGCGTCCAGCTCCTCGGCCACCAGCATAGGGGCGGAAGTTCGGCTGCCTTGGCCCATTTCGACACGGGCATAACGAATAATGATGGTCTCATCAGGCTGAATTTCGATCCAAGCATTCAGCTTAGGTGTGTCGGCAGCTTGCGCACGTTCTGGCAGATAAAACGCCAAACTTAAGCCCGCAGCAGCGGTAGCCGAAACTTGCAGAAAGTGCCTGCGCTCCGGGGAAGTTACTAGCGGGTTCATGCACGGACTCCTTTGGCAGCAACCGCGTGAATCGCCTTGCGGATGCGGGCATAAGTGCCACAACGGCATATGTTCGTCATGGCCGCGTCGATGTCTTCATCGGTCGGCTTCGGTTTCTTTTTAAGTAAAGCCACGGCCGCCAAAATCTGGCCGCCCTGGCAATAGCCGCACTGCGGTACTTGATGCTCAACCCATGCTTTTTGCACGGGATGCAACTTGCCCTTGGTCGCTAGACCCTCAATCGTCATCACCTGCTGACCGGCAGCAGCGGAAACCGGATAAGAGCAAGAACGCACGGGCTCTCCATTGAGCAACACCGTGCAGGCGCCGCATTGCGCCACACCGCAGCCGAACTTCGGCCCCTTGATATCAAGCTCATCGCGCAAAGCCCACAACAAAGGCATTTCGGGTTCGACATCCAGCTCAAGCGCTTTTCCATTGACATTGAGTTTCATTCAGGCAGCTCCGTCATTTACAAAAGCCCACACATTAGGTGAATGCCGTGAAATTGACAATAGGTATTCGCCACATGGACTGAACTAACCCAACACCTTGGAGCGATCACAACACGCGGAAAGATCCAACAACGCAAGCCAAGGAGCGTGCATTCAAATGAACATCACCAACATGCCCTTTGTCGGCAAACCAGTGCTGAGCCGTTAGGGCAATAATCTTTGAACCACGCTGAAGTGTGTCCAACGCCAAATCGCTTCGCGTGTGAGCGCGCAACCGATTCACCAGAATCATCTCGGCCAAGCCGGCCTGCAAACTAACGACTCGACGGTGTGGCGCCTCATTCAGCGTCTGTGCCACAAAGTCCGCCGGCCGCATGACGTCGCTGAATTGATGCGCGATTGTTGAACTGTCCATACCAATAGTGGGTAAAAAAAGGTGGGTGAGAGCGTTCCGCCGACGAAATAAGTCCAGAGAGGGATGCGTCAACTCAATGAAGTCACAAGAGTAAAAAGAACATCGAAAACTTTGAATCAGGGCCTGACCCCTAGGTTTGTAGGACCAGTCCGATAGCATCAAAAACTGCCCCTTCCCCAGCAGGAAATTTCGGAAACCGATAGCATCAATCACTGATCTGGAGGAACTTTTTTGGTTCCGGCCGTAGCATTTCTTTGCAAGGTCCGTTTTTTATTTATCAACAACAAGGCTTTTGCATGACTACTCTTTTTACCCCTCTACAAGTGGGTGATATTCACCTCGCTAACAGGATCGTGATGGCGCCACTGACGCGCAACCGCGCGCCGGACGCGACGCCAACACCACTCATGATCGAGTACTACACACAGCGCGCAACAGCGGGTTTGCTCATCACTGAAGCCACCGCTATCAGCCAGCAAGGCCAAGGTTATTCAGATGTGCCGGGCCTGTATGGCACCGAGCAACTCGATGGCTGGAAAAAAATCACGGACAGCGTGCACAAGGCCGCAGGCAAGATAGTGGTCCAACTATGGCATGTGGGTCGGATTTCACACACCGACCTGCAACCAAACAATGGCGCGCCCGTCGCACCTTCCGCCATAGCAGCAAAAGCCAAAACCGTGCTGATCAAAGACGGGGTGCCGGTTTTTGTCGACACCTCCATGCCACGCGCACTCACTTCAGAAGAATTGCCAGGCATCGTGCACACCTTCCAAGCCGCCGCGCGCAATGCGGTCGAAACAGCGGGCTTTGATGGCGTCGAAATTCATGCCGCCAACGGCTACCTGCTCGATCAGTTTTTGAAAAATGGAAGCAACCAGCGGACAGACGATTACGGCGGCAGCATTGAGAACCGCGCCCGTCTTCTGCTTGAAATTGTGCGCGCAGTGACAGATGCCGTCGGCGGTGGTCGTACGGGCATCCGCCTGTCACCCGTGACACCGGCTGGTGATGTGCACGACACCGATCCGCAACCCCTGTTTGAATACGTGCTGCGTGAACTGGCTCAATTTAACCTTGCCTACGTGCACATTATTGAAGGTGCTACAGGCGGAGCACGGGAAATGGCCGATCGGCCGATTGACTACGCTGCATTGAAGCGCGCTTACCGCGTCGCCGGTGGCAAAGGCGCATGGATGGTCAACAACGGCTACGACAAAGCATTGGCCGAAAAAGCGCTCGCCAAAGGCGACGATTTGGTCGCCTTTGGCCGGCCTTTCATCGCCAATCCTGACCTCGTGCGCCGCCTGCGTGAAGACGCACCGATGAACACGCCAGACCAAGCCACCTTTTACGGCGGTGGCATTAAAGGCTACACGGACTATCCAGCGCTGGCCTAATCAGCGCGACTTGAAGGCTGCTTAAGCCGCCAACGCTTGAGCAGCAAGGCATTGGCCATGACGCTGACACTTGACAGCGCCATGGCCCCGCCAGCCAGCACGGGGTTCAAGTAGCCCAATGCAGCCAGCGGAATGCCGGCCACGTTATAGGCAAAAGCCCAAAACAAGTTCTGCCGAATTTTCATCACCGTGCGGTGTGAAATATCCAGCGCGCCTTCGACCAACGAGACATCGCCACGCATGAGCGTCACGCCGGCTGCGTGCATGGCCACATCCGTGCCGGTGCCCATGGCCATGCCGATATCAGCCGCGGCCAAAGCGGGTGCATCATTGACGCCGTCACCGACCATCACAACTGTTTTGCCCCCCTGCTTAAGCTCTGCGACCTTCGCCGCCTTATCGCCAGGCATAACTTCCGCCATCACTTCGTCAGCGCTGAGACCCAGCCTTGCACCCATGGCCAATGCCGCGCCGTGGTTGTCACCAGAGATCATCATGATGCGCAGACCGCGAGCGCGCAGCGACGCCAAGGCTTCGCGAGCGCCCGGCTTGGGTTCATCGGCAAAGCCCATCAATGCGCGCAACTCCAACCCTTGCGGCGTGCGCTGAAGCAAGGCCGACAAGGTCGCGCCTTCGTTTTGCAGGCGCTCGGCTTCCGGAGTCAAACCACCGAGGTTCACACCGAGCTCGTCGACCCAGCGCAGGCTGCCAATCAGATACTCGGCGCCCGCAACGCGGCCTTCGGTACCTCTACCAGCCACAGCGCGCACGTCGTCCGGCGCCAGCACGTCCAAGCCTCGCTCTTTGGCGGCATTCAAGACGGCGCGTGCGAGTGGGTGTTCACTGCCGCTTTGCAAGCTAGCCGCCGCGCATAACTGAGCAGACTCTTCAGCATCACCGACGGCCACAAACGCCACCAAACGTGGATGACCCACCGTCAACGTCCCGGTCTTGTCAAACGCCACTGTGTCGGCGCGGTGCGCCAACTCCAGCGCCTGCGCGTCCTTGATCAAAATGCCCGCACGCGCCGCCACGCCAGTCCCAGCCATGATGGCCACAGGCGTGGCCAAACCCAACGCGCAAGGACAAGCAATCACCAGCACCGCCACCGCGCGGATCAATGCCACCTCCAGCGGCTCACCCATGGCCAACCAACTTAGCACGGTGGCCACTCCAATCAGCAAGACGACGGGCACAAACACGGCCGAAACCTTGTCAACCAAGCGCTGAATCGGCGCCTTCGCCGCTTGGGCGTCCTCTACGAGACCGATGATTTTGGAGAGCACCGTGTCGCGTCCCACCGCGCTGACCAGCATGACTACACGGCCATCGCCGTTGATGCTGCCGCCGGTGAGCGTCGCCTCAGCCTCTTTGGTCACTGGCAACGGCTCACCCGTGAGCATGGATTCATCAACCTGCGTGCGACCTTCTTTCAACACACCATCAACAGGTACGCGCTCGCCGGGCAAGACCGCGACACGGTCATCCACCAACAACTCAGCCACCGGCACATCGGTCTGCTCGCCGGTGCGCAAGATCACATGCGCCAACGCTGGGCGCAAGGCATGCAAGGCGCGAATGGCCGCCGTGGTCTGCCGCTTCGCCCGCGTCTCTAACCACTTGCCCAACATCACCAGCGAAATCACCACCGCCGAGGCCTCAAAGTACAGATGCGGCATGCTGCCAGGCTCGGCACTCAACCACAGCCACACCGACAACCCCCAGCCCGCGCTAGTGCCAATGGCGACGAGCAAATCCATGTTGCCCGTCAGCGCCTTCAGCGCATGCCAGCCGGCCCGGTAAAAACGGGCGCCCAGAATAAATTGCACCGGCGTCGCCAACAAGAACTGCTGCCACGCCGGCAACATCCAGTGTCGGCCAAACAGATCTGCCAACATCGGCAAAACCAAGGGCGCGGCCAGTGCCAGCGCCATTGCAACAGGCGCAAAACCAGCCCAAGGTGAAGCGTCTGGTGCATCGTTCATCAGGTCGGTTTCTCGCACGCCATAACCGGCTTCCCGGACCGCCCGACGCATCATGGCTTCTGCCTGACCCGATGCACTAAACGTAATTCGCGCTGATTCCGTTGCCAAATTCACCGTGGCGTCTTGCACGCCAGGTACTTTTTTCAAGGCCTTCTCAACTCGCGAGACGCAGGAGGCACAGGTCATCCCCTCAATACCAAGGTCTAAGCTGCAAGTAGAGGCGGTAGAGTCAGCGACAAGTGGGATGTTCATGAGCGGAGCATAAACCCTGACATCCTGGCAAGGTCAAGCGTTTTTTTGAACGTTTTTGACTGAGTACTTTTAGCCTCGTGCAAATAAAACTTGACCTTGCCATGATAGGAAGCTTCAGACTATGCTCATATCAATACAGAGGAACTGAGCCATGAACCAAACCTTCACCGTTACCGGCATGACCTGCGGTCATTGCGAACGCGCCGTTAAAAACGCCGTCCAGCAACTTGACCCGCAAGCCCAAGTCAGCATCGACCGTGCCGCCAACCGCGTTGATATCGACAGCGCGCAACCCCGCGAAGCCTTGGCCAAAGCCATCGCCGAAGAAGGTTATGGCGTCACCGCCTGATGCATCCAAGGACATGAACACCACTGCAGAGCCTACGCCGGTCAACATTGGCAGCGCCGCCGAACAGTCCGGCGTTTCTGCCAAGATGATCCGTTACTACGAATCGCTCGGTCTACTGGGTAAAGTGAACCGCACCGACAGCGGCTACCGGCAATACAGCCAAGCCGAAGTGCATGTGCTGCGCTTCATCAAACGATCCCGCGACCTCGGCTTTTCAATGGCCGAGATCGCAGAGTTGGTCAGCCTTTGGAATAACCGGCGACGCACGAGTGCGAGCGTCAAGCGGATCGCGCAAAAGCATGCTGATGAGCTGGCGCAGCGTGTCACTGCTCTACAAGAAATGCAGCGCACATTGAGCCACCTCATCCACGGCTGCCACGGAGACAGCCGGCCAGACTGCCCGATCCTCGACGGGCTGGCCGGTCACTGAACGCACACTTGTTGCAGAAACTTTACAAACACATACCGCGGCATCACGACGCCGATACAAGGTCAGCTCAAACTAACTTTGAAGCTGACACCGAAAGCCTCTTTGCTATTGACTCAGCTTCATTTAAAGGGAATACATCATGCGCACATACTTCAAACCACTTCACACGCTGATCTTGGCGGGCGCTCTCAGCACACTGGCGGGCTACAGCATGGCTCAACCCACTCCGGGCACAGGTCCAAGCGCTGGCCCAGCGGCACATGGCCAAAGCATGGCCAGACAAGATCCAGCCAAGATGCAGGCCCGCATGACGCAGCGCCTAGCAAACATCAAGGTCAAGCTGAAACTCACACCGGCGCAAGAAGCCGCTTGGACCACCTACACCGATGCAGTCAAGCCCACGCCTTGGACGTCAATGGGCGCCTCGCATGCAGAGCTGAGCAAGCTGCCAACGCCTGAACGACTGGACCGCATGCGCACCTTGCACGCCGAGCACATGGCCGCGTTGACGGTCCGCATGGACCAGCGTGCAGAGGCCACCAAAACTTTTTATGCGGCTTTGAGTGCAGATCAAAAGAAAGTTTTTGACGAGCAATTCAACCGTCTCGCGGGAGGTCATGGCGGCCATCGCGTGGGTCCCATGGGTGGCCAGCACGGACGTCATCCAGGCTGATTAATTAGCTCAACGGCAAGATGCCAATCAGCAGTCCATGCAACAAAAATGCAAAGGCAACCCAAACCAGCGCGCCCACCAGCACGCTGGTCAAGGTGCGGCTCAACAAGCCATGCTCATAAGGCAGGCCAGCACGACGATCCCGACGCCGTGCGTTAGCAAACATCACAATCGCCCACACCAAAAAACTACCGAATAGCACAACGCCTGCCAGTGTGCCATTAGCCAACAAGTGCGCCAGCGCCCAGAACTTGGTGGCGAGCAACATCGGATGACGCCAGCGCGCCTTGAAATGATTGCGCGGGATGTAGGTGGCAGCCAGCAATACAAAAGCCACCCAAGTCAGCAGCGCAGCAAGCTGTGGCATCCGCACTGGCGGATTCCACAGCTGCACCGGTTGCTGCCGAGCCACGCCATAGCCCCAAACGATCAAGGCAAAGCCGAGGAGGGATACCGCGCTGTAAAGCCCTTTCCAGTTCGCTTGACCAAGACGTTCAATGCTGCGACTACGCCATCCATCAGCGACGATCCGAATGGAATGCACACCCAAAAATACGCCCAAGCCAACACATAAATAGATCAACATCTCAACACTCCAACAGCAAGACTATATAAGCCTTGAGTATAGAAAACTCTTGCTTTATAACTTTGGGGTAAGGTCGATGTCTTCGTTCTCTTGGCGCTGTGCGCGCTGTCCTACAACGCAAGAGCGACAAAACGCGGTAAAACTCTCTTTTGAAACTTTTGACACTTCGTTAGTTGCCCTCATGTTTGTTTCGCGATCGGTTCTTCTTTCTCCCAAATCCAACTCGACTTCCGCCAGCGGTTCGCCGGCTTTTTCTATCAAGGTCATGACGGTGAACATCCACAAGGGGTTCACCTTTTTCAATCGCAAGTTCATCCTCCATGAATTGCGCGATGCCGTGAGGTTGGTCGGGGCAGATGTGGTGTTCATGCAAGAAGTTGCCGGTACACACACCACGCATGCCGACAAGTTCGATAACTATCCAGAAGCGCCGCATTACGAATTTCTGGCAGACAGCATCTGGCCGGAGTTCGCTTACGGACGCAACGCCGTCTATACCAAAGGCCATCATGGCAATGCTGTGATGTCAAAGTTTCCGATCATCCATTACGAAAATCGCGATGTCTCGATCAGCGGACCTGAACGTCGCGGCTTGCTGCATTGCGTGCTGCAAATGCCCGATCAAAGACCCAATCTGCACGCAATTTGCGTACACCTTGGCTTGCTGGAGTCGCACCGCAAGCAACAGATGGACGTGATCTGTGACATGGTGAGCAACGACATCCCAATTAACGCACCGGTGGTGGTTGCTGGTGACTTCAATGACTGGCGGATGCATGCGCACAAGCAACTCAAAAAAGGTGCAAACCTGCATGAAGTGTTTGTTCAGACCCATGGCCGTGCCGCAAGGACCTTTCCGGCGCGCTTCCCGCTGCTCCGGTTAGACCGTATTTATGTGCGCAATGCCGTGGCTCACGCACCAGTGGTGTTGCCGCGTAAACCTTGGTCACATCTGTCTGACCATGCGCCGCTCGCTGCAGAGATTGCTTTCTGAGTTGTTTCGCATCCCTTGGTACCGCTGTTAAAATCTTTGGCGGTTCAAGTTCGTCTTCTATACGTCGTGCTTAGCCGTTGGTTTCATACCCTTGTATTTGCTTACCCTCGGCCACGCTCCGCCCATCACCCATGACCGTTGCCCCACCGGCTACTTCATCAGCGACTCCTGCCTCATTTGAGATCAAGAGTGCCAACCTGCCGTTGGTTGCCTTGCTGCTCAAATCCACCGACCTCAAAACCTTAGCGAGCGACCTCAAGGCACGCTTTGGCGATATTCCCGACTTCTTTGACAACGACCCGCTAGTGATCGACCTCACGCAGCTGAATGCCGCCGCACGCCGCAACGGCGTCGATGTCGACGCAATTGATTTCCCGGCTCTCTTGGCTCTGCTGCGCCACTACAGCGTGCTGCCGATAGCCATCAAAGGCGGAAGTGCCGCTCAGATGGCCGATGGGCTGGCAGCTGGTTTGTTGGCTGCGCCCGATGCCCGTGTGGTGGCCAGCAGTCCTCCCACACCGGAACCCGAGCGACAAGTCGCTCCGCCGACAAAAGCCACTGCAACGGTCAAGGCATCACCACCAGCGCCCGTCGCTGCCGCGGTGCCGGTGCAGCACATGTCAGAAGCCCCGCTGGGTGCTCTCGTGATCAACAAACCACTGCGTTCGGGACAGCAAATCTATGCACGCGGCCGTGACTTGGTGGTGTTAGCGATGGTCAACGCCGGCGCAGAAATCATTGCCGATGGCCACATCCATGTCTATGCCCCGCTACGCGGCAAAGCCATGGCTGGCGCCCGTGGCAACACCGAAGCACGCATCTTCGCTCTTAGCTTAGAAGCCGAACTCATCTCTATCGCGGGCATTTACCGCACCAGCGAAACCCCCCTGCCCGCCAACATCCTGGGCAAGCCAGCCCAGGTACGGCTGGTAGCAGGCCCCGATGGCGACAAATTAGTCATGGATGCAATGTGAAAATGACGCCTTTGCAGGTCATACGCAGCCGCAATCATCAGACCCCACGTTTTCAATCAAAGGACTTTCAGTAATGGCCAAAATCATTGTGGTGACTTCCGGCAAGGGCGGCGTGGGCAAAACCACCACCAGTGCCAGCTTTGCAACCGGCTTGGCCCTGCGCGGTCACAAAACAGCCGTCATCGACTTCGATGTCGGTCTGCGTAACTTGGACCTCATCATGGGCTGCGAACGCCGCGTGGTGTATGACCTGATCAACGTCATTCAGGGCGAAGCCAACCTAAATCAAGCGCTCATTAAAGACAAGCAGTGCGAGAACCTGTATGTGCTTGCAGCATCACAAACTCGCGACAAAGAAGCGCTGACCAAAGATGGCGTCGAAAAAGTCCTCAAAGACCTGTCCGCGATGGACTTCGAATACATCATTTGCGACTCCCCGGCTGGCATCGAGACCGGTGCGCTAATGGCCATGCACTTTGCAGACGAGGCCCTTATCGTCACCAATCCTGAAGTCTCGTCCGTGCGTGATTCAGACCGTATTTTGGGTATGCTTTCGAGCAAAACCAAGCGCGGCATTGAAGGCAGCGAGCCGATCAAAGAGCACCTGCTAATCACCCGCTATAACCCTAACCGTGTCGACCAAGGGCAGATGCTGTCGCTCGAAGACATCACCGACATCCTGCGTATCAAGTTGATTGGCGTGATCCCTGAATCTGAGTCCGTGCTGCAAGCCTCCAATCAAGGCGTGCCGGCTGTGCACATGGCCGGCACCGACGTTTCTGAAGCCTATAAGGACGTGATCGATCGCTTCCTTGGCGAAGACAAACCGATGCGCTTCATCGATGCACAAAAACCTAGCTTTCTCAAGCGCCTCTTCGGAGGTAAATAAGCCATGGCGTCTTTCCTTTCCTTCTTGCTCGGTGAGAAAAAGAAAACAGCCAGCGTTGCCAAAGAGCGTTTGCAAATCATCTTGGCGCATGAGCGCTCAGGCGGTAACCACAAACCCGACTATTTGCCAGCGCTGCAGCGTGACCTGATTGCCGTCATTTCCAAGTACATCAACATCAACCCAAACGACATCAAGGTCAACCTTGAGCGTCAAGACAATCTGGATGTACTGGAAGTCAAGATCGAGTTACCCGACGGCAAGTGACGCTAACGCTCAAGCCTTCTTGAGAAAGCAGGCCTTGAGCATGAAGCCGCCTTGATCGGTCTTGCAATCCACCTCGTGATCACCCGCACGGTCAGGCAGACGGATGCTTTTGACCTTCGTGCCTTTTTTGAGCACGATGGATGAACCCTTGACTTTCAAATCCTTGATAAGGATGACCGAGTCACCATTGGCCAAAACATTGCCGTTGGCGTCACGAATCACAGCATCGATTTCAGCTCCGGCTTCATCTGCCTGTTCGGCAAGGGGCCACTCGAAACTACAATCCGGGCAGACAAAGTTAGTCCCATCCAGGTAAGTATTTTGAAGTCCGCATTGCGGGCAAGCGGGCGTAAGCGTATCTTCAGACATCGATGTTGCCAGCCCGAAGCGCATTCGCTTCAATGAATTCGCGGCGCGGTTCAACATCGTCACCCATAAGCATGGTGAAAACGTGATCGGCTTCAATGGCGTCATCGATCTGCACACGCAACAAGCGGCGCACTGTCGGATCCATTGTGGTCTCCCACAACTGGGCTGGATTCATTTCACCTAATCCTTTGTAACGCTGGCGAGAGGTTGCGTTTTCTGCTTGTGTGAGCAACCAACGCATGGCTTGACGGAAGTCGCTTACTTTTTCTTCCTTCTGTCGCTCACCTTCACCGCGCATCACGCGCGCGCCTTCGCCAAGCAATGACTTAAATGTCAGTGCGGCTTCTGCCAACGCTGCGTAGTCAGAACCATGCACAAAGTCTTGCGTGATAACGCTGCTCTTGACGTTGCCATGATGACGGCGGCTAATACGCAAAATCGGTTTATCCGTCCGCACATCAAACTCGCCAGAAACTTCTGCATCAGGCAAACGGGCTTGTAGTCCAACCGCAGAGGCTTCTGCAGACGGCAGTGTGTCCAGATCAAGCGCTACGCCGTCGGCAAGGGAACGCAGTGCCTCGGCATCCATAAAGCCCCCAAGACGCGCAATGACAGCTTCAGCCAGTTGGTGCTTGCGTGCCAGTTCGGACAATGTTTCACCGTTGACAGTCGTACCATTTGGGCCACCTGTGAAAAGGCTCGCGTCTTTCAATGCGATTCGCAACAAGAAGCCATCTAAGGCGCCAGCATCTTTAAGGTAAAGCTCTTCCTTACCAGCTTTAACTTTATACAAAGGCGGTTGTGCGATGTAGATGTGACCACGCTCAACCAATTCGGGCATCTGACGATAAAAGAAAGTCAACAACAGCGTACGGATGTGCGCGCCGTCTACGTCGGCGTCGGTCATGATGATGATGCGGTGATAGCGTAGTTTGGCAACGTTGAAATCATCATTACCAGTGGTGCCGCCGGCCTTGCCGATGCCAGTGCCTAAGGCTGTGATCAAAGTCAAAATTTCATTGCTGGTCAGCAGCTTTTCATAGCGCGCTTTTTCAACGTTGAGGATCTTGCCACGCAAGGGCAATATCGCTTGAAACTTGCGGTCGCGACCTTGCTTTGCGGAGCCACCAGCGGAGTCACCCTCGACGATGTAAATTTCACACATCGCAGGGTCTTTTTCTTGGCAATCAGCCAATTTTCCAGGCAAACCCATACCGTCTAAAACACCTTTACGACGCGTCATATCGCGGGCTTTACGAGCAGCTTCGCGAGCACGAGCAGCTTCAATGATTTTGCCGACAATGATCTTGGCATCGTTCGGTCGCTCTTGCAAATAGTCAAAGAGCAGCTTGCTGACGATGTCTTCTACAGGGCCTCGCACTTCGCTTGAGACCAATTTGTCTTTAGTCTGGCTTGAAAACTTGGGCTCAGGCACTTTAACGGACAAGACGCAGCACAGGCCCTCACGCATATCGTCGCCAGTCACTTCAACTTTGGCTTTTTTAGCTAACTCACTGTCGTCAATGTATTTATTGATCACTCGCGTCATAGCCGCGCGTAAACCGGTCAAGTGCGTGCCACCGTCGCGTTGTGGAATGTTGTTTGTAAAACAAAGAACTTGCTCGCTGTAGCCACTGTTCCACTGCATAGCCACTTCGACACCGATGTTGGTCGCTTGATCGCTTTGGCGGTCACCCATGGCATGAAAGATGTTGGGGTGTAACACCGTTTTACCCTTGTTGGCAAAGTTAACGAAGCCTTTAACACCACCTGCACCTGCAAAATCATCTTCCTTGCCGGTGCGTTCGTCTTTTAAACGAATCTTCACACCATTGTTCAAAAAGCTCAGCTCACGCAACCGTTTGCTCAGAATTTCATAGTGAAAATCGTTGTTCTCTTTGAATATATCGGTATCAGGTAAAAAGTGAACTTCGGTGCCACGCTTGTCGGTATCACCGATGATCTTCATAGGCGAAACTTCAACACCATTGACGGTGTTAATAATGCGGTTTTGGACAAAACCTCTGGAAAACTCCATCGAATGAACTTTTCCGTCACGGCGAATCGTCAAACGCAGCATTTTGGAAAGAGCGTTAACGCAGCTCACACCCACACCGTGTAAACCGCCAGAAACCTTGTAGCTGTTCTGATTGAATTTGCCGCCTGCATGCAGTTCAGTCAATGCAATTTCAGCCGCAGAGCGTTTCGGCTCATGCTTGTCGTCCATTTTCACGCCAGTTGGAATACCACGGCCGTTGTCAACAACACTGACTGAGTTGTCTGAATGAATTGTGACCATGATGTCATCACAGTGACCAGCCAGAGATTCATCTATCGAATTGTCAACTACCTCAAACACAAGATGGTGCAGGCCAGTGCCATCTGAGGTGTCTCCGATGTACATGCCTGGTCGTTTACGAACAGCTTCCAGACCTTCCAGAATCTGGATAGCGCCTTCGCCGTAACCTTCGGAAGCACCCGCTTGATTTGCATCAATGACAGGTTGATAGTTAGAGCTTCCTTCTTCGCCAATACCGGAATGTACATCCGCTGAGTTGTCAGAAACGGTGTTAGCGTCTTCGCTGGGCTTGATCTGTTCGGTCATAACTAACTTTCACTTATCTCTTTAAAAACCAAACCCGCGCCGATAACTGACGCGGGTAGGTCGATAGGGCCTTGATGGACCCGCACCTAGCGGTTTAAATCCGCATGGGCATCACAACGTATTTAAAAGCAGCATCATCAGGAATGGTGAGAAGCGCTGAACTGTTTGAGTCTGAGAGCTCAATCTTCACCATATCTTGGTTCATATTGGCCAGTGCATCGATAAGATAGGTCACGTTGAAACCAATTTCGATGGCATCTCCACCGTAGTCGATATCAAGCTCATCGACAGCCTCTTCTTGCTCCGCATTGTTAGACGCGACACGCAGTGTTCCCGGCTCAATATTTAAGCGCACGCCTTTGAATTTTTCACTCGTCAAAATAGCCGTGCGCTGCAAACTTGCTAACAACGGTGCACGGCCGAGAGTGATGATGTTTTTGTGATTTTTGGGGATCACGCGGTTGTAGTCTGGAAACTTACCTTCAACGAGCTTGGTGACAAATTCCATGCCTTCAAAGCTAAATTTAGCTTGATTACCGGCGAACTGCATCTCGATGGCACCTTCTTTGTCACTCAACAGACGTTGCATTTCAAGAACAGTCTTACGAGGCAAGATCACCTCTTGACGCGGTACTTCAACGTCTAGGATAGCTGACGAAAACGCCAACCGATGTCCATCCGTTGCCACCAAACTTAACTGTTTTCCTTCTGCGACGAACAAAATGCCATTGAGGTAGTAGCGAATGTCGTGCACGGCCATTGCAAAAGAGACTTGGCTGAGCAATTCTTTAAGCGTTTTTTGCGGAACAGAGAAGCTCGGACCAAAATTAGCTGCTTCTTGAACCAATGGGAAGTCTTCAGCTGGCAGTGTCTGCAACGTGAAGCGACTTTTGCCACCTTTAAGAATTAATTTATTCTGGCTCGACTCCAAAGAGACTGACTGATCGCTTGGCATAGATCTCAAAATGTCAATGAGCTTGCGAGCTCCAACGGTCGTTGTGAAGTTGCCATCATCTCCATCCAGCGCTGCTGTAGTGCGAATCTGAATTTCAAGGTCACTTGTGGTCAATTGAATTTGTGAGCCACTTTTGCGAATCAGCACATTGGCCAAGATAGGCAGCGTGTGACGACGTTCAACGATGCCTGCTACCGATTGAAGTGCTGACAAAACTTTGTCTTGACTGGCTTTGAGAACGATCATGTCTTGTGCTTTCTTATCTTCTTAATTTTTCAATTTCAAATTAGTAGTAGTAGTAAGGGACGCTAATTTCTGTGTACATCGCCATTTTCCCCTTTTTTATCAACTACTTGCAGACTGTTTAAGTGTGTGAAAAGACCCCTGTTAAAGCGGCTCTAAAAAATGAACAACTTAAGAAAAAACTGTTTTCTGTGGATAACTCACGACTTGTTCATCAATTGTCCCCAGCTTTCTAGCGCAGGGTTGAAGTGAAGCTAAAGTTTTCCATCAGCCTTTAAGCGTTTGTTCTAAAACGTGTAATTGTTGGTTGAGTTCAGTCATTTGCTGACGTTCCGCAGACATTTTTCGTACAGCATGCAACACCGTGGTGTGGTCCCGACCTCCAAATAGCTCACCTATTTCAGGCAAACTTTTCTGTGTCAGCTCCTTCGCTAAGTACATGGCTATTTGACGTGGTCTAGCGATGCTCGCTGGCCGTTTTTTGGAATACATGTCCGCAATTTTGATCTTGTAATAGTCGGCGACAGTTTTCTGGATGTTTTCAACAGAAATTTGTCGGTTTTGGATAGAAAGCAAATCCCGCAGTGCTTCTCGTGCCAGTTGTATGGAGATTTCTTTCTGGTTAAAACGTGAGTAAGCCAAGATTTTTCGCAACGCACCTTCGAGTTCACGAACGTTAGATCGTACGTTTTTAGCTACAAAAAAAGCGACCTCTTCTGGCATAAGAGTGCCTTCCGCTTCAGCTTTTCTAATCAGAATAGCGACGCGCATTTCCAATTCTGGCGGTTCAATGGCCACAGTGAGTCCAGAGTCAAAACGGGACACAAGGCGTTCATGAATATCAGTTAAGCCTTTGGGGTAGGTATCGCTGGTCATCACAATGTGTGACTTCTTTGTCAGCAAAGCCTCAAAAGCATTGAAGAATTCTTCTTGGGTGCGGTCTTTATTGGCAAAAAACTGAACGTCATCAATCAGTAGTAGGTCTAATGAATGATAGCGTTCTTTAAACTCATCAAAGGTTTTGCGTTGGTACGCTTTCACTACGTCAGAAACAAATTGCTCAGCGTGGATGTAAAGAATTTTGGCCGCCGGGTTGTCTGCTAATAGCTTGTTACCAATAGCGTGAACCAAATGTGTCTTGCCAAGCCCTACGCCGCCATAAATGAAAAGAGGGTTGTAAAGCTGACCTAAGCTGCTGGCGACATGCATGGCGGCGGCACGACCCATGCGGTTAGCCGTACCTTCAATTAACGTGTCAAAAGTTAATGCGGTGTTCAGTCGGCTCTTGAAGGGGACGATGGCAGCATCATCCGTGGCGCTTAAACCTGCGGGTTCAGCTGCACCCAGAATCTTAAAATTCTGAGGTAAAACGGCAACTTTTGCGTGGTTCTCACGTGGAGCGAGAGCCAGCTCGAGTACAACGGATTTGCCACAAAATTTTTCTAGCAGAGCAACAATTCTGGGTGCATATTGGGCGCGAACCCAATCAAGCTTGAATCGGTTGCCTACCTGGATAGTGACTTTACTCATGTCGAGGGCAACGTCAGCAGCTAATGGTTTGATCCATGTGTTGAATTGTTGCTCTGGGAGCTCTTGCGCCAATTGATCAACGCATTGTTGCCACAGGTTGTGACTTATAGATGGACGAAGAGCCTCACTCATGGGTAACTTTGACGACAGCTAACGGAAGCGTTAAACAGCTTGGAAACTTGTGGATATTGTCTTTTTTCAGCACCCGTCATTGTAGTCTTGCGGGATAGTTATCCACAAGGCAATTGATACGGTCTTACCCTCAAAGAGAGCTAAAAATTAGCCATCACAAGTCGCGCTATCTAGCAATTATCCTCAGTCTTTACCTAAAGACGTGCCCTCAAGCGGTTGCCAGCAATGAATAAATTTGCCATAATCATCGGTTTCCCTGATTCACAGGGGGTTTCACGCGCAGGCGTGCAAACCCGGCGGACCTTGTAACGCTGGCAGTACCTTGCTGCCACCAAGCTCACAAGAATCATCCAGGGGAAGATTTCTAGCCAGTAGGATTGATCATGAAACGCACATACCAGCCATCTAAAGTCAAGCGCGCACGTACGCACGGTTTTCTCACCCGAATGAAAACACGCGGAGGCCGCGCTGTGATTGCAGCCCGCCGTGCCAAAGGCCGCAAACGTTTGGCCGTCTAAGAATTCAGCTCGCAGTCTGGTCTTGAGGCCATTAGGCGCAGACATTGCAGCGGCTTAAGACGCGAGCCCAGTTTCAGGCTGTTTTGGCTGGCGCTACCGTTGCACGTAGCGAACACTTTGCCTTGCATCGATCTATGCTTCCCATTGGCGGTCATGATGTTGCCGGAAAAGTAGCGCCTGAAGTCGTTGTAAAAACTACGGTTAAAGACGCAAGGGCGCAACAACTATTCCCGGTTGTTGACCTATGGATTGGTGCAATGGTGCCCAAGCGTTGGGCTAAGCGCGCTGTTACCCGAAACGCCATAAAAAGGCAGATCTACACCGTGAGTGCTGATTTTTCTCCGACGCAACGTCAAGCCGCTTTCGTGGTTAGGCTACGGCGTGATTTTTCGCGGAAGATTTATCTAAGTGCAAGTTCAGATTTTCTGAAGCAGGCGGTACGGATAGAGCTAATGGCGTTAATGCACGAAGGCGCGCGCCAGTCATGAAGGGAGTGTCAAAACCTTTGCGAGTCATCTGGTCCGTGCCAAGAGTGCTGTTAATCACCCTGGTTAAAGTCTATCGCTTGTGTCTTAGCCCATCTCTGGGATCGAGTTGCCGGTTCGAGCCGACATGTTCTGCTTATTCTTTACAGGCGTTACAGGACCACGGCGCAGTCGCAGGTACTTATCTCACGCTAGGAAGATTGCTTCGCTGTCACCCGTGGTGTGATGGTGGGCTTGATCCTGTTGCGACGCATTTCAGTTTTTTCTCTTCGTCATGGTTCTCCGTTCGCAGTATTGCTGACAAAGACGCGCACAAACGAAGCCTTTTCTCCAGTCTGGTCACCTCTGTGGCCACGTCTCCTTCTAAAAAGAAACCGTCATGAACGACATTCGGCGCACCATTTTGTGGGTGATCTTTGGTTTTTCAATGGTCCTGTTATGGGATCAATGGCAAGTCCACAACGGTCAAAAACCAACCTTTTTTCCGTCCTCGGCCACACAAAGCGCTAAGACGCCTGTGACAACACCTGTGGTGTCTGTGCCCAGTACCGCAATTCCTGCTTCCGTTGCATCAGCATCTTCTGTTCCTGGCATGACACCAACGATTGCGACTGAACAAGTTTCAGCTGCCGCTAAAAAAGAACGCTTGGAAGTCAGCAACGATGTATTGACGTTAACCTTTGACACAGAGGGTGGGACTTTGGTGCGGACTGTGTTTGCTAAATATGCAGACACGATCGATAAAAAAAGTGGTTTTGTCCTGCTTGACGAAAGCAACAGCCGCGTCTATGTCGCTCAGTCTGGCTTGATTGGTGCGACAGGTACCAACCTGCCGACACACAAAACAGTCATGACCGTTTTGCCAGGCGATCGCATACTGAAAGATGGCAAAAATCAGTTTGAAGTCAAGTTCGAGTCCCCTACCGTGGGTGGCGTCAAACTCGTGAAGACGTATACCGTGAAACGTGGTGAATACGACCTCGCGGTACGTCATGAAATCATCAACACGGGCACCGAACCCGTTGCCCCGCAGCTTTACTTGCAACTCGTGCGCGACGGCAACAAGCCATTGGGCGAGTCTTCGTTCTATTCAACCTTCACTGGCCCTGCGATTTACACAGAAGCCAAAAAGTATCAGAAGGTTGAATTCAAAGACATCGAGAAGGACAAAGTTGATGTCGAGAAGAAGGCCAGCAACGGTTATGTGGCCATGGTCCAGCACTACTTCGCTTCCGCCTGGATTTTGCCCGACGGCCTCCAGCGTGATTTGTTCTTGCGCAAGGTCGACAACAATCTTTATGCGGCCGGCATGATCACGCCGCTGGAGACCATTGCACCAGGTGCCAGCAAGATCATCGACAGCAAGTTTTATGTTGGTCCGCAAGAAGAAAAAATTCTCGAAGCCTTGGCGCCGGGTCTAGAGCTGGTCAAAGACTACGGTTGGTTGACTATTTTGGCCAAGCCTTTGTATTGGTTGCTTTTCAGGTTGCATGAGTTCATTCAGAACTGGGGCTGGTCGATTGTGGCATTGGTACTGCTGCTGAAAATCGCTTTTTATTGGCTCAATGCGAAGGCATATGCCAGTATGGCCAAGATGAAAGCGGTTAATCCCAAAATCGTTGAGATGCGCGAGCGCCTCAAAGATAAGCCGCAAGAAATGCAGCAAGCCATGATGAGAATCTACAAAGAGGAAAAGGTCAATCCGATGGGCGGATGCTTCCCCATCATGATCCAGATTCCGGTGTTCATTGCTTTGTACTGGGTGCTGTTGTCTAGCGTTGAAATGCGCAACGCGCCTTGGATACTCTGGATTAAAGACCTCTCAGCACCCGATCCTTATTTCATATTGCCCGTAGTGATGACCCTGACGACGATGTTACAAACAGCGTTGAATCCAACGCCACCAGATCCGATGCAAGCCAAGCTGATGTGGTTCATGCCATTGATTTTCAGTGTGATGTTCTTCTTCTTCCCGGCCGGTTTGGTGATGTACTGGATCACCAACAACATTCTGTCAATCACGCAGCAGTGGGTCATCAATACTCGAATGGGCGTACCTCCCCAGTTCAATTTGCCTAAGTTCAAATAAAAAAGGGCCGCTTAGCGGCCCTTTTTTATAAGACACACCATGCTTGCCCGTCACCTTAATCCCATTGTTGCGATTGCCACCGCGCCAGGCCGTGGGGCGGTAGGAATTATCAGAATTTCTGGCAAAGACATTGGGCTAATCGTTCAAAAACTGTGTGGTCGTGACTTGCAGCCGCGGCAAGCCACCTACTTGCCTTTTTTAGACGAACAAGGGCAAGTGATCGATCAAGGGTTGGCGCTTTATTTCCCAGAACCGCACTCTTTCACGGGCGAAGATGTGCTCGAAATGCAAGCGCATGGCGGCCCTGTTGTGTTGCAATTGCTGCTGGCGCGCTGTCTGCAGGCAGCGGCTGAAACTGATGAAGCGACAGGCTTGCAGCGACTCGCCGGGCTGCGCGTAGCCCAGCCCGGTGAGTTCTCTGAGCGGGCTTTTTTGAACGACAAGATTGATTTGGCACAGGCCGAAGCGATTGCCGACCTGATTGACGCCAGCACTGAAATAGCTGCCCGCTCAGCGGCTCGCTCGCTGTCTGGCGAGTTCTCCAACGAGGTGCAGGCGCTGCTCGATAAGTTGGTGCATTTGCGCATGCTGGTAGAAGCCACGCTGGATTTTCCGGAAGAAGACATCGACTTTTTAAAGCAGGCAGATGCCAGCGGTCAGCTGCAGAGGCTGCAGTCAACGTTGGTGAATGTCATGGAACGCGCAACGCAAGGCGCAATCTTGCGTGAAGGCATCAAAGTGGTGATCGCCGGTCAACCCAACGCTGGGAAAAGTTCGCTGCTCAATGCCTTAGCGGGAGCTGAGCTGGCCATCGTCACACCGATTGCCGGGACCACACGAGACAAGGTTTCACAACTCATTCAGATTGACGGCGTGCCCTTGCACGTGGTCGACACTGCAGGCTTGCGGGACAGTCATATGCCGGACGTTGACGAGGTTGAAAAGATCGGCATATCACGGGCCTGGGAAGAAATTAAAAGTGCTGATGCCGTCTTGTTTCTGCACGATCTGACGCGACAGAAAACGCCGGCTGATCCTAACGTAGCGGCGACGTACCGTCTCGGAGACGAAGTGATTCAGCAAGCTTTGGCAGACAAACTTCCATCAACAACGCCGATCATCGACGTCTGGAATAAATCAGATTCAGCGCCCACTGATGTTTGTGCGGCGGTGACTGCGAGTGCACGCGTTAGCGTGGTGATTTCAGCCAAGACCGGTGCTGGTTTGCAGGATTTAAGACAGCAGTTGTTGACGGTTGTGGGTTGGCAATCCGCACCGGAAGGCGTTTTCATGGCGCGAGAGCGCCACGTCCAAGCCTTGCACGAAGTGGCCAGCGACCTGATGCGTGCTGGTGAGCATATATCCGCCATGCAACCGGCACTTGACTTGTTGGCAGAAGACTTACGGCAAGCTCAACGCGCACTGAGTCAAATCACCGGCGAGTTCACGCCTGACGATTTATTGGGTGAAATTTTCTCCAAATTCTGCATTGGTAAGTAGACCCGCAGGCACCGGTTCTTCAGCCTAAATTACAGGGTCAATATCTGCACTATTGACCAACGTATCGGGGGCGTAATAACCTCTCATGGCAACGTGGCTACGAAGGAGTTAAGTGGTCGCAGGGTGTTTCAAGTGGTTCGCCCTCGCAACAGTTTTTCTTCAGCAAGCGCCAACGCAGCCGGCGTTCCAGACAACACCAGCGTATCACCACCTTTCAGCAGTGTGTTATCTAAAACCGGTTGTGCTTGGCCAGTGCCACGGCGCAAACTGACAACTTTCACGCCCACAGTCGTTAGCGCCATGGCGCCAAGCAAAGTACCCACGGCCTTGATCGCAGGCGGCAGCGTGACTGTCGACAGGCGCTCTTGTTCCCGCTCGTTGACAGAATCATCGTCGGCGCCATGAAAATAGCCGCGCAATAAGTTGTAGCGCGCATCGCGCTGATCTTGCACCACGCGGATCACGCGGCGCATCGGTACACCGACCAGCGCTAGCGCGTGGCTCGCCAGCATCAGGCTGCCTTCAATCGCTTCAGGAACGACTTCAGTGGCGCCCGCAGAGCGCAATTTTTCAAGGTCGACATCATCGACCGTGCGGACAATCACAGGCACGAACGGAGCGTGCGCGCGCGTGTTTGCCAAGACCTTGATGGCGCTGGCGGTGTTGAGGTACGTCACGACCACAGCACTGGCGCGCGCTAAGCCGGCAGCCATCAGCGATTGCAGCCTGACGGCATCACCAAAAACGACGGAGTGACCTGCTGCGGCAGCCTTGCGGACACGGTCCGGGTCGAGGTCGAGTGCGATGTAGGGAATACCTTCAGCATCAAGGATGCGTCCGAGATTTTGGCCGCAACGACCGTAACCGCAAATGATGACGTGCTGGCTGGTGTTGATGGCTTTGCGCGCAATACTGGTCATTTGCAGCGACTGTTGCAGCCATTCGCTACTCACCAAGCGCATGACGATGCGATTGCTGCTCATGATGATGAACGGAGTGGCCAGCATCGACAACACCATGGCAGCAAGGATTGGGTTGAGCAAATTGGCTGGCACCAAACGGTTGTCTTGTGCCAGCGTCAGCAACACAAAACCGAATTCACCCGCCTGCGCGATGTACAAACCCGTGCGTAGTGCGACCCCATTTGTTGCACCCAGTGTTTTGGCTAATAGCGTCACCAGCGCCAGTTTGAACAACACAGGCAGAAGCAGTAGAAATAGCACCAAGGGCCAATTGGCCATCACCTCATGCCAGTCGAGCATCATGCCGATGCTGATGAAAAATAGGCCCAGCAACACATCATGAAATGGCCTGATATCGGTTTCAACCTGATGCTTGTACTCGGTTTCCGAGATCAACATGCCCGCAATGAAGGCGCCCAATGCCAAGCTGAGCCCAGCCAGTTCAGTCAGCCACGCCAGACTCAAGGTGACTAGGAGCAAGTTCAGTACAAACAGCTCTTCACTTTTTCGCCTAGCAACGATCGTCAGCCACCAGCGCATGACACGTTGCCCGCCCATCAGCAGCAGTCCGACCAACGCCGAGGCTTTGAGCAAGGCCAGACCCAGAGCGGCAAAGAGTTGTTCAGGACGTGAGCCCAAGGCCGGGATCAACACCAGCAGCGGCACCACGGCTAAGTCTTGGAACAGCAAGATGCCCATCACGCGCTTGCCATGCTCAGACTCCAACTCCAGTCGCTCCGACAAGAGTTTGACGACCAGTGCCGTGCTGCTCATGGCCACCGCGCCAGACAATGCGAGCGCTGTCTGCCAACTTATCGACCACCAGACAGGCGCAGCAAGCGTCAAAAGTACAGATCCACCCATCACCAGCAGCATGGTCAGCACGACTTGGTAAAGACCTAGGCCGAATACATGGCGTCGCATGGAACGCAGTTTGGGCAGGTTGAACTCCAGCCCAATCACGAACATCAGGAAGACCACACCAAACTCGCCTAAATGGCGAACGCCTGCCGCATCTTGCGCCAGCCCCAACGCATTGGGGCCGATGATCACGCCTGCTATCAAGTAGCCCAACATCGGGGGTAACTTGAGCAAGCGACATCCCACAACGCCGAGCACGGCTGCTAGCAGATAAAAGAGCGTGAGTTCTAGCCCGGTCATTTGAGAATAGTAGCTGATGGCTGCGTCGTTAAGGGGCATTGAGTGAGCGGGGGTTTTCCGGCGTTTGGCTTGTCGGCATGCATCACATCGGTTGCAGGGCGTCTCGATAGAATGCAGGGATGAATGTAGACCGCACCGGCTTTGATCCGGCACAAGCCGTGGCCCTGGCCCGCAAGACTTTTGAAATCGAGGCTGCGGCTGTACTGAGCATGGCCACGCGTGTTGGCCCCGAGTTTGCCGCCGCCGTTGAGGTGGTTTTGCATTGCACCGGTCGAGTGGTGGTGATGGGCATGGGCAAGAGCGGTCACATCGGCCGCAAGATCGCTGCCACGTTGGCCTCAACCGGCACGCCGGCCATGTTTGTGCATCCAGGTGAAGCCAGCCACGGCGATCTAGGCATGATCACTGCCGTCGACGTCGTGCTGGCGATTTCCAACAGCGGCGAAAGTGAAGAGCTCACCGTGATCTTGCCGACACTGAGGCGCTTGCAGGTGCGGGTGATCGCCCTCACGGGGGGCGCGCAGTCGGCCTTGGCTCGACACGCGGACGTGGTGCTCGACAGCAGCGTCGCGCAGGAGGCCTGTCCGCTCAACTTAGCGCCGACCGCTAGCACCACCGCACAGTTGGCCATGGGCGATGCTCTCGCCGTGGCGTTGCTTGACGCTCGCGGCTTCAAGCCGGAAGATTTTGCACGATCGCACCCAGGCGGTTCGTTGGGCCGCAAGTTGCTCACCCACGTGGCCGATGTCATGCGCAGTGGCGATGCTGTGCCGTCAGTGCGGCCTGAAGCCAGTCTCAGTGAGCTCATGCGTGAGATGAGCGCCAAAGGCTTGGGCGCTTCAGCGGTGGTGGACGCGCAGCAGCAGGTGCTGGGTATTTTCACGGACGGCGATTTGCGGCGGCTGATTGAAAAAGGTGCCGATCTGCGCTCTATGTGTGCGGCCGACGTGATGCATGCGAACCCGCGTCACCTTGTCTCCAGCGCGCTCGCGGTAGAAGCGGTCGCGCTCATGGAACAGCACCAAATCACCAGTGTGCTTGTGGTCGATAAGACCGGGAAATTGTGCGGCGCCCTAAACACCAACGATCTGATGCGGGCAAAGGTGATTTGATGACGCAACCTATTTCCGGCGCAGTTGCTTCATCACTTAATCTTCCCACCTTGGTTCCCGCACTGAATTTCGCGCCTGAATTGTTATTGCGTGCGCAGGGCATCAAAGTGGCTTTTTTCGATGTTGATGGTGTTCTCACCGACGGAGGCTTGTACTTCAGTGAGTACGGCCAGCAGCAGACCACGGAAGCGTCTGGCCAGCTCTTTGCGGCTGGTGAAACCATCAAGCGCTTCAGCACCTTGGATGGTCAGGGCCTCAAGCTGCTGCAAAAAGTGGGTATCACGCCGGTCGTCATCACGGGGCGTGACAGCGTGGTGCTGCGGGCCCGGTTGCAAGCGTTGGGCATCACTCATGCGCACTTTGGCACTGAAGACAAACGCCCGGCCGCGGAGCTGACACTCAAAACGCTCGGTTTGGAGTGGTCTGAATCTGCCGCCATGGGCGACGATTGGCCCGACTTGCCCGTGCTGCGCCGGGCGGCTTTTAGCTGTGCCCCGGCCAACGCGCACGCTGAAGTCAAAGCAGTGGTGCACCACGTTACCCAAACCAAAGGCGGTCATGGTGCAGCGCGCGAATTGTGTGATTTGTTGCTGGTCGCCAGCGGCCGCTATGCTAATTCATTGGCGGATTACGGCACATGAGATCTCAATTATTTGCGACCCGTATGGTCCGAACACTGCACGGTCTCAGGGTTTGTGGTCAGAGTTTTGCAGGGCTCTGGGAGCGGTTGTCTCTGTACTTGCCGCTCGTGATGATGGGTTTCCTGGCGGTGGGTACTTACTGGCTGGTGCGCAACACGCCTGCTGCATACGAAGCCGAGGCTGCACGTCCTGTGAACCATGAGATTGACTATTTCATGCGTCGAGCTACCGTGAAAACGTTTGATGACACCGGGCGTTTGAAAACTGAAATATTTGGGACTGAGGCGCGGCATTTTCAGGACACCGAAACTCTGGAAATTGATCAAGCGCGAATGCGATCTACAAGCCCGGAAGGTCGTCTCACGACGGCCACCGCGAATCGAGCCCTCAGCAATGATGCCGGTTCTGAAGTGCAGTTGATAGGTAACGCCGTGGTGGTTCGTGAACCGATGCAAAATCCAGATGGAAGCTGGTTGCCTCGCCTCGAGTTCACGGGCGAGTTTTTACATGTTTTTATGAACGAAGATCGCGTCAAGTCGCATCTGCCGGTGGTGCTGAAGCGCGGTTCAGACGAGTTCAGTGGCGACACATTCGCCTACGATAACCTCGATCAGGTAGCCAACCTTAAGGGCCGAGTCAAAGGCTTATTGGTCCCGAGAGCGTTGGGGGGCTCCTCGCCTAAAAAATCCACCCGCTAGATTCTCTAAGCTAAAACGACTTCTCAACAGGGCCTGTTTTTTTCTGGGTTTTCTAACTTGGCAACTTAAAAAGGCTCCAAAACCGAAGTTTTGAAGCCTTTTTGAGCAGATCTCCAGTTAGAAACTGAAGCTGTCGGCGTGAGCCAACTGCTGGGAGGAGGGCTTAGTAGCCGCCGCGTCCACCACCGCCACCACCGCCGTAGCCGCCACCACCTGAACGGCCGCCACCGCCACCACCGTAGCCGCCACCGCCGGAGCGATCGCCGCCACCGCCGTAACCGCCGCCACCTGAACGATCGCCGCCACCAAAGCCACCGCCACCGGTGCGCGGTGGACGTGCTTCCATTGGACGAGCTTCGTTAACGACAACGCTACGGCCGCCTAAAGGCTGACCGTTCATGCCGTTAATAGCTGCTTGGGCTTCAGCATCGCTGCCCATTTCGACAAAGCCAAAACCCTTGGAGCGGCCGGTATCGCGTTCCATCATGACTTTGGCGCTGGTGACAGAGCCGAACTGACCGAAAGACTGTTGCAGATCTTCGTCACGCACTGAGTAAGGCAGGTTGCCTACGTATAGTTTGTTGCCCATTGAGGGACTCCTCTAAAACACAATAACAAAAGCGATGGGGTCCCGAAAGCACAACAAATTTTCAAACGTACCGCTGTAGCGCGCGAAACTGACCGATCACCTAACTAATGCGGATGATTTCATCCACACCCGCGCATTATGCGTCAGTTTGGTGAAATTCAACAAATTTTTTAAAAAATCATGAAGATGGACATTTCAGCCTTTGAAGGTTGATTTTTCTAGGTTTAAAAAGTGGGTGTAGAACGGTCTACCAGTTCACTTCCCGTTCTGGTGTCGAACCCGTCCGGTGGATGGATAAATCTGCCCCTTCATATTCTTCTTCTTGGGTCAAGCGCAAACCCATCATGGACTTGATCAAGCCATAGACCACAAAGCCGCCAATCAGTGCCCATGTCACACCCATAAGTGTGCCCATAAGCTGAGCGCTAAAACTCACGCCACCCAAGCCGCCCATTTCTTTCAGGCCGAAGATACCGGCTGCCAAGCCGCCCCAAGCACCGCAAAGGCCGTGCAAAGGCCAAACACCTAGGACGTCGTCGATCTTCCATTTGTTTTGCGTCAACGTGAACATGATGACAAACATGGCGCCAGCGATGGCGCCGACCACCAATGCGCCTAAAGGGTGCATCAGGTCTGATCCGGCGCAAACGGCGACCAAGCCGGCGAGTGGTCCGTTATGGACAAAGCCCGGGTCGTTCTTTCCGAGAGCCAGCGCTGCTAGCGTGCCGCCGACCATGGCCATCAAGGAGTTGACCGCCACCAGGCCTGAGATCTTGTCGATCGTCTGTGCGCTCATGACGTTGAAGCCGAACCAGCCGACCGTCAAAATCCAAGCGCCCAGCGCCAGAAAGGGAATGTTCGACGGTGGATGCGCCGAGACCGCGCCATCCTTGCGATAACGATTGCTGCGCGCGCCTAACAAAATAACCGCTGGCAAGGCCAGCCATCCGCCCATGGCGTGGACGACCACGGAGCCGGCAAAATCGTGAAATTCCTCGCCCGTCAGGGCCTTGATCCACGCCTGTACGCCGAAATGGTTGTTCCAGACGATGCCTTCAAAAAAAGGATAAATCAGCCCAACAATTACTGCTGTGGCGATGAGTTGCGGATAAAAGCGCGCTCTTTCGGCAATGCCCCCAGAAATGATGGCGGGTATGGCGGCTGCAAACGTGAGCAAAAAGAAGAACCGGACCAGCTCGTAGCCGTTTTTGGCAGCCAACTGTTCCGCGCCTACAAAAAAATGCGTTCCGTAGGCCACGCTGTAGCCGATGACGAAATACACGACCGTCGAAATCGAGAAGTCCACCAGAATCTTGACCAAGGCGTTGACCTGATTCTTTTTGCGAACAGTTCCGAGCTCTAAAAATGCAAAGCCAGCATGCATGGCGAGCACCATGATGCCACCCAGCAAGATAAATAGCGCATCGGAGCCCTGTTTTAGTGCTTCCATGGAAGGTTTTCCTTGTAAATTGTTTTGTATTGGTGCGTTTTTGGGTGTCTCCGAAGAAACGCACCAAAGACAAGCAAGATTTAAGCCTAAACGGTGCAGTCACGGCTTGTCCGCCATGGCATTTCGAAAGTCACTCGGACGTTGGCTACAATCGCGGCTTGTCATTGGGGAGTAGCCGCCTTCCGATTTGCTGCAAAGCAAAGGGCGAGAGGGGTTTGCGTCAACAGACTTGTTGGGCCTTGTAGAGAGGTCGACATGGCGCAAACGGTTGAAAAACAGCTTGGCGAGACCTTTGACTGCACAGCCTTCAAGCTTCACCTGCTTTTGGCCGGAGATGCTGTGCGGTCATTGGTTTCACTCCGGCCGGAGTTATTCAACGTGGACGCATTTCTCGTATCAACCGGTATTGTTGCCTTGGCCGAAATGGGCGACAAAACCCAGCTGCTGGCGCTTTTGCTCGCCGCCCGATTTAAAAAGCCATGGCCCATCGTGTGGGGTATTCTGGTGGCGACGCTGGCGAATCACGCCATGGCCGGTGCTCTCGGCGCATGGCTAACCACCTTGTTCAGACCAGATAGCCTGCGCTGGATTCTTGGCGCTTCATTTCTGGCCATGGCCGCATGGATGCTGGTGCCAGACAAATTGGAAGACGACAACGCCAGCAAACCACCGCGTTGGGGCGTCTTTGCGACCACGGTCGTGTTGTTCTTTTTAGCCGAGATGGGTGACAAAACGCAAATTGCCACGGTTATGCTGGCCGCGCGCTTTGACGCTTATGTGGCAGTCGTAGCGGGCACCACGTTCGGCATGATGTTGGCTAACGCACCGGTCGTGTGGCTGGGCGAGCGGGTCACCAGGTTGGTCCCATTGCGCGTGGTGCATCTGGTGTCAGCGATTATTTTTGCAATTCTGGGCGTCCTGGTGTTGGTGTTGCCTGGCTGAAAAGGGTGATGTCTGTGGTGATGCGGTATCGTGACAACGGCGCGATATACTCACCACGCGCCGATTTGCTCAGCTTGCGGGCGCTTAAAAAGTACAGCTAAAGACGACTTCCAGAAACTCGGATTCGCTTTAGCGACGCCGGGTTTTTGTTTTTTCTGCAGGTGATTATTTGACCTTAGTCGCAACACCGCTGACCATGCACTTCAAGGAAGCGTTGCCGCTTCAAAGCGGCGCGTGCATCCGTGCCTACGACTTGAGTTATGAGACGTACGGCGTGCTCAACGTAGACAAGTCGAATGCTGTGTTGATTTGCCACGCGCTCAATGCCTCGCACCATGTGGCGGGCGTCTACCTTGATGAGTCGGGCCAGGTCAAAGCCAAGTCCGAAGGCTGGTGGGACACCATGATCGGGCCCGGCAAGTCAGTGGATACCGATCGCTTTTTCGTCATCGGCGTCAACAATCTGGGTTCGTGCTTTGGATCGACTGGGCCTATGCAGGTTAACCCCGAGACCTTGGAGATATACGGCGGTGATTTCCCGGTTGTCACCGTCGAAGACTGGGTCGATGCCCAAGCCCGACTGCTGGATGCTTTGGGGATACAGACTTTGGCGGCTGTGATGGGCGGCAGTCTAGGCGGCATGCAGGCTCTGGCTTGGACGCTGCGATACCCCGATCGCGTGCGACACGCCGTGGTGGTGGCGAGCGCGCCCAATCTGAATGCTGAAAATATTGCCTTCAACGAAGTGGCGCGTCGCGCCATCACGACCGATCCGGATTTTCACAGCGGTCATTTTTATAAGCACGGCGTATTACCGAAGCGCGGCCTCAGAATTGCCAGAATGATTGGTCACATTACGTACCTGAGTGACGATGTCATGAATGAAAAGTTTGGCCGGCAATTACAAGCCCCTGCGTTTGTCGCTGGGCAAGCTGCTTTCCCTTTCAAGTATTCAACGCAAGACGTGGAGTTCCAAATCGAAAGTTATTTACGCTACCAAGGGGACAAGTTCAGCGAATACTTCGATGCGAACACGTACTTGCTGATCACGCGTGCACTTGATTATTTTGACCCGGCCAGCGCTTACGGCGGCAATTTGAGTCTGGCCTTGGCTAAAGCTAGCGCTAAATTTTTGTTAGTCAGCTTCTCCACTGATTGGCGCTTTTCGCCTGCCCGCAGCCGTGAAATTGTCAAAGCGCTACTGGACAACCAGCGTGACGTCAGCTACGCCGAGATCGATGCGCCGCACGGTCATGACGCGTTCTTGTTGGAAGATGCTCGTTACTTGGGCGTGGTTCGCTCCTACTTCAATAGCAAGGTGGCGGTATGAATGTGCCACCCAAAGTATTGAAAGAAAGCTCGCCGGACTTGCTGTCAATTGCTCGTTTGGTGCCGCACGGCTCACGTGTTCTTGACCTTGGTTGCGGCACAGGTGAGTTGCTGGCGCATTTGATTCGCGAACGTGGTTGCTCGGGTTATGGCGTCGAGATTGATGATGCCAATGTGCAGGCCTGTGTCGAGCGTGGCGTTAATGTGATTCAGCTCAATCTTGAAGCCGGACTGGCTCTGTTCGCTGATCGATCGTTTGATGTGGTGTTGCAAATTGACACGCTGCAGCACCTGCGCAATGCTGAAATAATGCTTCGCGAAACCGCTCGCGTTGGGCGCATGGGCATCGTTGCATTTCCTAATTTTGGGCATTGGCCGAATCGATTGGCGGTGTTGCGGGGTCGGATGCCGGTCACCAAGGTGTTGCCTTACCAGTGGTACGACACGCCCAATATTCGAGTCGGCACACTGCAGGACTTTCGCGCCCTGGCCCTTAATAATCAGCTGAAAATTCTCGACCAATTTGGCTTGCAAGATGGCGAAGAAATACGTTTTTGGCCAAATGCACGCGCTAGCCGAGCCGTTTTCAAAGTGCAGCGCGCTTGACCTAGCCTGCAGAAAAATGCGGTGCCGTTGAATTGCTTTAGGTAACACCGGATGAGTGCATCGCCCCCAAACTTAAAGAAACAATTTTCTGAACGCTTGTTCGGCAGCTGGGTCAGTGAGGTTTCGGCGCGCACGCTGCGCGCCGACGCTATGGCCGGTTTGCTTGGCGCCGTGCTGGTGTTGCCGCAAGGCATTGCCTTCGCCACGTTGGCCGGATTGCCAACCGAGTACGGTTTGTACACCGCCATCATCCCGTGCATCATTGCGGCCTTGTTTGGCTCGAGTTGGCACGTCATGTCGGGGCCGACGAATGCCAATTCGCTGGCACTGTTTGCTATGTTGTCGCCGTTGACCATGCCTTTTAGTCCGGCTTACATACAGATGGCGTTGGTCGTCACGGTGATGGTTGGCGTTATGCAGTGGTTAATTGGTTCATTACGCTTGGGCACGCTGGCCAACTTCATTTCCCCGGCGGCGCTGTTTGGTTTTACGTCAGGTGCTGCGGTGCTCATTGCCATTTACGCTTTGCCTGATTTGCTGGGTATCGGTTCCGCTGGTGAGCACGGCGCTGGTGCACTGCTGAGGCATGTCGTCTGGCAGTGGACATGGGTTCAGCCAGCGGCGCTGGCGGTGGCTGTTGTGACGATGGTGGTGGCGCTGGTTCTGCGGCGCTGGCGACCGCACTGGCCCTACATGTTGGCTGGGCTGGTCTGCGCCACACTTTTTGCATGGGTGGCGGGCGGACAAACACCGGGGACGCCTTTTTCAAGCTTGCGGATGGTGGGCGCAGTAGCCGTGCCGTGGCCACGTTTTTCGGTGCCGCAGATCAATTGGGCCTCTGTGTCCGAGTTGTTCGGTTTGGCTTTTGCGCTGACGATCGTCGCGTTGGGTCAGTCAATCTCCATTGCCAAAGCCGTTGCGGCACGGTCGGGTCAGCGCATTGATGCTAATCGCGAATTTCGCGGTCAGGGCTTGTCCAACATGGTTGGCGGGTTCTTTTCCTCTTATGTGTCTTGTGGCTCGATGAACCGTTCTATGCCCAATTTGCAAGCGGGAGCCCGCACGCCTTTGGCGTCCGTGTTTTCAGCATTACTGCTACTGGCTTTGGTGGCCGTGAGCGCACCGCTGTTAGCACAAATTCCCATGGCGGCACTGGCGGCGTTGTTGTGCGTGGTGGCTATTTCATTGCTCGACCTGCCGCGTTGGCGTCAGCTTCTGAGGTTGAGTCGAACCGAATTTTTCGTGGCCTTGGCGACCATGGTGGCGACGGTCACGATTCGTCTAGAGATCGCGATTTTGCTGGGCACCTTGCTTTCGCTCATCTCGTTTTTGTACCGCACCTCACATCCGGCGATGCGCACCATGGGATTTGAAAGTACCAGCCCTGACCGCCAGTTTGTGGTGATGGGTCATGTTCCAAGCAGGGCGGCCTCGACGGAAGTGAATGTATTGCCCGAGTGCCCTCAACTCAAACTGCTGCGCATGGAGGGTGAAGTTTACTTTGGCGCGACGCAACACGTTGCCGACACGCTGCACGCGCTTCGCCATGTGTCTCAACCGCAAAAGCATTTGCTGGTGATGGCTAAAAGCATGAACTTCATCGATCTCGCCGGAGCCGAGTTGTGGGAGGACGAACTCAATGCGCGTCGCGCGATGGGTGGAGATTTGTACTTTCACCGGCCACGTCCGGAAGTGGTTAGCCTCTGGAAAACCACCGGCTTCAGCCGCTTGCTCGGCCCTGAGCATCAGTTCCTCGACAAACGTACGGCGATTGCCTCGATTTTCAACAAGCTCGACCCTGAGATTTGTCGGCATTGCACCGCGCGAGTCTTTTGGGAATGTCAGAGCGTGCCGGCGCCTTGAGCGTCTGCGGGATATCCGCCGGCCACAACGCGACAAGCGGACGTAACGCGCACAATGTTCAAGAGTGATGAATTGTCATAGATAGCCACCTAAGAAACGATTTTTATGAAACGATTTTTCCATTGGACCCTGATTGTTTTGCTCAGCAGCGGGTTGCTGGCTTGCACCGGCACGCCATTGTTGGCAAACATGGCGACGCGCAGCGTCACGGTGCCTGCTGATCGGCTGCAGCAGGCGTTAGCCCAACGTTTTCCCATCAAGCAACGCGTGGCCGATGTACTTGAGCTGGAAGTGTTGCCGCCGCGCTTGAGCTTGCTGCCCGCCAGCAATAGGCTCGCCACGGACATTGATCTGAACGTGGTCGATCGTCTGATGGGCGGCCGTTACAGCGGCAGCTTTTCATTTGATTTCGGTCTGCGTTTTGAACCGAGTGACAACACCATTCGCATGACGGCAGCGCGCGTCAACAGCATTAGTTTGGCGGGGGTGCCTGAACCTTACCAAACGGCTATCACGAAAAACGCACCGAAGCTGGCTGAGCGTCTGTTTGACAACCGCGTGCTGCATCAATTCAGCGACAAAGACCTGAGCTTGGTCAATGGTCTGGGGCTAGAGCCGGGCGAGATCAGCGTCACACCAGATGGCTTGAAAGTGACGCTGGTGCCGCGTCCTTTGTCGCGCAATCCTTAAGACGCATTGCTTGCTTGAAGGCAACCATTCATTTTTTTTAGGAGTTCGCCATGAATGCCCGTTTACCCACTTCAGTGCTTGACTCGGCTACTGCACTGGCGCAAGTCAGTGCCCAATGGGACGGTGACATCGTGCGCCAGCTCAGTGACTACATTGCTATTCCCGCTAAGTCGCCGGGCTTTGACAGTGACTGGGCGCAGCACGGATTTATCGACACCGTTGTGCGCAACGCCGCGGCTTGGATCGAAGCACAAAAAGTCGAGGGCCTGACGCTTGAAATTGTCCGCTTACCCGGCCGCACGCCCGTGCTGTTTTTTGAAGTGCCGGCCACGCGTGCGGCGGTGCCCGGTCAGACGGCTCAAACCGTGTTGATGTACGGCCACCTCGACAAACAACCCGAATTCAGCGGCTGGCGATCCGACCTCGGTCCGTGGACGCCGGTCTATGAAGACGGCAAGCTTTACGGCCGTGGCGGCGCCGACGATGGTTACGCGACTTACGCCAGCATCGCCGCGATTCAGGCCTTGAAAAGTCAGAAGGTCGGGCATCCGCGCATCGTCGGTTTGATCGAAACCTGCGAAGAAAGCGGCTCCTATGATTTGTTGCCGTATGTCGATGCTTTGCGCAGTCGGCTTGGCGATGTCGGGCTGGTGATTTGCCTTGACTCAGGCGCCGGTAATTACGACCAGCTCTGGCTCACCACCAGCTTGCGCGGCAATGCCACCGGCACGCTCAAAGTCGAAGTGCTGACCGAAGGCATTCACTCCGGCGACGCCAGCGGCTTGGTGCCCTCTAGTTTTCGCATCATGCGCTACGTGCTGGACCGCCTTGAAGACAGCGCGACCGGGCGCTTGTTGCCGCCCAGTTTTCATTGCGAAGTTCCGGCCGACCGCCTAGCGCAAGCGCACGCCACGGCGGCTATTTTGGGTGACGAGTTGTACAAGCGCTTTCCGTGGGCACACTACGACTGCGAAGGCGCTAGCGTCTTCACGCTGCCGACCACCACCGACCCGGTTGAAGCCTTGCTGAACCGTACGTGGCGTCCGACATTGAGCGTCACGGGCGCCGATGGTTTGCCGGCCCTGAAAGATGCCGGGAATGTGCTGCGGCCTTACACCGCCTTCAAGCTCTCGCTGCGGCTGCCGCCGTTGGTGGACGCCGCGCAAGCCGTGCAAGAGCTCAAAAAGCTGCTCGAAGACAACGCGCCGTATCAGGCCAAGGTAACATTTGACGGCGGTGGTGGCGCGAATGGCTGGAACGCACCGACGTCAACGCCCTGGTTTGACAAGGCGTTGGACAGCGCGTCGCAGGCATTTTTTGGCGCGTCCTGCGGCACCATCGGGCAGGGTGGCACGATCCCTCTCATGAGCATGCTGAGCCAGGGTTTCCCCAAAGCGCAGATGATGGTTTGTGGCGTGCTCGGCCCGAAAAGCAATGCGCACGGGCCAAATGAATTTTTGCACGTGCCCTACGCCAAAAAACTCACGGCGGCGGTGGCGCACGTGATAGCGCAGATGCCGGCCTGAGCAGACAAGGCGGCTCTGGTAACCGCCATTGTTGGAGTCAGGTCAGCGCCGGACGCCGCTGTTGCCACGCCAGCCAGACCAAAGCCGCGCCGGTCAGTGCCAGCGGCAGCAGCGAACCGAGATTGAGCAGCTGCCAGCCCTGCGTTGTGACCAACACGCCAGAAGCCAGTGATGTCAGCGCCAGTACCGCAAAAACACAGAAATTCAGTGCGCCTTGCGCTTTGTCTTTTTCTTCTGGGCGGTAAGTCGTCAGTGCCAGCGTTGTCGCGCCGGTGAACAAGAAATTCCAGCCGACACCCACCAAAAACAGGGCCACTAAAAATTCGTGCAAGCTGACACCCGACAGCGCCACCATCACGCACAAAATGTTCAACGCTAAACCAACGCCCATGATGGGCAAGGTACCAAATCGGCGAATCAGGTGGCCGGTGAAAAAGCCGGGTGCAAACATGCCGATCACATGCCATTGCAGCACCAGCGCCGTGTCCGAAAAAGGAAGACCGCAGACCTGCATGGCAATCGGAGTGGCCGCCATCAGCAAGTTCATGACGCCGTAACCCAACGCACCTGCCGCGGCCGCCACGATAAAGGCCGGTTGCCGCATGATCACGCCCAGTGGCCGGCCGCCTGAATGGGCCGTTTGCACCGGCACGAGTGGAAAGCGGATGCCTGCCAGCAAGACCATCGCCAGCAGTGCGACGCCAACCAAGGCCAAGTAAGCGCCGGCAAAAGGAATGGTGGTCAAGTTGCGTGTGTAGGCCGCGAGGTTCGGCCCGGCAATAGCACCGATCAAACCGCCCGCCATTACCATTGAAACCGCTTTTTCCTTGAACGCTGGCACCGCCAACTCGGCCGCCGCAAAGCGGTAGAGCTGCGCGTTGGCGTTGTAATAGCCTGCGATCAAGGTGGCACCGACCAGCAGCCAAAACTGGCTCGTGTAAGCCGCCCAGGCGCACAGCAGAGCCGAGCCCAAGGCCACGGCCAGACCCAGCTGAAACGAGTTTTTCCGGCCAAAGCGTTTTTGTGTTTTCGCCACCAGACCGGTCGACAGCGCTCCGCCGACCACATAGCCCATCACGGGTAAGGTCGCCATCCAGCCCAACGGCGCCAGACTCAGCCCGACCAAGCCATTGATGGCGATGAAGGTCACATTGTTGGTGAGGAACAGCCCTTGGCAGAGCGTGAGGAGCCAGAGATTGAGGTTCATAAGCTCGCGTTTATACATGAGCTGATGACGCAATCATCTGACGGCGATGCCACGACTGTTTGTCGTGGGTGGTGTTGTCAGCGACTCAAGGCGAGTATCAAGGCCGTCAGCGCGGCAGTTTCTGCCCGCAGCACGCGAGGCCCCAAAGTCACTGGCGTAAACCCGCTCGCAATAGCCAAAGTCTCTTCTTGAGCATTCAAACCGCCTTCAGGTCCGCTCAAAAAGCACACGGCGGCGTTGACTGGCAGATTGGCCAGCATAAGGGCCAGCGGCTGGGTGCCGTCAGCCAAGGAGAGCAGGCAGCGCAGCACCGGAGCTTGTGGATCGATTGGTGGCAGTGCTTTCAGCCAGGCCGCTAGGTCGCGTACCAGCGCCACCGTCGGCACGCGGTTGCCGCCGCATTGTTCGCAGGCCGCCACCGCGACAGACTGCCAATGATTTTGCTTTTTCTCAGCGCGCTCTCCTGACAGGCGCAACACGCTGCGGCTGGTGTGCAGCGGTTGCAGGCTGTTGACACCGATCTCGGTGGCTTTTTCGATCAGCCAGTCCATGCGCTCGTTGGCCGGCATGCCAAGCGCCAGTTGCACACTGCGGCCGGCTTCGCGCTCGCTGGCGTGGTGTGCGCCCAAGCAGACGTCGACATCGCTGCGGCCCATGCGCGTGATGGTGGCGTCCCACTCGCCGCCCTGACCATTGAAGAGTGTGATGCTTTGACCGGGCTGCATGCGCAGCACTTGCACATGGCGCGCGGTGCTGTCGGGCAGGCTCAAGGTGGCGCCTGCCGCCATGGGCATATCGGCAAAGAAACGGGCCGTCATTAAAAGGTGTATCCGATGCGGGTTTCGTTGCCTTCAATCTCGTCGAGCAAGACCATCAAGGGCCCGAGTTGGCGGTAACGCGAGGCGGTGCTGCGGGCGTACTTGATGAAGCGTGGCGTATCGGCCAAGTACTGCGGCTTGCCGTCGCGTAAAGTCAGTCGCGCAAAAATGCCGAGGATTTTCAGATGCCGCTGCAGACCCATCCATTCCACTGCGCGGTAAAACTCGCCAAAGTCATCGCCTACCGGCAAGCCGGCCTTACGGGCTTTTTGCCAATAACGGATGGTGATGTCGATGACGAACTCTTCATCCCAGCTCAAAAAAGCGTCGCGCATCAAGCTGGCGATGTCGTACGTGATCGGGCCGTAAACGGCGTCTTGGAAATCCAACACGCCAAGAGCCTGCGCGGGGAGCGTGGGGGCCATCGACTGCAGCGAAGGGCCGCCCCGAGCAAAGTCAGCCCCCCCGGGGGGCAGCGTAGTACGCGAAGCGACAAGCGTGGGGGCCATCAAGTTCCTGGGCATGAAGTCGCGGTGCACAAACACACGCGCACCGCCCAGCGAATTCAGGTTGCTGTCTTTGATCTGCGCAAAAAAACCAGCCAGCTTTTCTTGCAAGGCGATGTCGACGGCAATGCCGCGGTGCTGGGTGATATACCAGTCGGGGAATAGCGCCAGTTCACGTGACAGCAGAGCGTCATCGTAGGCCGGTAAAACATCGGGCCGCGAAGACAGTTGCCACTGAATCAAGGCGTCCACCGCGTCCATGTACAACTGGTGAATGAGTTGCCCGTTTTGCGGGACGATGTCCAGCGAACCCTGTTGCTTGATGACATCCATCATGGTTTGCGAGCCCAGATCACTGAGCAGCATAAAGCCTTGCGCTTGATCCCAAGCCAGCACGCGGGGTGCGTTCAGTTCGGCTTGCGCCATCAGCCCAGCGACTTTGACGAAAGGCGCGCAGTCTTCCTGCGCCGGTGGTGCGTCCATGATGATGCAGCTGCCGGCGCCTTGGTCAATCCGGAAGTAGCGCCTGAAGCTGGCGTCCGCCGAGGCTAGGCGCAGCGTCAAGGGATCCAACTGGCAATTTGCACTGGTCGTTGCCAGCCACTTGGCAAAGGCGGCGGCCCGTGCCGGATCACTCCAGGCAATGGCTGAAGTGATCGGCGTTACATCGCCAGTGGAATTAGGCGCGCTTGAAGTAGAAAGGGTCATGGATAATCAGACGGAAATCGACAAACCGGGTTTATCTCACATTAACGATGCGTTCAGCATCTCACATCCCCCTTATTCTCGCGCCCATCGGGCATGCGGTCCTCAGCTTGGTCAATTTGATCGCGTTCGGCCTCATGACTGGTGCGCCTTTGCACGCCCAGAGCTTGCCGATCAGCCTGCCTGGGGGCGAGTTGCGGCCAACGCTGAAAAGTTCGCCGAGGCTGGCCGAAAAGCAGCCTGAGGGGCCGGGCAATGAAGTGCCGACTTTTGTTTATGGTGACCACATCACGGGCCGAACTAGCCTTGAAACGACCCTCGATGGCAACGCTGAACTGCGCCGCGGCAAGACGTCGTTGCGCGCTGATCGGATAGAGTATTTTCAGCCCGACGATCTGGTGAAAACGCGCGGTAATGTGCGCGTCAGCAATGCGGGGAATCTGTTTTGGGGCCCTGAGCTGGAGGTAAAAATCGATACCTTCGAGGGCGCCTTCACGCAACCGACGTACCGGTTTTTGGGCGGCGGCAATGGGCAGGCTGCCCAAATCATCTTTGTTGACGACAAACACTTTGTGGCGACACATGCCACCTACACGACGTGTGAGCGTGACAATCAAGACAGTTGGATGCCCGACTGGCAGATGACTGGTGAGCGCTTCACCTTTGACTTTGACAAAGAAATTGGGACTGTCACCAGCGGTACCCTGCGTTTCAAGGACGTACCGATCCTTCATTGGCCCGGTTCGATTTCTTTTCCTTTGAGTGACAAGCGCAAGTCCGGGGTGATGCCGCCAACCTTCGCCGTGGATTCCGTGAGCGGATTCGCCTTGACGGCGCCTTATTACTTTGACATTGCGCCAAACCGTGATGCCACGCTGACGCCGACGTATGCGAGCAAGCGCGGTGTCAATTTGGCTGGCGAATTTCGCTATCTCGAACCGACCTACCGCGGCATTCTGCACGCCAGCTATTTGCCAGGTGATCTGCTGCGCAACGAGGATCGATGGTCTTTGGGCTATCAGCACAACGGCATTTTCAATACGGGTCTTTCCAGCGTTGGCAACATCGGCGTTGGCCTGACATTGAATCGCGTCAGCGACGACAACTACTGGCGTGATTTTTCTAGTTTTGGCGGCACCAGCTTGAGTGGCACCTCCCTGGGCGGAACGACGCTGACCCAGCGTTTGCTAAACAATGAGCTCAACCTGACGTGGGGTAAAGGCTTCCTCAGCACCGGGTTCAGGGTACAAAAGTGGCAAGCCTTGCAAGATCCCGCTTCGGTGATTGTTCCGCCTTACGACCGGTTGCCGCAAATCACCGCCCGTTATGCCCGCAGCAATGTGTCCCTGGGGGGCTTGAGCGGCCTAGATTGGTCGGTGGACGGCGACTTTACCGGTTTCTCGTCGGTAAGTCGTCTGACCAACCAACCGAATGCCCAGCGGGCTTTTACGCGGGCGGAACTCAGTCGACCTTTTATCTGGCCTGCCGGCTACATCACGCCCAAGCTGCAGTTGCGCGCCACCAGCTATCAGTTTGATGCCCCCCTGACCACCGCCGGCAGTGGGGGGCTCACATCGGCCAATGTGGTGGTGCCCACCTTCAGCTTGGACGCGGGGTTGCAGTTTGAACGAGATGCTTCTTTCTTTGGCCGTAACCTGACGCAGACGCTGGAGCCGCGCGCGTTTTATGTGCGCACGCCGTACCGGAATCAAAACTTCCTGCCCAATTACGACTCTGGCGACAACAGTTTCAATTTCGCCACGGTCTTCACTGAAAACGCCTTTGCTGGCAATGACCGAATTTCAGATGCGAATCTGCTGACGCTTGGCGTGACGTCGCGCTTGCTTGACCCGGCCAGCGGGGCTGAGTTGGTTCGTTTTGGCGTTGCTCAGCGCCTGCGCTTTGAAAACCAGCTGGTCACGTTACCCGGCGCCGCGCCAGTGACAGACCGCTTGAGTGACTTGTTGCTTGGCGCAACGGCCAACTGGACGCGCGCATGGTCGGCTGACGCCACCACGCAATACAACCAGAAGCTTGGTGAGTCTGAGCGAACCAGCGTGGGTGTCCGCTACAGCCCGAGCAACTACCGTGTTATCAGTGTGGCCTATCTGCGACAAGCCGGTCTGACCGATCAGCGCAGCGATCAACGCGGAGTCAGCTGGCAATGGCCGATCAATGATCTGTGGGGCGACAAGGGCGAAGACCTTGGCGCAGGCCGTGGCCAGGGGAGCGGACGCTGGTACAGCGTTGGACGCTTGAACTACAGCATGCTCGACAAAACGCTGGTTAATTCTGTCGTCGGCTTTGAATACGATGGCTGCTGCTGGATTGGCCGTGTCGTGCTGCAGCGCACGCCCATCATCACGGCCCTAGGGACTTCCCAGCTTGGGAATACCCAGCTTATGTTCCAGCTTGAGTTTGTCGGCTTTGCCCGAATTGGCGAAAATCCGCTCCAATCTCTTCGCGCCAATATCCCGAAATACCAACTCCTGCGCGAGCAGATCACGCCTCCGAGCCGGTTTACCAACTATGACTAAGCACTTTTCCTCATTCGTCTTGGCCCTGTTGCTGGCTGCGCTGATGCAGCCAGTGAGCGCTCAAACGCTGAAGCTGCCAGGGGCGGCGAGAGCCCCCAGCCCGACTATGCCGACTGTCACGGGGTCGGACTCTCGCCCTGGCGACTTCATCGTCGCGGTGGTTAATTCCGAGCCCATTACCAACAACGAAGTGCAGACCCGGCTGGTGCGTATTGAGCAGCAACTGTCGCGTCAAGGCACGGTTCCCCCCCGCGACCAACTTGTGCGCGAAGTGTTGGAGCGCTTGATTATCGAACGTGCCCAGCTGCAATTGGCGCGCGAGTTAGAGCTGCGTCCCGATGAAGCCGCCATTGATCAGGCGGCCGCCACCGTTGCCCGACAAAATCAGCTGTCACTGGACGAATTAAAAAGTCGCCTCGTCGCGGATGGCATGGACTACACCCGATTCAGGGCTGACTTGCGCGAAGAGTTGACCTTGGCGCGGCTGCGCGAACGTGAGGTCGATGCGCGCGTCAAAGTCAGCGAGCAAGATATTGATCAGTTTTTGCGTGAGCGCGATGCCCAAGCACGGACCAGCCCCGAGCTTCTGAACATCGCTCAAATTTTGGTGGCGGTGCCTGAAACGGCCACCCCAGAGCAAGTGAGCGTTTTACAGGCAAAAGCCGAGCGGGCTGCGGCGCGTATTCGCGCCGGTGAGGCTTTTGCCAAGGTGGCCGCGGAGATGTCTGATTCACCTGAAGCGGCGAGTGGCGGCGAACTCGGTCCGCGACTGGCCGAGCGCTTGCCGACGCTCTTTGTCGACGCCACACGCAGTCTTCAAGCGGGTGGTTTGGCAGGACCATTGCGTAGCGGTGCTGGTTTTCATGTGATCAAGTTGATCGAGAAGCGGCGCGGGGCGATGGGCACCAGCATCACACAAACCCGGGCACGTCATATATTGTTGCGGCTTAACCCCCAACTATCGGAGCAAGCCGCCAAAGACAAACTCGCCGACTTCAAACGTCGCATCGCTTCTGGACAGGCTGACTTCGCGACATTGGCCCGTGAGAACAGCCAGGACGGCTCAGCCAAAGAAGGCGGCGATCTCGGTTGGACTTCGCCCGGTATGTTCGTGCCCGAATTCGAGCAGACCATGAACCAACTCGCGCCTGGTCAGGTGTCCGATCCCCTGGTGTCACGGTTTGGCGTGCACTTGATCGAGGTGCAGGAACGTCGAGAGGCAACTCTGTCAGAGCGCGAGCAGCGTGATGCTGTACGCAATATCGTGCGCGCAAAAAAAATAGACGAAGCATATAACCAGTGGCTGCAAGACGTGCGTGGTCGTGCTTATGTGGAGTTTCGGAACTAAGCATGAGTTCCGAGGTAAATAAGTCCGTATGAAACATATCGCTCGCAAGCGCTTTGGTCAGCATTTTCTGACAGATCGCGGCATTATTGAAGACATTATTCAGGCGATTGACCCGAAGCCGGGCGACCCGATGGTGGAGATCGGCCCTGGCCTGGCGGCGATGACACAGCCCTTGGTCGAGCGACTCGGGCATCTCACGGTGATTGAGCTGGATCGTGATTTAGCCAGACAGTTGCGTTCACATCCACAACTCACCGTGGTTGAATCGGATGTCTTAAGGGTTGATTTTCGGGTGCTCGCGACAGATATCTGTGGTGCTTCAACCGAGGGTACTCGAAAACTCCGCGTCGTCGGCAACTTGCCCTACAACATTTCGACGCCCATTTTGTTTCATTTGTTGGACGTGGTCGACGTGATCGAGGATCAGCATTTCATGCTGCAAAAGGAAGTGATTGACCGAATGGTGGCTCGTCCTTCAACGTCTGACTACGGCAGGTTAAGTGTCATGCTGCAGTGGCGTTATGCCATGGAGAACGTGTTGTTGGTGCCTCCGCAAAGCTTTGATCCGCCGCCACGCGTGAACAGCGCGGTGGTGCGCATGGTTCCGCATGCTGAGCCCGCTGTGCTGGAGGTGAAGTTGCTTAGCGAAGTGGTGCAAGTGGCTTTTAGCCAGCGTCGTAAGTTGTTGCGTCACACGCTTGGCCGTTGGTTAGATGAGCGTGAGTTCGGTGGAGAATTCAATGTCCAGCGCCGGGCGGAGGAAGTCCCAGTGGTCGAATATATTGCGTTGGTACAGGCTGTGTCTGCTGCCGGGCTAGGGACAAGTCCGGCGAATTAAGAGAAGATGCTCGTTTCAAAAATGAAAAAGCCCGCTTCGAGCGGGCTTTTTTGTGCAAGCGTAGCGTTTCACCACGAGTTGCTGGGGCACGCAGATTTAAGCTGCGGCCATCCAATAACCCGCGTTGAACGGACTGCTCATGCGAAGTGCCAATGGAGACACGTCGATCAGTTTGTCGGTCGGCATCACTTCGCCGCCTTCATCCACTGTTTGCTGGGCCTCATTCGCCCGATCCCCTTGGCCGATGTCTGGGGAGCGGGCTACAGAAAAGAATAAAAGCATCTGAACGGAATCTTTCGATCCGCCCAGTAGTCCGCTGCATCCCTGAAGATGTCTAGCAGTTGCTCGCGCGCTTCTTTGTCGAATTTGGCGTTAGCAGGAATTTGCTCCAGCACCACGATAAAGCCAGGCTGTTGACCAGACTTGTGGACCAAGTCAGTCATGCAGTCATAGAGCGCATCGAAGTTTTTGCCGAAATGGGCGGGGAAGGTGTACTGGGCCGCGATCATGTCCAACACATCTTGTTTGCTCTGGGCGTTACCCAGGTTTGCGTACAGGAAGTGATGGCCTAATTCGGTTGCCGCGTCTTGTAATTCCGGTACGCGAAATGCGCGTATGGATTGAACAATATTTGGCCTCACAGTACGAAGTGGTGTGTCCATCTTCGTTTTTCTTTCTAATAACAAGTTAACCAACACATAAACTGAAACTCATACTGGCTGGATCGCTCGGTTTTACCGAGCGATTTGGCGATAACTGGCGTAGTGATCGTCGGTGTAATAGCAGGCGTCTGGTGCAGCCGGCCGGTCGCCGCCACACACAATACGTCGCGCACCGCGGCTACGTTCCCCTAGCGTCTTGACGGTGTATTCACGGTAGTAACCGCGCTGCCGGGCCGGAAGAAAATGCTCCCGATTGCCAAACACCGTGCCATCCTTGTCGTACTTGAATGGTCCGCCCTGATAAATCAGCGTCATCATGGCCTGCCCATGAGGGGGCAATTGACTCAGCGCAATCGGTTCATGTGGTGTTGTCAGTGGGCCTTTTGCGTGCACCGAGAAGGTGCTGAAAATCCCCGACAGTGCCAGCAGTACGAGCAGCGCTACAGCGATGGCTCGGAACTGCGCCCCCCAACTCCAATAACTCCAACCCCAATTGCGACTGGTAAACATGAAAACACGCCTTTCTTGAACTTCAAGATTCCCCAGTGTTGTCGGGTTAACCCTGAATCTTCAAGGGGCGTAGTTTGACTCATGTGGGCAGAAATTGCAATAGTCTGCTTAAAGATTGAGCAGTCAGTACAAGGTCTTTCAAGTTGAAAGTAAGCGCTGGCTTTCGCGGGGGGAACTCAACGACCAGCGTTTGCGTCCGCAACAGTCAGCGCGGTCATGTTCACAAGACGCCTCACTGTGGTGCTGGCAGTCAAAATGTGCACGGGTTTGTCTGCCCCGAGCAGAACCGGACCGACAGCGATATTGCCGCCAGCGGCAGTTTTCAGGAGGTTGTAGGCGATATTTGCGGCATCGATATTCGGTAAAACCAGCAAGTTGGCCTCACCGCTGAGCGTGCTGTTTGGCATGACGAGCCTACGCGAATCGGCATCCAGCGCCACATCCCCATGCATCTCGCCGTCAACCTCAAGCCAAGGTGACTTTTCCCGAAGCAGTTCAAGCGTTTGCCGCATCTTGATCGCGCTGGGTTGATTCGATGAGCCGAAGTTTGAGTGCGACAACAAAGCTGCTTTTGGCTTGATACCAAATCGCATCATTTCTTCTGCGGCAAGAGTTGTGATTTCGGCGAGTTGCTCAGCGGTCGGGTCATAGTTGACGTGGGTGTCGAGCAAAAATACCTGACGTCCCGGCAAAATCAGCCCGTTCATACAGGCGTAGGTGTTGACGCCGGCACGCTTGCCAATCACTTGGTCAATGTAGTCAAGGTGTAGCGCTGTGGTTCCCCATGTGCCGCAAATCAAGCCGTCGACGTCACCCTTGTGCAGCAGCATGCTGCCGATCAAGGTGAGGCGGCGGCGCATTTCGATCTTCGCCATTTGCACCGTCACGCCGCGCCGTTCCATCATGCGGTGGTAAGTCTGCCAGAAGTCACGGTAGCGGTGGTCTTGCTCGACATTGACGACGTCGTAATCGAGCTCTTCTTTCAGGCGCAGACCAAACTTGGCGATGCGCTGTGCAATCACCGCTGGGCGGCCAATCAGGGTCGGCCGAGCCAGGCCTTCGTCGACGACGATCTGGCAAGCCCGTAAAACACGCTCTTCTTCACCTTCAGAATAAGCAACGCGCTTACGGCTGCCCGCTTTGGCCGCAGCATAAATCGGTTTCATCACCGTGCCTGACGCATATACAAAACTTTGTAGTTTTTCGCGGTACGCAGCCATGTCCTCAATCGGACGCAGTGCTACGCCACTGTCGGCTGCAGCTTGTGCGACAGCGGGCGCAATTTTGATCATCAGGCGTGGGTCAAACGGCTTGGGAATCAGGTATTCAGGGCCAAAAGCCAGCTGTTCACCGACGTAAACGGCGGCCACCACCTCGCTCTGTTCGGCTTGCGCCAGCTCTGCAATGGCATGCACGGCAGCAATTTCCATCTCGTCAGTGATGGTCGACGCGCCAGCATCTAGGGCGCCACGAAAAATATACGGAAAGCACAGGACGTTGTTGACCTGATTTGGGTAATCAGAGCGGCCGGTCGCAATAATGGCGTCATCACGCACCAATTTAACGTCTTCGGGCGATATCTCTGGGTTCGGATTGGCCAGTGCAAAGATGATTGGATTGGCCGCCATCCGTTTGACCATGTCCTTTTTAAGGACGCCGCCAGCGGAGAGACCCAAAAAGACGTCAGCACCCTCGATGATCTCCCCCAAGGTGCGGGCAGTTGTTTTTTGTGCGAATTGGATCTTATCTTCGTCCATCAGCTCGGTACGGCCTTCATAAACCACGCCGGCCAAATCGGTCACAAAAATGTTTTCGCGGGGAATACCCAGTTTGACCAAGAGTTTCAGGCAAGCAAGTGCAGCAGCACCTGCGCCGGAAGTCACCATTTTGATCTTTTTAGGGTCTTTTTTCGCCACTTTGAGTGCGTTGAGAATGGCTGCACCGACGGTGATGGCCGTGCCGTGCTGGTCATCGTGAAACACCGGGATCTTCATGCGCTTGCGTAATTCCCGCTCAATGTAAAAACAGTCGGGTGCGCGGATGTCTTCGAGGTTGATAGCCCCGAAGGTTGGCTCCAGTGATGCGATGATTTCTACCAGTTTGGCTGGGTCAAGCTCGTCAATTTCGATGTCAAAGACGTCCACGCCCGCGAACTTCTTAAACAACACCGCCTTGCCTTCCATCACCGGCTTGGATGCCAGCGGGCCGATGTTGCCCAGACCCAGCACTGCCGTGCCGTTGGTGATGACTGCCACCAGATTGCCGCGGCTGGTGTATTTGTAAGCGGCGTTGGGGTCTTTGACGATTTCTTCGCAAGGTGCTGCAACGCCCGGGGTGTAAGCCAAAGCCAAGTCGCGCTGGTTGAGAAGCTGCTTGGTCGCCATCACGGCGACTTTGCCGGGGGTTGGGAACTCGTGATATTCGAGTGCTGAGCGGCGCAGTTCGTCGCGTTTTTCTTGTTCGTTATCGACTGGTGTCTGGGGCATTTGAAGCGTCTCCTGCGGGGGCGACCACTTGGCCGCCAATTGCGTGTAAGGAAATGGATTGTAGGCCTCGGGTCAGAACGCCGTTTGTGTGGGCCTGTTCAATTGGGGTTGGTTACTTTTGACTTTTAACAGCGGAAAGTTGTCCAAGCTTGACCCGTTGCGACGGCGCCATGCGCTGCGCAGTTTGTGCGCTAGGCAGCACAAAAGCGGTGTTTAAAAAAGTGGTATTCAAATATAGGCCATCTATTTCCCTGCAAAGGCTGCTTTGAGGTTGGCCATGATTTTGAAGTCGGGGCGTGCGCAAGCACCCTGCATCGCTTCGCAGTCGCTGGTCATAGCTGATATGTCCCGATTCGCCTAGCCATACAGTGGACAAGCTTTTAAAGTACGGCAATTGACGATCGACAGTGCCTAGGCGCAGCCGTCGAACCATTTAATTCACGGCTTAAATACACGCATCAAGGCACTGGCCAGTGAAAAAATTCAAACATGCCGTCGCGGCTGTCCTGCTGACTGGGCTGAGTTGGGCGGCGCCGTCAACGGCTGCGTTTCCTGATAAGCCGTTGCGCTTAATCGTGCCATTCCCCGCCGGAGGCGCGACCGATTTTATGGCGCGCGGCATGGCTTTGCGACTGGGCGCGGAGTTGGGTCAATCGATCATCATCGATAACCGCAGTGGTGCCGGCGGCGCCACGGCCACAGAGGCTGTGGCACGCGCAGTTCCAGATGGCTACACACTGCTGTTTGGCACCATGGGGACGCAGGTCATCAATCCTGCGCTCTACCCGAAATTGCGCTACGACCCGATCAAGGACTTTGCGCCTATCAGCCTGACACACATCACCCCGCGCGTGCTCGTCGTCAGGGCGACGTTGCCGGTCAAAAATATCGCTGGGCTGATCGCGCTGGCCAAAAAACAACCGGGCGTGCTGATGTACGGTTCTGCGGGCAGCGGGAGCTCAAGCCATCTGTCCGGGGCTTTGTTTGAATCGCTGGCGAATGTGGACATGTTGCATGTGCCATACAAAGGCAGCGCCCCCGTGTTGATGGATGTGCTGGCTGGCCGCATCGACATGAGCTTCGACTCTTACACGGTCTATGAGGAGCACATCAAGAGTGGCAAGGTTCGTGCGTTGGGCGTCACCTCCAAGGCGCGTATGAGCATCCTGCCGCAGCTCCCGACGATGGCAGAGTCGGGTTTGCCGGACTATGAGGTCTCCAACTGGCTGGGTTTGTTCGCACCCACAGGAACACCCAAGGACGTACTGGCAACGCTGCACGCGGCGCTCGGCCGCGCGATGGCCACGCCGGCGCTCAAGCAACAACTCATCGGCTTGGGCGTTGAGCCAACCTTTGGCAGTTCAGAAGACTTCGGTTTGTTGATCCGCACTGAGTTGCCCAAGTGGGCCGCATTGGTGAAAAAATCTGGCGCGATCGCAGACTGACAACTACTTTTTAAACCGACCCCTCTTAACTTTGGAAATTTGATGCAGAACTTTCAGCAACTCAACGTCGACATCAGCGACTATGTCGCCACTCTGACTCTTAACAGCCCGCCCGTGAATGCACTCACTCGTGTGTTGAACGACGAGCTCACGCGGGCCTTGGATTGCATTTCAGAAATGGACGAAGTCCGGGTCGTCATCTTGACCGGTGCAGGCAAGATTTTTTGCGCTGGCGCGGACCTCAAGGGCCGTGCTGACAACATCAAAGGGCCGGGTGATTTGGTGGCTCATTCGCGGCGCACCCGCGAATGTTTTCATGCCATTCGCGAATGCGCCAAACCCGTGATTGCCGCCATCAACGGTGCGGCGCTGGGCTCTGGGCTGGCCATGGCTGCTTCGGCCGACATCCTCGTGGTGTCTGAAAAAGCATCGCTGGGCTTGCCGGAAGTCGACGTCGGTTTGCTGGGTGGTTGCAGCCATGCGATGCGGCTGTTTGGCCATTCCCGCCTGCGGCGCATGGCGCTGACCGGTTACCGTGTGCCTGGGGCTGAACTCTATCGCCTGGGCATTGCTGAGTTTTGCACGACGCCAGAGGAATTGATGCCCACCGCCATGGAGCTGGCCCGCACGATTGCATCTAAGAGCCCGGTGTCGACGCGCATGGGCAAGCACACCATGAACGTGATCGAGGACATGAGCCTGCGCGACGGTTACCGTTACGAGCAGGACATGACCGCCGTCATCGGCAAGACCGACGACGCGCGAGAAGCTCAGCTCGCATTCAAAGAAAAACGCCAGCCCGTGTTTTTGGGTCGCTAAAGTTCAAAACGAAATTCTCATGGCCATCACTGCAGACCTCATCAAGACAGTCACGGCACAGCTTTACAACCGTTCGCTGCGCCGTATTCCTGACGACACCAAGGCCGCATTAGCACTGGCTGGCAGCGTTGAGCGAAACGAGACGGCCCGCCACACGCTACGTATCATGATCGCCAGTGCTGAAGCGGCTGAACGTAGCGATCACTTCGTGTGTTCGGATGCCGGTGTGCCCGTTTATTTTGTGCGCGTTGGCACGCAAGCAAGGTTCAGTGGCAATGTGCGGCAAGCCATCACCGACGGCTTTGCAGAACTGGTCGCCAGCATCCAACCGCCACTGCTACCGCATGTCACCAATCCGCTGACGTTGGAGCGCGGTCATCATGGCAAAGACATGCCGATCGTGACCTTTGACATGGTCGACGACCAGGATTTTGTCGACATCACCTGCTCTCCCAAAGCGCTGGGCTCGGGACGCTGGGCGGCGCTTGAAATATTCAGTTTTCCCGACCTGCACACGATCGAAGAATTCGTCATGAACACGGTGCTCAAGGCCGGCTCTCAGCCTTGTCCGCCGGTGGTGATCGGTGTCGGCATTGGCGGCACCTTCGACTACGCCGCCAAGATGTCCAAAGAGGCCACACTGCGGACCATCGGTGAGATCAATCCTGAACCAATTTTGGCCGACATGGAGCGCCGCTTAGCGCGTGCCATCAACAAGACCGGTTTCGGCCCGATGGGTACCGGCGGCGACAGCACGGCGATGGCCGTGCACATCAACTACGCGGCAGGACATGGCTTCACCCCGGTGGCGGTTTCTTTCAACTGCTGGATCAATCGCCGCACCCGGGCCCGCATTTACAACGATGGTCGCGTTGAGATCGTGGAATAAATCATGACAACCCACACCCACCGCATGCAGTTTCCCCTCAGCGCAGAAGACGCTCGTACTCTGCGCGCCGGCGATCAGGTCTTCATCGACGGTGAAATCATCGTCACGGCGGGCTTGCCGACACATCAGCGATTGGTGCGTTGCTTAGACGGCCAAGAACCGCTGCCCATGGCGATGCAGGGGCAGACGCTGTTTCACATTGGCAGTTACAGCCAGGAAAGCGCAGACCGCTTCGATGTGCTGTACATCAACCCGACCACTAGCACGCGTTTTAACCCTTACATGCCGCGACTGATCGAGGGTCTGGCATTGCACGCGGTCGGTGGCAAGGGTGGACTTAACGCAGCATCTGCCGCAGCGATGCAGCGTGCCGGTTGCGTATATTTGTCGTTTTTGGGCGGTGGTTGCACACTGCTGTCGCAAGCTGTACGCGACGTGCTGGACGTTGGCTGGAGCGAGATGCTCACGCATTATCGAGTGGTGCGTTTGCGTGTTGAAGGGCTGGGCCCGGCGACAGTGGCGATTGACGCCCACGGCCACAGCTTGTATGCCGATGCAGCGCAGCAGGCCCAAAGTAGCTTGCCGGCGTTGATGGCGGAACTCGACGCTGATCGTTTGCGCTGAAATAGTTCTGTCATGCGCTCCAGCGCATGACAGCATTGCCAGCCAAGGGCCTAGCTGTACAGGCACTGACGCGATAAATTTCCCTGTATGAAAAGCAGTGAAGAAAAATCAATCAGCCCTCGCACGGGACCGCTGTCGCATGTGCGCGTGTTGGACCTCAGCCGAATTTTGGCAGCGCCGTGGGCCGGCCAGATTCTGGCTGATTTGGGCGCCGAAGTCATCAAGGTCGAAAAACCTGGGGCTGGCGATGACACACGCTCTTGGGGGCCGCCGTTTCTGAAGGATGCAGAGGGTCGAGACACCCGCGAAGCGGGTTATTACCTGGCAGTTAACCGCGGCAAACGTTCGATCACCCTGAGCTTGGACAAGCCCGAAGGTCAGCGCATCGTGCGCGAGCTGGCGATGCGTGCGGACATCGTGCTGGAGAACTATAAGGCCGGTACGCTTGAGCGCTACGGCCTGGATGCAGCGTCGCTGCGAAAGATTAACCCTCGCCTGATTTATTGTTCGGTCACAGGCTTCGGGCAGACCGGGCCCCGGCGCGATCAGCCGGCCTATGACTTTCTGATTCAGGCGATGGGTGGGCTGATGAGTGTCACCGGCGAGCGCGATGACCAGCCGGGCGGTGGGCCGCAAAAAGTGGGCGTTCCCATTGTCGATCTCATGACCGGCATGTACGCTGCCGTCTCAGTGCTGGCAGCTTTAGCGCGTCGCAACGAGACCGGTTTGGGCGACAACATCGACATCGGCATGCTGGATGTGCAAGTGGCTTCATTGGCCAACCAGGCGATGAACTATTTGGTCTCAGACACCCTGCCCAAACGCAATGGCAATGCCCACCCGAACATCCAGCCGCAAGATGTTTACGCCTGCAGCAACGGGCAGGTGATTTTGGTGGTCGGCAACGACGGCCAGTTTGCCAAGCTCTGTGACGTGCTGAAGAAAGCCGAGTGGGCGACCGATCCACGCTTCTCGGTGAATGCTCAGCGGGTCCGCAACCTCGTCGTTTTGTCCGCCTTGTTGCGCGCCGAATTTGAAACGTGGGAACGCGACGCTTTGATCGCCGCATTGGACCAAGCGGGTGTGCCTTGCGGTCCGATCAATTCGGTTGCGGATGTCTTCAAAGATCCGCAGGTCATTGCGCGCGGCATGCTCAAGCAGGTGCCGCATCCGAGTGGCGTTGATGTGCCTCAGGTGAGCAGCCCGATGCGCTTCGAACAGGCTGCCCTGCAAACCTGCGCGGCCCCCCCGCTGTTAGGTCAGCACACCAGCGACATTCTGCAAGAACTCGGCTACGGCCCAACTGATATCACGGCCTTACAGGCCGCAGGAGCGATCTAGCCATGCTGCAACTTCATTGGTCTCCCAAGTCGCCGTTTGTGCGCAAGGTGATGGTCTGCATTCACGAACTCGGCTTGGACGGGGAGATCGACAAGATTCGGTCAGTGGCCGCCATGCTCAAGCCCAATGCGGCCTTGATGCGCGACAACCCGCTGTCCAAAATTCCGACGCTGCTGCTCGACGACGGCAGCACGTTGTTTGACTCGGTGGTGATCTGCGAGTACCTGAACGCTCGTGCTAAAGGCACGTTGTTTCCCGCCAACGGACCTGAAAAATGGCAAGCTTTGCGTTGGCATGCCTTGGGCAACGGCTTGCTAGACGCACTGATTTTGTGGCGCAACGAGCGTGAGCGTGAGGTTCCCATACAGGCGTTGATGGACGCTTTTGACCTCAAGGCCCAGTCGGTGCTCACTCTGCTCGAAGCGGAGGTGAGCACCCTTGCATCGGCGCCCTTGAGTATTGGCACCGTGACCTTGGGTTGCGCCTTGGGTTATCTGGATTACCGCTTTGACTGCCTTGGCTGGCGAGCGCGCGCACCTGCGCTGGCAGCTTGGTTTGCCGTTTGGCGGTTACGCCCCTCCTTCGTGTTGACGGAGCCGGTCGATGGTTGAACAAGCCATGCAAACCATTCCCGTGGAACTGTCATGACCTGTTTGACCGGTGTGCGCGTGCTCGATTTGAGCCGCGTTTTTTCTGGCCCGTGGGCCGGCCAGATGCTGGCGGACTTTGGCGCCGAGGTGATCAAGGTCGAACGTCCGGGACGCGGCGATGATGTCCGCCAACAAGGCTTTCGCGCCAAGGACGCTGCTGGCGTTGAAACCAGCGAGACCACTTCATTTCTCGCCATGAACCGAGGCAAGCGCTCGATCACGGTGGACATGTCACAAGCCGAAGGTCAGGCCTTGATCCGTCGGTTGGCGGCCGAGAGCGACATCCTGATTGAGAACTTTAAAGCTGGCGATTTGGCGCGTTATGGGCTCGACTACGCGAGTCTTCAAGCGACGCATCCGAAGCTGGTGTATTGCTCCATCAGCGGATTCGGACAGACCGGCCCTTACAGTCACCAGCCCGGTTATGACCCGATTTTCCAAGCCATGAGTGGACTCATGAGCATCACCGGTCATGCGGATGGCGAGCCTGGCGGCGGGCCGATGCGCACCGGTTTTGCAGTGGGCGACATCACGGCGGGGTTTTACGCCGTGAGCGCGTTACTGGCGGCACTGCGCCACCGAGACATGGTCTCTGGTCAAGGTCAGCACATTGACCTGGCGCTCTTTGATGCGCAGGTGGCGGCGTTATCCCATTTGGCGATGATTTATCTGGTGACGGGTCAGCAGCCTGCGCGTTTGGGCACGGCCTCGCCGATCACTTGCCCCTACCAAGCATTCGATTGCGCCGATGCACCCATCATGATCGCGGTCGGTAATGACACGCAGTTTGTCAAGCTCTGTGAGTGCCTCGGTCTGTCTGCGCTGGCTGCGGACAGCCGCTTCAAGACTAATCCCGATCGCGCCAAGCATCGCTTGATGTTGGTACCGCTGTTAGCTGCGGTGTTGAAGACCCGCCGCGTGGCGCAGTGGTATGCAGACTTCGATGCAGCCGGTGTTCCGAGTGGACCCATCAATAATTTCGCCGAGGTCTTTGCCGACCCGCAGATCGTGCACCGCGAGATGCTGCTGCACATGCAACACCCTACAGTGGGCGAGATTCCGCAAGTCGCCAACCCGGTGCGTTTCTCTGCATCTCCGGTTCACTACCAGCGGCCGCCCCCGCTGCTAGGTGAGCACACGTCTGAGGTGCTGCGCGAAGTTCTGCAGATGGACGAGCTGGTCATCTCCGAATTGCGGCAACGCAAGGTCATCTGATGACAACACACACCACGGTCGTGGACAACGAATCCATCACCTTGTTTCGTGATAGCGCCAGCGCCTTCCTAGGCGCCGTCGACCAACGTCAACGCGTGCGAGAACTCGAAGCGGGAGGCGGCGGCTTTGACCGTGAAGTCTGGCAACAAATTGCCGACATGGGCTGGTTGTCTATCTTGGTCCCAGAGTCGCTCGACGGGCTTGGCCTGGGGTTGGCCGAAGTGGCTGCCATCGCGCAGGAATGTGGTCGTCATTTGTTGCCCGAGCCGCTGGTCGATGCGGGTGTGCATCCGCTGGCCTTGCTGTGTGCGCTGCCGGCCAGCCCGCAGCGCGACGAGTTGCTTAGACAACTCTCAACCGGGCGCGTTGTGGCGGGCGTTGCTTGGCAAGAATTAGCGGGTGTACTGGAGGCTTCCGACGACTTCACTTACGCGAACTCCATCGATGGGGTGTGGGTCTTGCAGGGGCAAAAACGTTTTGTCCGGCCGGGTCTTGGCGCTGACGGCTGGATCGTCAGTTGCCAATGGGACGCGCAGCCCGCCTTGGTCTGGGTGTCAGCCGACCAAGCCGGATTGCGGCTGAGCAACGAGCAAGCGGTGGATGGCAGCCTGCTGTGCAGTGTGAGCTTCACGCAGATCGAAATCGCCCCTTCGCAGTTGCTGGCTTTGGGGCCGATAGCGCAAGCAGCGTTGAGTCGTGCCAATGAGGTGGCCCGCATCATCCAGTCCGCAGAGTTGGTCGGCATCGCCGAACGGGCGTTGGCCCTGACGCGGGACTACCTCTGCACGCGCACGCAGTTTGGCAAGCCCATTGGCAGTTTTCAGGCCTTGCAGCACCGCTTGGTGGACGGCCTGATTCAAGTCGAACTCGGCGCGGCTTGCTTGCGCGATGGTCTGATGCTCGTGAGTTCGCCAGACGCTGGTGCACAGCTCTGGGCCAGCACGGCGAGCCGACTCAAGTCGCGCTGCGCTTTTGCAGCCTGCGAGATGACGCGCATGGCGATTCAACTGCACGGCGCGATCGGTACAACCAACGAATATGACATCGGTCTTTATTTCAAGCGCGCCATGACGCTGTCGAGCCGATGGGGCAACCCCGCCAGCCATCGCCGTCGCTACGCGCAAATCGCGGGCGCCAGTCGTGCGGCTTTGCCCGTCACGACCGGCCAGGTTGAGTACACCGAGTTTCCGCCCGATGCCCCATGGGACGACATGCCGGAAGTCGAGTTCCGCCGGTTGGTCCGCGCCTTCTTTGCCAAGCACTACCCGGCTGACAGGCGCTACCGCCCATACCGCCAGACCTGGGCGGAGTCGAAGGACTGGTACATGACGCTGTCGCGGCTGGGTTGGTTAGCGCCCGCTTGGCCGAAAGTGCACGGCGGCATGGGCCTGCCGGCAGACAAACTGATCGCCTACATCGAAGAAAGCGAAGCCTGGGGCGTCGCGCGTCCGCCGGATCAAGGCTTGGTGATGGTCGGACCGATCTTGATGCGCTTTGGCACGGACGAACAACGCGCCCGATTTTTGCCCAAAATCTTGGCTGGTGAGCAGGTCTGGACACAAGGCTATTCCGAGCCCAATGCGGGTTCGGACTTGGCTGCCGTGCGTACAGAGGCCGTGATCGACGGCGATGTATTCGTCGTCAACGGCCAAAAAACCTGGACCACTTGGGGTCTGGACGGGACGCACATGTTCATGCTGGTGCGCACCGACAAAACTGTCAAAAAACAGGCCGGTATCAGCTTTCTCCTCGTTGATTTAAAGACGCCTGGGGTGACGGTTCGACCGATTCAAAATCTGGCGGCAGAGCGCGAATTTTGCGAAGTGTTTTTCGACAACGTACGCGTGCCCATGGCGAACCTAGTGGGTGAGTTGAACCAGGGTTGGACGGTGGCTAAGGCGCTGCTAGGTTTCGAGAGGCTCTTCACCGGCAGCCCAAAACATTCGCAACACACACTGCACCAAGTTGAAAAACTGGCGGCTCAACGAGGCCTGCTAGACGACCCGATTTTCATGGCGCGGTTGACTGAACTTCAGCTCGATACGGCTGATCTGGGTGCCGCTTACAACGGATTTGCCGCCATCGCCAAACGTGGCGAGAACATTCCCCCCAGCATCTCCATGTTGAAGATCTGGTCGACAGAAACCTATGAGCGACTCGCATTGCTGCTGATTGAATCCGCTGGCGACTACGGTGGCCTGCGTGACCACTGCCAGACTGATGAGATCGACCTGCATGTGATGGCGCCGTTGTTCAACGCGCTGGGGGCCAAAATTTTTGCGGGCAGCAATGAAATACAACGCAATATTCTGGCCAAAGCCGTGCTGGATTTACCGAGCTGAATGACGCTGTGGCTGATAACTGCGTCAGAACTTAAACCAAAAATGGAGACCACCATGTTCAAAAGAAACTTCCTGCTTTTATCCCTGACCGCGCTGGCCACTCTGACGGCTAACGCGCAAACGTCTTGGCCGACCAAGCCCATTCGCCTCATCGTGCCGTATCCCGCGGGCGGTCCAGTGGATCAACTGGCACGAACCATTGCGCCCAAACTGGGTGAGGCACTGGGACAGAACATCATCATTGACAATCGCGCGGGTGCCAGCGGCACCATTGGCATGGACGCGGCCATCAAGGCCGAGCCGGATGGATATACCTTTGGCTTCGGTGTTCCGGGCGGCATCACGGTGCTGCCGCATTTGCAAAAACTGCCTTACGCGGTCGACAGCATCAACTACATCTCGTTGGTCGCCCGCGTGCCGCAGGTCATTACCGTAGGCCCACAAGTGCCGGTCAAGACGCTGCAGGAACTGATTGCCTTGGCCAAGAAAGAGCCCGGCAAGATCAACTATGGCTCAGCCGGCAACGCCACCACGCCCCATTTGGGCGCAGAGTTGTTTGCCCAAGAAGCCGGCATCAAGATGGCGCATATCCCTTACAAGGGTGCTGCACCCGCAGTCACTGCTTTGTTGGGGGGTGAGATTCAAGTGTTGGCGGCTGACTTGCCCGCGGTACTTCAGTTCACTTCCCGCGGCGTCAAGATTCTGGCGGTCTCGGGACCACGCCGCGCAGAGGCGCTGCCGAGTGTGCCAACGACCACTGAACTGGGCTTGCCTGCGGTGTACTCGGAGTCCAACTACGGCATCATCGCGCCGACGGCTTTGCCCGCTGTCATCCAGCAAAAAATGCGTGATGCATTGGTCGCGGTGCTGAACACGCCTTCCGTGAAAGCCCAAATCGCGACCTTGGGTGCCGTCGCCACCAGCACCACACCCGACGAATACCGCAAGCTCATGCAACAGGAGTCCATCAAGTGGGCCGCGGTGATCAAGAAGGGCCAGATCACGCTGGAATAAAACCCATGCTCAAACGCATTGCCATCCTGGACGACTACCAGGGCCTGGCCCTCACATTGGCTGACTGGAGCGTCCTCGGTGATGCGGTGTCCGTGCAGGTATTCACAGAGCCGGCCAGCAGTGAGGCCACACTGGTCGAACGTCTGCAGGACTTCGATGTCATCGTGGCCATGCGTGAACGAACGGCGTTTCCGGCCTCTGTGATTGAGCGCCTTCCGCGGTTGAAATTGCTGGCCAGTACGGGGCTACGCAATGCCGCGATTGACCTAGAGGCGTGTCGCCGTCAAGGCATCACGGTCTGCGGTGCACGGGGTGCCCGCAACGGCTTGGCCGCCACAGCAGAAACCGCGTGGGCCTTGATGCTTGCATTGCACAAGCGCTTGCTTGTGTCCCACACGGCGTTGTGCGCGGGTCATTGGCAACCCCAGTTGGCGCAGGCGCTGGAGGGAAAGGTTCTGGGTATTGCGGGTCTAGGTCATATTGGCAAACGCATGGCTCGCATCGGCCAAGCCTTTGGCATGGACGTCATTGCATGGAGTCCCAATCTGACAGACGAACGCGCGGCACAGGCGGGCGTACGCAAGGTTGAAAAAACCGAGCTTTTCGAGGCCGCTAACGTCGTGACATTGCACCTCGTCCTGTCGCCAACGACTGCGTCAGTGGTCTCGCGGGTCGAGTTGGCGGCCATGCAGACCGATGCTTTTTTGGTCAATACAGCACGTGCCGGTCTGGTGGATGAAGACGCGCTGATTGATGCGTTGCACATGCGCCGGATTGGCGGCGCTGGGCTCGATGTTTTTTGGCAAGAGCCGTTACCTTCGACCCATCCACTTTGCGGCTTTGAAAATGTGGTGCTCACGCCGCATCTCGGTTACGCCACAGCGGAAAACCTGTCCGCTTTTTATGGCGGCGTGATCGACAACATCAGGGCTTGGCTCGATGGTCGTAAATTGGTCCTTCTTTCGTGATGCCTTTTTAAAAGTGCTTTTTAAAAAATGGAGACGAGCGTGATCAGAAAATTTTTAACAGCAACCTTGCTGCTCGCTGTTGCGGCAATGGCCCTGGCGCAGGAATGGCCTTCACGGCCGATCAAGTACATCGTCCCGTTCCCACCCGGCGGTGCCACGGACATCATCAGCAGGCCCTTGGCCGACAAGCTGCGTGAGCGGCTGGGTCAGCCGGTGGTGATTGAGAATATTGGCGGTGCGGGGGCCTCCATCGGCTCGACGCGGCTCAAGCAAGCACCACCCGACGGTTACACCATAGGACTCGGCAACTCCGCATCACACACCATCACGCCGCACTTGCTCGCCAAGCTGCCTTATGACCCGATCAGTGATTTCATGCCGATCACCCTGCTCACTGAATATGCCAATGTGCTGGTGGTCTCGGCGCAGTCGCCGGCGAAAGACATGAAGCAGTTTTTGGCATTGGCGCGCAGCAAGCCAGAAGGGCTCAGTTATGGATCGGCGGGAAACGGGTCCAGCAACCATTTGAGTTCAGCATTGCTGGGCCAAATGACCGGCCTGCCGTTCACGCATGTGCCCTACAAGGGAAACAATGCGGCGGTGACGGATGTGTTGGGTGGGCAAATTGACTGGATGTTTGCCACCATTTCGGAGATACGCCCTTTTCTTCAAAGCGGACGGTTGCGTGCCCTCGGTATTTCGACAAAAACGCGGGACGCCCTGTTGCCCGACGTCATACCCATTGCCGACACGGTGCCGGGTTTTGAGGTGCTTGGTTTCATGGGCTTGTTTGCGCCAGCCAAACTGTCGCCGGCGATAGCCGCGCGCCTGAACAGTGAAGTCATTGCTATCTTGCAATCGCCAGACATGGTGGAGCGCTTGGCCATTCAGGGCATGCGCCCGCGCACCAGTACACAAGAAGAGTTTGCCGCTCGCGTCAAGCGGGACCATGCTCTTTGGAAGTCCGTGGTGAATGCCGCAGGACTCAAATCTGAGTGATCACGTTGAACCACAAACCTAGGAAATCGAATGAACCAACCCAGCCCGAAACTCGTTAAACGCATATCGCTTCTCACGCGCAAAGAGGGCATGTCAAAAGAGGAGTTTCTCAAACACTGGAACGACCATTTACCGATCTCTCATGCCGTACCGGGCCTGCGCCGCTACACCTTGTGTCACATCGTCAGTGAGCCACAGCGCAAGGACGTCCCCGTGGTGTGGGAGCTTGGTCAGGTCGATGGCATTGCAGAAACCTGGTTCGACAGCCAGGAAGCGACTGAGAAGGCGTTTTCATCGCCTGAAGGGCTGGCATGGCTGGCCCACGGATCAAGCTTTATTGGGCGGCAAAAAACGTTTGTCGTCGAAGAAGAGTTTGTGATTGCGTGAACCTCACTGCGCCCGCCGTCGTTCTTTCAGCTGATGGCGCAAGCGCTTATTCGTACAGTGCTTTCGGGTTGCTCACCAAAATCTGCCGCGTGATGGCATCGTTGGCCGTCCAGCGTTTCATCATCTCCAGTAATTGCAGCGCGTCTGGTGCGGGCGCCACATTCAGATGTGGCCAGTCGCTGCCCCAGACGAGTTGTGCCGGATTTGCGGCCACCAAGGCCTGATGAAACGGCAATCCTTTCTCCATGCTCGCAGCTTTCAACAGGTTGCGGTAGGCGCACAGCTTGACCCAGACTTTGCCACTCTCCACCAGCGACAAGAGGATGCGAAAGTTCGGATCGTCAACACCAGCCTCCGTATCAAAGCCGCCCATGTGGTCAATCACCACCGGAAACGGCAACGCGCGCAGCTGCGCGGCGATGTCGGGCAAGACCTTGCAGTCGGTCCAGAGTTCCGCGTGCAGTCCGGCGTCCGCAAGGGCGGGTGTCAGTGCCAGGAGATCTTCAAACGCGGCACTGCCTTGAAAGTTGTTGCCGGCACTGCTGCGGTGGCTAAAGCGCAGTGCCCGGACACCGGCATCATGCAGCCCGTTCAGCGTTGGCAGGTCGCCCAGTCGCGCGACGATGACGCCGCGCAATCGCGGCTGCGCGGCCAGCACATCCAGCAGCAAGGTCAGGTTGGTGCCATACGCGCTGGGGTGGACCAGAACGCCATGTGACAGGCCTAGCCGCGCCAGCTGGGACAGGTAATCGGGCAGCAGGGCTTCCGGCGGTGTGTAGCTGCGCCCGGCGGCCAGCGGATAACGGTCGTACGGACCGAAGACGTGCCCGTGGCAATCCCAGCCTTCGGTCATGGCTGGCCTGCGTGTTGTGGCAAAGGAAAGGCCGGAGCGACACCTTCAGGCAGCGGTATTTCGTGGGTGTTGAGCGTCATCGCGACCATCGTGTAGTAGCCCACCAAGGCGGTGAGCTCGACCAGCGCGCGCTCTCCCAGAAGCCCGAGCGCTGTCTGGTACGTTGCATCAGTGACCGAACGGGACTGGTTCAGCTCGACAGCGACCTGATGCACGATGGCTTCATCAGGCGTCAAGCCCGCAGGTGTTGTTTGTGCCAACAAGGCCTCGATCAAGGTCGGAGACAGTCCGATTTTTTCAGCTTCGATGCGGTGCGCGTACCACTCGAATGGCGATTGGCATGCACGGCCAGTGACCAAGATAGCGATCTCAGACAGTCGCGGTGACAAGGTGGTGTTGTAGCGCAACAATTCGCCCAGCGCCTGCCAGCGGTCCGCGAGTTCAGCGTTGTGCAGGGCCACCCGTAAAGGGCCCTGAATTTTGCCGCGGCGGCCCGAAATAATTTTGTTGTAGACCCTTCGTTGGTCTGCATCCATGGTGTCGGGTGTGGGAAATGAAATACGGGCCATGAGTAACTCCTGAAGTGACAGAGCTTAACCAGCGCAGGCCGTTAAAAGTACCAGCCAAACGCATGGCTGATATGACTCAGAGGGCAGACCACCGGTGCGGCAGATCAATCCATTTTCAAACCGGCACGCTTGATCACTGAGCCCCATTTGACGATGTCATCCCGGATCAGCTTGGAAAATTCTGACGGCGAACTGAGCCGAATGTCGATGCCAGCATCGGTCATTTGGCGCACCAAATCTGGCGCTTTTAGGGCTAGGCTGATCTCTCGATTCAGCAGTGCGACCACGTCTTTGGTGGTGCCGGCTGGCGCCAGCAGGCCCAGCCAAAGGGACATTTCGTAGTCTTCCATCCCCGGTGTTTCAGAAATGCTGGGAACCCCCGGCATAGCTGGTGAGCGTTTGGTGCCCGTCAGCCCCAAGGCGCGTAGTTTGCCGTTTTTAACGTGATCGACAAAGTTCGATGCCGTGTCGAACATCATCGAAATACGACCACCCAAAAAGTCAATTATGGCTGGCGCGCTGCCCTTGTACGGAACATGGATCAAATCGACCTTGGCCAAACTCTTGAAAAGTTCACCAGAGAGGTGGCTGGTGGTGCCATTGCCGGATGAAGCGAAACTCAAGGTGCCGGGTTCTTTTTTGGCCAGCGCAATCAACTCCGCCACTGAATTGGCTTTGATGCTGGGATGGACTACAAGTAAGTTCGAAGTGTTGTGGGTGAGGCTTATCGGCTCGAAACTTTTTACTGGGTCATAGCGCAAATTTTTGTATAAATTGGGATTGATGGTGAGCGAGCCCATGGTGGCAAACAGCAGCGTGTAGCCGTCGGCCGCCGCGTTGGCAACGGCTTCCGCGCCGATACCGCCGCCGGCACCTGCCCGGTTGTCGATCACCACAGCAACGCCCAGTCGCTCGGCCAGTTTTTGGCCCAAGCTGCGCGCCATGATGTCAGTGGCTCCACCTGCAGGAAAGGGCACGACAAAGCGAATGGGTTTGTCCGGATAACTGGCGGCGTTGGCGCTACCCATCAGACTGGCCACGCCAACCGATAAGCTCGCTCGCAATAAGATGCGCCGTGTGGCCATGTCGATCATCTGTTTTTCTCCGGAGTGAAGCCCTCCAAGTCAACTGCTTTGAGAGCCCATGAACTATAGCCAGCGCACCTCTTGAAGGCAGCTCAAAAGCAGCAGAGCTGCTATGCCCCCAGCGAACTCAGGCCATCGGCCCCAAGCGCCACATGCCGTTACAGGCCATTTCATCGACGATCTGCTGAATCTGTTGAGCAACAGCTGAAACTGCTTTGGCGGGGCCTTTGGTTTTGGTGAAAACCATCGCGACGGAGCGCTGCAAACTTGGCGAAACGATGCGCGAGGCTTGGACCGTCCCGGCGTTGATCTCGGCCCAGACCGCATGCAAAGGCAGTACGGTGTAAAGGTGCTCGCTGGACACCAGTGATTTTTGCAGCGGCAGTGAGTCGGCTTCAATCACCGGGTTCAGTACGATGTGTTCTTGGCGAGCCATGGCGTCTAGCGCAGTGCGCAGCCCGTTCGGTGCACTGGGAAGAATGAACGGAAGTCCTTGTAATTCTTTGAAGGCGATCTCAGGCGCCGCCGTCAGCCGGTCGCCCTTGTGGCCGATCAGGTAACTTTCGACCGTCGCCAACGATTGGTCCTGAGGCGTCGCCGCAGCGCCGTAGCGATACAAGATGGCGATGTCGACGCGGGCATTGGCCAGCCATTCATCAACCTGCCCACTAGAGCCTTCGAGAATCTTGAGTTGGATGTTTGGATAGCGTTCACGCACAGTGACAAAGAGTCGTCCGACGATGGTCGAGCCGATCGACGGCAACATGCCAACGGTGACGCGTCCGGCAGGCTCGTGTATCTCGCTACGGATGTCGTGTTCAAGTTTTTCCGCATCTTCAAGCAAAGCCTTGACCTGCGGAAAAATACGCTTGCCCATGTCGGACATTTCGACGCCTCGGCCGGTGCGTGTGAACAGCCGGCTTTTGCATTCCCGCTCAAGCGCATTCAGTTGGCGACTCAGCAAGGACTGGTTGCTGTCGAGAAACAAGGCTGCACGGGTCAGACTGCCCAGCTCAGCAATGGCCAAAAACACCCGCCACTTTTGCAAGTCAGCGGTGAGGTTGATCTCAAGGGTGGTCGTTTTGGTGGAGCACATCTCTTTAATTTTAGGGTCCTTGAGGCATTCGCCGGCCTAGGGCTTATCCGGTGTAATCGCTACAGCTATGACAAAAGTAGCAGGTCTGCTTTGTCTGGTCACCTGCTGTCGATTGCCTTAGGATCTGACGCTATTGAACGGGGCCCCATGAAAAAATTCGCATATGTTGACGCTCTCGGACTGGACACGGCAGAGGCTTACCGGCTCATCGTGGGCTGTGTCGTTCCCCGGCCGATCGCCTGGATCACCACCGTTGACGCAGACGGCTGTGTGAACGCAGCGCCTTTCAGCTCCTACAACTACGTCGCCACCGATCCGCCGATGCTGGCGGTGAATATCACTTCGAAGGGGGACACCCTGAAAGATACCGCACGCAATATTCTTGAATCGCGGGAGTTCGTCGTCAACGTGGCTGACTTGGCGACGATGGAGGCGATGCACGCAAGCGCTTCAGAATACCCGCCGGACGTCAGCGAAACCGACGAATTAAACATTGAGTTGCTGCCGAGCACGCGCGTCAAGCCACCGCGCATCGCCGCTTCCCCGGTTCAGATGGAGTGCCGGCTGGACCAGTTCATTGCGCTCGGTAAAGGCCACAACACGCTGTACATCGGGGAGGTGGTGGCGTTCCATCTGTCGACCGATATTTACGACGGACAACGCGTCAATTCGGCAGCTATGAACCCGATCGCGCGCTTGGGCGGTCCGTATTACGCGGCACTCGGTGAGATTTTTAACAGGCCCATGCTGCAGCGCCCGCCCGGCGGCGAAGGCTGGATTCACCAAGCCAACGCGCCCATCATCAAGAAGGATTGAGCTCATGTACCCATTCGCGACAAAAAAATGCATCTTGGCCTTGGTTTGCTTGAGCTTGGCGAGCGTGTTCTCGCAAGCGCAAACGTGGCCAGACAAAGTGATCCGCATCATCAATCCGTATGCCGCAGGCGGACCGTCGGACACCATCGTGCGCATGCTCGCAGAAGGGCTGACGACGGAGTTGGGGCAACGCGTGATCGTTGAAAGCAAACCGGGTGCAGGCACCTTGATCGGCGCTAATTTTGTGGCCAAGGCACCGCCTGACGGCTACACCTTGTTGCTGGCAACGGTCGCGCCATTGGTGGTTCAACCGACCATCAATCCGAACATGCCCTATGACGCGCACAACGACTTTGCCATGGTCGGTATGTTTGCCACCGTCCCGAACCTGATCACCGTGCATCCCTCGGTTCCGGTCAACAGCATCGCTGAATTGATTGCTTACGCCAGCAAGAACCCCGGCAAACTCAACTACGCCTCGGCGGGGGCTGGTACGGGCCCGCATTTGGGCGGCGAGTTGTTCAGTCGCATGACCGGCGTCAAGCTGACGCATGTGCCCTACGCCGGCGCAGCACCCGCTGTGTTGGGCGTGTTGAGCGGCCAGGTCGAAGTGTCATTCGTCAATATCACGCCTCAAATTCAGCATGTGAAGGCGGGTAAGTTGCGCCCGTTGGCGATCGGCAGCAGCCGCCGATCCAGTATCTTTCCGGAGGTTCCGACCGTTGCTGAAGCCGGCTTGCCAGGCTACGTGTCAGAGTCCTGGAACGGCATCGTCGCGCCAGCTGGCACGCCGAAGGCCATCATCAACCGCCTTGACAAGGCCATGGCCAAGGTCATGAACAGCCCCAAGTCCTTGGCGCTGCTGGCATCGCTAGGCGCAGAGCCGACGGTGATGGGGCCGGATGAATTCGCCGCCTATGTGAAGAATGACGAAAAGCAACTCGCACCGGTCATCAAATCACTGGGGCTGGGGAATAACTGACGCGGCTTGGACCGCATCACCCCTGCATCAAGGCTTCAATCTCGTCCGCATCCACAGGCACGCCGCGGGTCAGCAACTCGCAGCCTTTGGCGGTCACCAGTGCATCGTCTTCGATCCGGATGCCGATGTTCCAGAACTCTTTGGGCACGCCTTTGGCGGGGCGCACATACAAGCCGGGTTCGATCGTCAAGACCATGCCCGGCTGCAAGATGCGGGAGGGTTTGCGCAGTACGTCTTGGCCGAGCGCGTCGGTTTGTCGCGTCGGCTTGCCCGTGGGTTCGGTGTAGTCACCGCAGTCGTGCACGTCCATGCCCATCCAGTGGCTGGTGCGGTGCATGTAGAACTGCCGGTAGGCACCGGAGGCCAGCACGTCGTCCACTTTGCCGTGCTTTGACTTGGGCAGCAAGCCGGTCTCCAACATACCGTCGATCAGCACGCGCGTCGCCGCGTCATGTGGGTCGGTGAAGCGCTTGCCGGGTTTGGTGACGGCGACCGCAGCGTATTGCGCGGCCAGCACGATGTCGTACAGCGTTCGCTGTGCGGGCGTGAACTTGCCGTTGGCCGGAAAGGTGCGTGTGATGTCGCTGGCGTAGCCGCCGAGCTCACAGCCGGCATCAATCAGGCACAAATCACCGGCCTTGAGTTCAGCGTCGCCAGCGCGGTAATGCAGCACGCAGGCATTGGCGCCTGCGGCGACGATGCTGGTGTAGGCTGGGAATTCCGAGCCGTGACGCCGAAACTCGTGCAGTAGTTCGGCTTCCAAGTGGTATTCACGCAGGCCACCTTTGAAACCGCTGCGCAGCATCGCCGCTGAGGTTTGCATGGCGCGCACATGAGCGCCAGCCGAAATTTGTCCAGCGCGGCGCAGGATGTCGATCTCATGCTTGTCTTTGACGAGCCGCATCTCGTCCAGCACTTTGCACAAATCGTGTTGACTGCCCGGGCATTCAGCACCCAAGCGCACTTTCGCGCGGACCTGGTTCAACCAGCCGTCGACTTGCGTTTCCAAGCCTTTGTGTGTGGCAAACGGAAACCAAACTGCGCGCTGGTTTTCCAGCAGTTGCGGCATAGTCTTGTCGATTGTTTCAACGCTGAAGGCTTGGTCCACGCCAAGCGCCGCTACGGCGGCTTTAGGGCCGAGACGAATGCCGTCCCAGATTTCGCGCTCCAAGTCTTTCGGCCGGCAAAACAGCGTGCTTTTGCCTGATGCGTCAATCGTCAGCCAGGCACCGGGCTCGGTGAAGCCAGTGAGGTAATAAAAGTAACTGTCGTGGCGGTACGGAAAGTCGCTGTCGCGGTTGCGAGCCACTTCAGGCGCGGTCGGTAGCAGAGCGATGCCGCCACCTGCTACTTTCAGGGCGCGCGCCACAACGGCACGGCGTTTTTCGTAAATGCGGGGGTTGATCACGGGCTAGTCCTGTTGCGGGTTTGACTGGTCAACGAGGGTTCAGCGCGTCAGACCGACTGCGCGTTCAGGGCAGCCAGCCGTTCGGGTGTTCCCACGTCGGTCCATGTGCCTGAATATAGCGTCGCGCTGACTCGCCCGCTCTGCATGGCTGTGCGAAGCAATGGTGCCAGTGCGGCTTTCTGGCCCACGGACGTACCGGCCAAGAGCGCAGCCCGGTACAAACCCACCGTGCTGTAGGTGTACTGCTCAGGCGCTTTGTTGAGTGCCATGCCACCTGGTGACAAGCCAAAGTCGCCACTTAAGTTATGTATTGGATTCGGGACCAAATAAATATGCGCCAGCGCTTTGGATGCCGCAAAGCGCGCACCGTCCGCGGAAGGAAACGCAAAGTCCGGCATGAAAACATCGCCTGCTAAAACCCAAAACGGTGTGTTCTCTGACAAGTCCAGCAGTGGCAAGGCCGTGGCCATGCCACCGGCCGTTTCCAGCGCGCCACCAAATTGCGCGCCCTCGTGCGAGTAGCGAATTGACAAACCCCAGGTGCTGCCGTCACCGAGGCGCGCCGGAAATTGCTCTTCCAGCCAGTCGGTGTTGATGACGACGTGCCGCACGCCAGCGTGCGCCAGCTGTTCAAGCTGCCAGACGATCAAGGGCTTGCCTTGGACCTCGAGCAGGGGCTTGGGGCATACGTCTGTCAGCGGGCGCATGCGTTCGCCGCGGCCGGCCGAAAGAATCAGTGCGTGTTGGATGGGGGCAGTACTCATGGTGGAGAATTATGGCGCTGACGATTCATGGCGCTGTTGGCGTCAGGTCTGGGTGGCATCGCGGACCGCAAACGCCACCCCTGTAAAATGAGTGGTTTTGCGGCGCACAGACTCGGTTCAACGTCTCTTCAAAGACCCGTGCTGCGCCACTGCAATTTCACCTTTCATTCCCGCGAACTTCACTCTGGACTCTCCGCAAATGGCTGACAACAACTCCCCCCTCATGGCCAACGCCATCCGCGCTTTGGCCATGGACGCCGTGCAACAAGCCAACTCCGGCCATCCCGGCGCCCCGATGGGCATGGCCGACATGGCGGTTGCGCTGTGGGCCCGTCACCTGAAGCACAGCCCGCAAAACCCTCATTGGTTGGACCGCGACCGTTTCGTGCTGTCCAACGGCCACGGCTCGATGCTGATTTACGCGCTGCTGCACCTGACGGGTTATGCGCTGCCGATGAAAGAGTTGAAGAACTTCCGTCAGCTGCACAGCAAGACACCGGGTCACCCGGAAGTCGGCTACACCCCGGGCATTGAAACCACCACCGGCCCGCTCGGCCAAGGCGTCACCAACGCCGTCGGCATGGCATTGGCAGAAAAGCTGCTGGCCCAAGAATTCAACCGCCCCGGCCACGACGTCGTCAACCACCACACTTACGTCTTCATGGGCGATGGCTGTCTCATGGAAGGCATCAGCCACGAAGCCGCCGCCCTCGCTGGTGCCTGGAAGCTGAACAAATTGATCGCGCTCTACGACGACAACGGCATCTCGATTGATGGGCAGGTCGCGCCTTGGTTCATCGACAACACCGCCCAGCGTTTTGGCGCTTACGGCTGGAACGTCATCGGCCCGATTGACGGCCACGATGCAGAGGTCGTCGCCAAGGCGATTGCCAAGGCCAAAGACGGCAGCGACAAGCCGACCTTGATCATCTGCAAAACTCACATCGGCAAAGGTTCACCGAACCGCGCCAACACTGCCAAAGCTCACGGCGAGCCGCTCGGTGCTGAAGAAATCAAACTCACGCGCGAAGTCCTCAACTGGCCGCATGCCCCGTTCGAAATGCCACCAGAAGTCTATGCAGCTTGGGATGCCAAGGCTGCAGGCCAAGCGATTGAAAGCGCATGGGACGTGAAGTTTGCGGCCTACCAAGCGGCCTTCCCGGCCTTGGCCGACGAACTCACCCGCCGGATGAAAGGCGAGTTGCCCAAATCGTTCTCGCAACTGGCAGTGGACACCGTTGTTGGCGCACACACCAAAGCCGAAACCGTCGCTTCCCGCAAGGCTTCTCAGTTGGCGCTCGAAGCCTTCACCGCAGGCTTGCCGGAGTTGCTCGGCGGCTCGGCCGACCTGACCGGCTCCAACCTCACCAACACCAAGAGCACACCGAATTTGCGCTTTGACGCCAAAGGCGCCGTGGTGCTGACCGAAACCGCTGACGGCCAAATGATTGGCGGCCGCCACATCAACTACGGCGTGCGCGAATTCGGCATGGCCGCCATCATGAACGGCATCGCGCTGCACGGTGGCTACATCCCTTACGGCGGCACTTTCCTGACCTTCAGCGACTACAGCCGCAACGCGATTCGCATGGCCGCACTGATGAAGCTGCGCGTGGTGCACGTCTTCACGCATGACTCCATTGGCTTGGGTGAAGACGGCCCGACGCACCAGTCGATCGAACACGCCGCCAGCTTGCGCTTGATCCCCAACCTCGACGTCTGGCGGCCGGGTGACACGGCTGAAACCGCCGTGGCTTGGGCCGTGGCTTTGCAAAACAAAAACAAGCCAACCGCCTTGCTGCTGAGCCGCCAGAACCTGCCTTACGCGCCGAAGGACGACGTCGGTCAGATCAGCAAAGGCGCTTACGTGCTGGCTGAACCCGAAGAAGTCGGCTTGAAGAAAAAAGCCCAAGCCATCATCATCGCCACCGGCTCTGAAGTGCAGTTGGCCCTGAAGGCGCAAGAGCTGCTGGCCAAAGAATTCAAGATCGCCGTGCGCGTGGTGTCGATGCCTAGCACGACGACTTTTGACAAGCAAAAAGCCGCCTACAAATCAGACGTGCTGCCAGAAGGCATTCCGCGCATCGCGGTTGAGATGGGCGTGACCGACGGCTGGTGGAAATACGGCTGCGCGGCCGTCGTCGGTATCGACACTTACGGCGAATCAGCCCCGGCGCCAGTTCTGTTCAAACATTTCGGATTCACCCCCGAAAACGTCGCCAACACCGTGCGCAAGGTGCTGTTCAAAAAATAAGCCAGCGGGCGGCGCGTGCGCAGAATTTGAAGAATCTTTAACTCTAGGAGCTCCAGGATATGACTATCAAAATTGGCATCAATGGCTTTGGCCGCATCGGCCGCAATGTGTTGCGCGCCGCTGTGCAAAACTTCAGCGACATCCAGATCGTCGGCATCAACGACTTGCTCGAGCCCGAGTACCTCGCTTACATGCTGCAGTACGACTCGGTGCACGGTCGTTTCAAAGGTGAGATCTCGGTCGAAGGCAACACGCTCATCGTCAATGGCAACAAAATTCGCCTGACGCAAGAGCGCGACCCGTCTGTCCTGAAATGGAACGAGATTGGTGCCGACATCGTGCTCGAATCGACGGGTCTGTTTCTGGACAAAGCCACCGCTGAAAAGCATTTGGCTGCGGGTGCCAAAAAAGTGATCTTGTCGGCGCCCAGCAAAGACGACACACCGATGTTTGTCTACGGCGTCAACGACAAAACCTACGCCGGTCAAGCCATCATTTCCAACGCCTCATGCACCACCAACTGCTTGGCACCGATCGCCAAAGTGTTGAACGACAAATGGGGCATCAAG